>CAYPJO010000027.1:0-21801 GCA_964411065.1 uncultured Thermodesulfovibrio sp.
TTCAATAACATTTGCAAGTTCTCTAATATTTCCAGGCCAGTCATAGTTTATTAGAGCATCCATAACTTCTGGTTCAAGTTGAGGAAGAGGTTTATTGTTTTTCTTTGAGAATTTATTTAGAAAATTATTTACGAGTAAAGGAATATCTTCTTTTCTCTCCCTTAAAGGAGGTAGATTTATTCTTACAACATTAAGTCTCCAGTAGAGATCTTCTCTAAAATTACCCTCCGAGACTGCTTTTTCAAGATCACGGTTTGTTGCAGAGATTACTCTCACATCTACTTTAATTCTTTGAGTACTTCCAATTTTCTGAAATTCTTTTTCTTGAAGAAATCTGAGAAGTTTCTTTTGTAGAAAGATTGGTAATTCTCCAATTTCATCAAAAAAGACAGTTCCTTCGTTAGCAAGTTCAAGAAGCCCTATTTTTTTGTCTGTAGCTCCTGTGAAAGCCCCCTTTTCATATCCAAAAAGTTCACTTTCAATAAGATTTTCAGGGATAGTTGTACAGTCTACTATTACAAAGGGTTTTGATTTTCTCAAGGATCTTTTATGGATCGCTCTTGCTACAAGTTCTTTACCAGTTCCTGATCCACCAGTGATGAGAACGTTTGCGTTACTTTCTGCTACCATCTCCATCACATGGAAAACTTCTTGCATAGCTTTACTTTTTCCGATTATTTCGGGGAAAGGTGTTGCTATCTCTTCTGATTTTTTAAATCCCTTTGATTTCTCTATAGCTTCTTTTATTACATTTAGTAGTAATCCTGTATCCACAGGTTTTATTAAATAATGGTAGGCACCAAGTTTCATCGCTTCTACAGCTTTTTCAATTGTCCCATAGGCTGTAAGCATTATTGTAGGTATTGATATTTCACTGAGTTTGATCCATCTTAATAAATCTATACCATCCATACCGGGCAATCTATAATCAAGAATAAGACAATCAACAGAATTATTTTTAAGAATCTCCATCCCATCCTCAGCAGTAGAAGCTGTGTAAACAGTGTATCCTTCTTTCCTAAGGATGGCTGAGATTGCCTTGAGAGCTCTCATCTCGTCATCTATATATAAAATATTTGCCATTTTAGCCCCCTTTTATGGGCAATTCTATTGTGAACTCAGTTCCTTCTTTGACTTTACTTTGTACGCTTATTTTGCCTTCGTGATCTTTTATAATTCTCTCCACACAAGTTAAACCAAGGCCGGAGCCAATAGTTTTTGTTGTAAAGAAGGGTTCGAATATTTTATCTATAAGGTTCTCTGGTATGCCTACGCCTGTATCTTTTATAATTATTTTAACCCCTCCATTAATTTTTTTAGTTTTTATCAAAATTGTGTCACCTTCCTTAGTTGCATCGGCTGCATTCACTAAAAGATTAAGCACAGCTTGCTTAAGTTGATGATGATCGAAATAAAACTCAGGTATTGATGTATCAAATTCTGTCTGAAGAATCTTCTTTTCTTCTTTGGCTTCTGCTTCAATGAGTTTTATGACATCTCTTAATGTTTGATTTAGGTTTCCCCTTTCGTATTTAAGGGGAACAGGCCTTGCATATGAAAGGAAACTTGTAATTAGTTCATTCAGTCTCTCTGTCTCTTTATCAATAATTGATAGAAACTCCTTTAAGACCTCTCCTTGAAAATTAGATTTCAAATAGGAAGTAGATGCTTTTATTGCGTTAAGGGGATTTTTTATCTCATGGGCAACGGTCATTGCCATTTCTGCCATAGCAGAGGATTTTTCAAGTCTTAGTTTTTCCTTTGTTGCTCTATCAAGCTCATCAAGGGAATGTTTAAGTTTTAAAATCATCTCATTAAATGTTTCAATTAAATAACCAATTTCATCTCCGCAAGATATTTTGTAAACATAACAATCTTTGCAATCAATGTTGTGGCTTTTTTTACAGTTTTCCTTTGCTTCTTTTATAATCCAACATCTTTCTTGACCATAGGCAAGGCAGTCGGTTTTATTACAGTTAAAGATGTCTTTACAAAGGACAGTTGATGGATTTTCGCATATTTCAAGTTTATCTGCTTGAATACTTGACATTTTATTTTTAAGTCTTTGCAGAGGTTTTATAAGGGTTTTTGAAAGCATAAATGTCATAACAACAGTTAGCAGAAAAAATAGTGAACTTAAAATATAAATATAATTTTTTAAATTTTTTGTTGCCTGTTCAATATAATCATTTATTTTATCTTTAGAGATACCAACTCTTAAAACTCCGAAATAGCTATCTCCAACAATAACTGGTAAATTTATATGATTAATTCCATCTGTGTCTAATTTTTGCCATTTTTCGTAAACTGACGGTTCTATTTTTATGTAATTGCCAAGATAACTTTTATCACTATGTCCAACAATTTTGCCATTTTTGTCAACAAGCATTATGTAATTAATTCCTGGATTATTCATAACAAGAGAAATTTTTTCGTCAATCGCTAAAGGGTCAAAGAAAACAAGGTTGTCGATGACCTCCTTTGACAAATTCTCAAGAAGGGTTGAAATATTCGTATCTATTTGATTCCTCAGAGACTGTCTTTGATAGTTGATAATTAAAAGATTTATCGAAAGGGTTACCACCAAGAAGAGGACAAGAAAGGAAAAAAATATTTTCAAACTTATACTCAATCTTTGAATTTTTTTAGAGATTTCTTTAAAAACCAAGCTTTTTAAGTACTGCCAAATCTTCATCTGTAGGGGCTTTAAAAGCTTTAACCTTTGCAGTCATTAGAACTGTTGGATCCTTCAGTTGTGTAATTAGCCTTTTTACTCTCTCTGTTAACTCATGTTTTTGATTATTCACCACAGCGAAAGGCCAGTTTGGTAAGTATTCTCCATAATCAAGGATTTTTATTTTTGAGATGTCAACCTCATGAGACCATACACTAAGAGCTGCTTCTCTTATAAAACCAGCATCTGCTTCTCCTCTGTAAACTCCAATAATAACCTTTTCCTGCCTTTTTGCATCAATTAACTTAAAATCTTTTTTAAGATCAAAACCTTTTTTTTCAAGATAGAGTTTTTGAGATAAATATCCACCTGCTGAAGTAGGCGAAACAATCATTATTTTTTTGCCCCGTAGGTCTTCAAGTGTTTTAATATTGCTGTCTTTCCTTGTAATTATGATACCTCTGAATTTTTCATCTCCACATACGCCTTCTTCAGTGGTGCAGTCTTCTCCAACAGTGATTGCAAGAGGTCTAAGGGGATAATTTTTTGATATTATTGAAAAAACATAGGGATTCTGATATGAAAAATCAACCCTTCCTGCTCTTACCATTTGAATAAACTCTTCAAAGTTCTTTGGTATCACCAGCTTAAATTCATAGCCTGTTTTTTTTGAGAGATACCTCATTAAGGGGTCATATCTTTTATATATTGTAAGGGGGCTGTAAAGAGGAAGGATTGCAATTTTCACTGTTTTTGGGCCGTATTCAATATAGTCTGTTCCTTTGAGATTTCTTATCAATACTCTGATATAGTCAAAATCTCTATCTTCAGCTAAGGTAAACTTTTCTACACCTAAGGACTTACGAACTGTGTCCTCGATACTATGAAGAATGTTCTTCTTTAATTTTTCTACTTCCTCTTCTTTCAAAATCTTTACATAAGCAATTAAAAATCGTGGTGTTGGCTCTGAATATCTTATTATTTTTAAACCATCTTTTAAATATTTAGTTGCCGTTATTTCACTTATCGCCCCGACATCATGTTCACCTATAAGTATGGAAAGAGCAATTCTATCTTCATTATGGAGCATATCAAGAGACTTGAAATCTTTTACTGAAATATCAACATCTTTAAGCATAGAAAGGGGAATAAGATAACTAAAGGAGGACTTTTCCTCACCGAGGGCGAGTCTCTTTCCAAGGGAATCAAAGATCTTTTCAATATTTTTGCCTTCTTTTGTTATAAAGACACTTCTTGTTTCAGCATTTCCGCCTTCGGGTTTGATGAGAGGGAATATCTTGTTCTTCATATTCCATTTAAGCTCACAATATGTGGCAGGATCTACGATAATAAGATGGATTTTTTCTTGTCTTATTTTATTCTCTAAATCCTTAAAATCCTTGGCTATTTCTATATGCACTGGTTTTTTAAGTGTATTAGAGATGAAGTTTTTTAGAGGATATAACTTCTCATATATTATGCGTGGAGATTCTTCGGGCAGAACGCCAATAATTATTGGGTCCTCCTTATTCTCAGATATTTGAGTTTGGGTCTTTTCCTCAAGGGGCGCTTTTGTGCAGGATAGCAGAAGTATAAAAAGGAGAGATATTGCTAAAACTTTAAGAATTTGATAACAGATGGGTTTTGACTCTTTTTTCATCTTTCAGTTCAGTCTGTAAAGCATCTACTTACTACTGCTCCTCTTCAATTAGAGATTAATTTAGTCCAAAGAGTATAATAATCCCTTTTATGTAAAAATCATTCTTTAAATAAGTTCAATTGTAATATAACCTGTCCCTACAACTTTCATCAAACGGCAGAATAAGATTGCTAAGATAAAGCTATTATTCTAGCTTTTCCACCTCCCATTACTGCCTAATAAAATATCAGGCTTCAGAGAGTAAATATCGTCTCACTTAGAAGAATACTCTTACATATAGAAAGTGTCTATGTCTCTAAGAGTCGGTAGTCCTTACAAATCTATGCATCAAAAATGTATCCCAGAGAGCTTTATTCAATGGAAAAGATATAAATTGATGTTCTCTCTTTTAGTGCAGTTATAGAATGAAGAAAGATAGGTGTAATAGTAGGAATCAAAGCTATATCGCTTGATCAGACCACTAAGAAAGTCAAAAAAACCACTTAATTTAAACTCTAATTTTCACCACTGTAATAACGCAATTTTCTCTAATCTGATTGAAAACTATTAGAGATTAATAAAAAAGATAAAATCATTAAAGTATAGTTTATTTTTAAAGGTTGGAGCCTCTCAGAGATTCTGCAAGGGTTTTGACAAGAATGTCTATTTCATTGTCCTGAACTGTTCTCATATCCAAGATCAGGCTATCAAACTTAATCCTTACTATTACAGGGGGGCGACTCGATCTGAGCCTTTTTTCGAGTGAATTAACAGAAACTTTGAATGGTTTAACTGAAACCACATAAGTCTCAAAAGGCAAGCCAGGTAAAGAACCACCTCCAGCCTCTGAATAATCGTGCATAATATTGAAACTAGCAAAATCATTTAAAGAAAGTTTCTTAATTTTTAATAAAACTCTTTGAGCTCTCCTCTTGATTGTTTTTTTATCTTCAAAAATCATTCTTAAAGTAGGTATTTCTTCTTTAGCCCTTTTTTCATCAAGATATAATCTCAAGATTACCTCAAAAGCTGATAAAGTCATCTTATCAACTCTAAGCGCTCTCATCAAAGGGTTTTTAGATATTTTCTCTACTAATTCGGATTTGCCAGCGATTATACCACCCTGTGGACCACCCAAGAGTTTATCGCCACTGAAAGTAACGATAGCAACACCAGCCCCAATAATATCTTTAACAGCTGGCTCACTATAGATACCGTAAGGTTTCATGTCGATAAGAGAGCCACTACCTAAATCAAACATTACAGGTATATTATACTTATCTCCTAACTTTACCACCTCCTCAATAGAAGGGAGCTCGGTAAAGCCAGTCATCCTAAAATTTGACTGGTGGACCTTAAGTAAGAGAGCTGTATTTTCACTAATTGCTCTTTCATAATCATAAAGGTGAGTCTTATTAGTAGTCCCAACTTCTTTAAGAATGGCACCGCTTGAATTCATCACATCTGGTATTCTAAAGGAGCCACCTATTTCTACTAATTCACCTCTTGATACTATGACTTCCTTACCCTTTGCAATGGTATGAAGGCAGAGGAAAACAGCTGCAGCATTGTTATTCACTATTATACTGCTTTCAGCTCCAGTTATCTCAGAGAGTAGTTGTTGGATATGAGAATATCTTTTACCTCTGACTCCTTTCTCTAAATCATATTCAAGATTTGAATATCTACATGTTATCTCTTTCACATGTTCCATTATAGCTTCAGATAAAATGGCTCTCCCCAAGTTTGTATGGATAACAATACCTGTTGCATTGATAACAGGAACTAAACTAAAAGAGCAGAGTTTTTGTAGTCTTTTCTCAATTCCGTCGTAGATTATATTATCACTTATTTCTGTTGCCTGCCCTTGAAATATTGAACCCCTTAATTCCCCTAAGGAATCTCGGATGGCTTTAAGGACAAACTTTCTTGGATACAATGTCTGCCACTCTAAACCCTTTTTAGACTGGAGGACTTCGTTCACAGAAGGCAACTTAGATAGCAGAGCTTTAAGACTATCCATTTTTATGTGGTTTTATAGGGTGAAGTTTTTTTCCTTTAACGACTTATCTATATAATATCTGTATAATAAATTAATAAATTTATTCCTAAGTCAAAAATTAACTAAAGTGATGATCCTACTATGCTATAATAATATTTAGATCGAGCAAGGTCACATTAATAATAACAATTTGAATGAAATAATTTCTATTTACTATCTGGAGAGTTCAATCGATAGTAAGGGTAAAGCAATTTTAGCAGCGAAGGCATCCTTGGCAAAAAAAGCCGAGGGTGTAACAATTTTAGAATTAAATAGCCTAACTACTATAGCCGATTATTTTGTTATTTGCTCAGCCTCTAATACTCCCCAGATAAAAAGTATAGTTGAAAATATCGAAAAAGTTTTGATGGAAGCTGGCTTTAGACCACTGGGGATAGAGGGATTAGCTTATGCCTGCTGGGTTCTACTGGATTATGGAGATATCATCGTCCATGTATTTGAAGAGAATACAAGACAATACTATAATCTTGAAAAATTTTGGTTAGATGCCCCAAGAATAAACGTTGAAGATGAAAATAAGAATCCTATGGGTTGGAAAGACAAAAGAGAGGTATCTAAATGATGGAATCGCTTATTATCTAAAATTACTGCAAAAACAAATTAACATAACTATAATAGAAATTAAAGACTCTAAAGGTGAAGATAGAAACAAAATAATTACTGAGGAAAGTAAAAGGATATTATCTAATACCACTTCCTACGTCTTACTGGATGAAAATGGTAGCTTACTGACTTCTAAAGAGTTTGCCATCTTTCTCTCTACAAAGACATCTCTCGATTTCGTTATCGGCGGTTCTTTTGGAGTCTCCAATGAGGTAAAAAAGAAGGCAAGTTTCATACTATCTCTTTCTCCTATGACTTTTACTCATGAGATGGTCAGGTTATTCTTATTAGAACAGTTATATCGCTCAATAAAGATCATCAAAGGCTTAGAATACCACTATTAAAGAATATTTGATGCAGTTAAGATTCTGTGAGTTCAGTAAATTATATAAAATTAAAAGTAGTTCTTGATACAAGCCTTTTTGTTAATCCTGATATAAGGAACTCCCTTGGGGAAACACCGGAGGAAGCTTTTCAAACTTTTCTCTCTTTAGCAGAACAACTCCCTGAAATTCAATTTTATATGCCCCCTTCGACTTTTAAAGAACTTCTTAACTTCATCGGAAAAGACAAGATACCCTCAAAACTTTTTTCCTTCCTTTATCAAAAGCCACCCAAAAAATATGAGCTTGAATGTCCTGCTTTCATACTCTATGAACTTATTGAAGAGATGAGAGAACGAGTAAACAAAGGGCTTCGAATTGCTGAAAACTCGGTCAGGAACGCATCTAAAATAGGCGTAGATGAAAGTATCAAAGATCTAAGGAAGAAATATAGAGAAGCTTTAAGAGAAGGAATAATCGATAGCAAAGAGGATGTAGATACACTCCTTTTAGCGATGGAATTAGATGCACTATTGATTACTGCTGATCAAGGGTTAATAAAATGGGCTGAAAAACTCGGTATTAAATGGCTCATCCCTGAAATGTTCAAAGACTTCCTCATAAATGCTATTGAACAGAAGGGTTTAGTAATCGATAACTAATTTATAATCGCTCAATGGTTGGGCGATAAGTGTGCTTGATTTCGAAAGTCTGATATCTTCTTGCCAAAAATAGATTAAATTTCCACTTCCGAAAATTATAAATTCATAAGGGTATAAATAATTTAGCTTTTGTTGATTATAAAATACACAGGGTTACTCAGTACTAATACTGACTTTTGCAAACCTTAAAATTTTAGTCTCAAACAAGCTAATTATAAAAGAACTTTCTGTGATCTTTAATCAAAAAGAGGCGTTTTTACATAAAAACGCCTCTTTTTGATTAAAGAATGTGAGATTATTATTTCTTTGGTGGCTCAACAGGTTTTGTCTCTGGTTTAGCAGCAGGTTTTACAGGCTCTACTGGCTTTGCTTCAGCTTTTGGCTTTTCAGCTTTGGGTTTAGCTTGTTTTATGCTTTTAGCCACATTTTTGCCATCTTGAACCGTATATTTTGCGACAACCTTATCACCGACCTTTACACCCTCAAGAAGCTTAGGATCAGCTGTCATTGTTACATCAGCCTTCTTCCCCTTCACAGTAATTGATTTAGCTGCCATATCAACTGCTGCTACTTCGCCTGTTACCTGTTTTACTTTAGGTTTTTCTGGCTTCTTCTCATCAGCTTTAGCAGCGGGTTTTGCAGACTCTACTGGCTTTGTGTCAGCTGGTTTAGCTGGTGCTGCAGGCTTCTCTTGAGAAATTGCTATTGAGGAGACTGCAAAAATAAAAATTATTGCAACCATCAAAGCTAAATACTTCTTCATCTTTATTCACCTCCTTTCCAACATAGAAATATAAAAATAAGCAACCATTTTAAGTTGCAAATAAAATGCCAGAAAAACTCCACTTATTAAGAGAGATTTTTAAAATACATCGTTTTATGTTTCACAACTTTAAACATAAAACATGCTTGTAGAAACAGCTAACTAATATAATAAAATCTAAAAATCCATCCTCTTTTAAGGATGTATATCCCCTTTTGGGGAAGAGCCTCTGAGCCCGAATTTTTCGAGTCTGTACCAAAACGTTTTATAGCTCATCCCGAGTAATTTTGCAGCATTTGTTGCTACATTATTAGATTTTGCCATAGCTTTTTTGATTAATTCTTTCTCGAGTTCTTCAAAGTTAATGCCCTTCTCTGGTATGTCGAAGTCAAGACTATCCAAAACACCTTCGGCTTGAGGCAGTTTTAGTTCAGTTTTTATATCATTTGTAGTGATTATATCTTTATCGCACATAAGAACTGCTCTTTCAATTATAGATTCAAGTTGTCTTATATTACCAGGCCAGGGATATTCCATAAGTGCATTTTTTGCCCCCTCACTTATATCTTTAATCCTCTTACCGAACTCTTTGTTGTATTTATCAATAAAAAATTTGACAAGGGCTGGGATGTCTTCCTTTCTCTCTCTAAGAGGGGGAAGTTCAACAGTTACAACTTTCAATCGATAAAAAAGATCTTCCCGAAATCTACCGGCTGACACCTCTTTCTCTAACAATTTATTCGTTGCTGCGATTATCCTCACATCTACTTTGATGCTATTTTTACTACCTATTCTCCTAATCTCTTTATCTTGTAGTACTCTTAGAATTTTTGTTTGTGTAAGTAAAGGAAGATCACCAACTTCATCAAGGAAGAGAGTTCCTTTATCAGATGCCTCAAAAAGCCCAATTTTGCGATGAGTTGCACCTGTAAAAGAACCAGGTTCATAACCGAAAAGCTCACTTTCGATCAAGTTTTCTGGTATCGCCGCACAATTGATTACCGTAAAAGGTCCTGTGCGCCTTGGGCTGTTATAGTGAATTGCCCTTGCTATTAACTCCTTTCCAGTTCCACTCTCTCCATATATTAATACTGTAACCGAGGTAGGGGTTACTTTCTTGATGATATTTAAAACCTCTTCCATCTTTTTTGAGCTACTTACAATACCTTCTATCTTGAATTTATTATAGAGTTCGTAGCGTAACCATTTATTCTCCTTCTGTAAATTAATCTTCTCAGCAGCTTCCCTCACCTTATGAAGGATTAAGTCTCTATCAAGAGGTTTTGTAAGGTAATCGAAAGCCCCCTTTTTCATAGCTTCTACAGCTGATTGAATTGTCCCATAAGCAGTCATTAGAATAAAGGCAGGTTTGACAGGTGTATCTGGTAGATTATCCAGTAATTCAGTCCCGCTCATACCACTTAGTTTAAGATCGGAAAGGACTACATCTGGGCTCAGCATGTTTATTAATTTTAATCCCTCCTCTCCAGAAAATGCGGTATGAACTTCATAATTTTCTTCTTCAAGAATTGTTCGAATTATTTCTGCCTGCCGAGGCTCATCGTCTATAACTACTACAATAGCCATAGTAAAACTCCTCTATTACTTATTGGATTCTAATAATCAATCATTTTATCGCCTGTTATTTAATATATGGAAGAATGATCTTTACCTCGCTGCCTTCCCCCTTTTTGCTTCTGAATTCGACTCTACCACCGTGCTCTTCTATAACCATTTTTGTGAAAGAGAGTCCGAGCCCAAGACCAACGTCTTCTTTTTTTGTAGTAAAAAAGGGCTCAAAAACCTTTGGGAGATCTTCCTCAGAAACCCCTTCGCCATTATCGATTACTGTCAATATATATTCATTTTTAATTATAGTAGAGTTTATTTTTAAAATTCCCTTTCTTTGAACAGTTCGCATTGCTTGAAAGGCATTAGTAACGAGATTTATTATGCAGGATTTAATCAGTTCAGGATCTATTAATAATTCACAATTAGCGTTTTTTTCAACTATAATATTTACCCCATCTTTTTCAGCTTTTGCCTTAATAATTGAATGCAAATCTTCTATAATTTGATCAATATTAGTGATTTTTTTATTTAATCTTATAGGTTTGCTGTAAGTCAGAAAATCATTGACTATAGTATCAAGTCTCTGTATTTCTGCTTTAATCCCGTTGATAATTTTTATAAATCGCTCCTTGTCTTTTTTATCGCTGGAGATATATTTATCATGTATATAATCGATACTTAAACTTATATAATTCAAGGGATTACGAATTTCGTGGGCTATGTTTCTTGATAACTGACCAATAGCTGAGAGATGTTCAACTTCTCTTAGTCTCTCCGCTACAGCTTTGTTCTCCTTGAGTTTGCTAACCATATAGTTAAAACTTTGTGATAACTGACCTATCTCATCTTTACCGTGCACAGGCAATTTTTGACTCAAATCGCCATTAGCAACTTTTATAGCTGCCTTTACGACATCCTCTATGGGACGTGTGTAGCGTTTTGAGAAAAATAAAGTCATTATTATTCCTATAAGAAAAACAAAAATAGTGACTACTATCTTTTCTAAAGTAGCAGTCTTTAATAAATCTGAAAAATCCTCTTTGTTTATTTTTAAATGAATGTATCCATGATGTATATATCCATACTGGGTGCCTCCTGAAATTACAGGAAATATTACGTTATAGGTCTTACCTTCATCTGATACTGGTTCTCCAAGCTCAGCTTTAATAATTAGTTCCTTTTTTTTGCGAGTGATAGGTTTACCTACTTGTGCAGGATTTGTACTTGCTATAATCTGCTCATCACTACTAATTATTGTGATCTCCTTGACACCCTTTGTATTCAATTGTTGTAAATAATTATTAAGCCTTGCTTCGTCAGTGCTCCCTGAAGCTGTCACCTCTTCGACGCCAATCTGGATAGCTTTGGTAAGTTCAGCAGTTTGTCTCTCTATCTCAGCGAATATCTTTTGCTCAGAACGATGATAGAAAAAGAGCAAAATACTTATAAGAACAAAGCTCATAAAGAGCATTATCATTATTAATTTGGTATTAATAGAAAGAGTGGCAAATGGATTTTTCATTTCTACCTTTTAAATATTAGCATAACAATAAAATGTTTTATACACAAGATAGTCGATTATAGGATTATTAAATAAAAAAGCTGTAAAGAGCCATTGAATAGGATATTGTCGACAGTAAGTGAACTTATCCTAATTGACTAATTTCATCCATATTTTTTTAATAAACATTATCTCATGAATACAGATGAGTTTGTGTCGGCTTCGAAAAAATTCCTTGATGAGATGGCGGAGGGGGAGGGATTCGAACCCTCGATGGAGTTACCCCCATAACGATTTTCGAGACCGTCCCATTCAACCACTCTGGCACCCCTCCAGAATTTCAAGGTTAGATTTGCTTAAATTCTATCCATTTACTTCAATCTCTCTCTTAAGCTTTTTGAACGTTGAAACTCTTTTTCTAGGCTAATAAAATCTCCCTCTTTTAGCAAGCTCTCCATTTTATTAAGATTGTTCCTTAGGATTGTTAAAATCTCTAAAAGATTGTCTCTATTAAAAGCTATTATATCTCGCCATACTTCTGGAGGGCTGAGAGCAATTCTTGTAGTGTCTTTGAAACCTTGACCTGCATAATTAATAAAATCTCCATCAACATCATTAACGGTATTGACAACTGCATAGGCAACAAGATGGGGTAAATGGCTTATAAGTGCATAGATTTTGTCATGCTCATAGGGATTCATCATTTTAACTCGACAGCCGATTGACTCCCATACCTGTTTAATCATGTTTAGGGACTGTTGGTCAGTTCTTTCTGTGGGTGTTATGATACATAGTGCCTTTTTGAATAACTCGGGTTTAGCATTTTCAGCTCCTGATTTTTCACCACCTGCGATAGGGTGAGAACCAACGTAGTATACATTGCTGGGAAGAGTTGATTCTATCTCATACACAAGCTTGCCTTTAATGCTACCCACATCAGTGATGATAGCTCCTTTTTTTGTAAACCCTTTAATCTCCTGTACGAGATTTAAAAAGGCACCAACAGGAGTTGCAAGAATTATAAGATCTGAGGCACTACAAATTTGTTTAATATCTAAACTGAAGTCATCAATTATCTCTTTTGACTTTGCCCATTGGAGGGTTTTTATAGAACGACTATATCCATATATAGTGTCGCATATGTTAGCCTTTCTTATAGCGAGAGCAAAAGATGCACCTATAAACCCTAAACCAATTATGGCAACCTTATCAAAAGACAATTTTTACTTTCCTCGTTCCTCTACAGTCTCTTTGCAGTATAAATAATAACAGATATAAGATCATTTTTGAATTATAATTCTCTCCCAACTGACACGGCAATCGGTCTTAGCTCATCCATTAGCTTTTTGAAGATATCAGGTTTTAATGATTGTTCGCCATCGGAAAGGGCTTCTTCTGGATTAGTATGGACTTCTATCATTAAGGCGTCAGCGCCTGCAGCAATAGCAGCCTTTGCCATAGGAGGCACTAAATCTCTTTTACCAACTCCATGGCTTGGGTCTACAACTACTGGTAAATGAGTGATCTGTTTTAATAAGGGAACAGCGCTCAAATCGAGGGTGTTTCTCGTTGCCGTCTCAAAGGTTCTAATACCTCTTTCACAGAGCATTACATTCTGATTGCCCCGTGATAGTATATATTCCGCTGACATTAACCATTCTTTGATTGTCGCAGAGAGTCCTCTTTTTAATAAAACTGGTTTATCTGTTGAACCAACCTCTAATAAAAGTTTAAAGTTTTGCATGTTTCTCGCTCCAATTTGTATGATATCGGTGTATTTCATAACAATATCAATATCTTTCGTATCCATTAGTTCAGTAACTATGACGAGACCATATTTTGCTCGAGCTTCAGCTAAATATTTTAATCCTTCCTCGCCAAGCCCTTGAAAAGAGTAAGGGGATGTTCTCGGTTTGAAGGCACCACCCCTCAAAATAGTAGCTCCTGCAGATTTCACTTTCTCGGCAATAGAAAAGAGAATAGCTCTATTTTCCACTGCACAAGGTCCAGCCATTACATGTATCTTTTTACCGCCAATTACTATGTCTCTGATTTTGATCTCTGTGTTTTCCTTCTTAAAGTCTCTGCTTGCCAATTTAAAGGGCTTTAATATTCTTACGACATTTTCAACCCCTGTCATGGCTCTTATACCAGCCTCTTCTTCCTCTGTAACCTTTGAGGTATCTCCTATAACTCCTATAATAGTTCTTTCCGTCCCATGAGAAATGTGAGCTTTCAGTCCTTTACTCTCCAGTTTTTTTATAATGCTTTTTATATTTGATTCAGGTGTCCCTGGTTCTAAAACTATAATGTCCATCCTCTCCTCCTTAATTTTTCAGCTTTTTTTCGGGTTTTTAAGGTATAGCAATACCTTTGTAAACTTTTGTTTAATACTCTTTTCTATACAAAAAGGCAAAGGGAAGCCTTATAAATAATGAAAAAAGTAGATGAACGATCCCTACCCTGCGTTTTACGCAGGGTAGTTGATATAATAGAAAGAATAAAAAGAGGGGAAATAGAGATTTGCGCTCTTGTTTAAAGATTTTAAGCTTAAATGTTTAAGATTCATTTAGATGATTTTACCACAACTCACTTAATTTTTTCTAAAACTATTTTCAATGACTCGATGAATCGTTCATTTTCATGGGGCAAACCAATGGTAACCCTCACTGCCTTAGGACCTACAGGCCTTATAATAACTCCCATTTTTAGTAGAGCATTAAAAAGAGTACCGGAATCAAAATCTAATGGTATATAAATAAAATTAGTTTCTGTTGGGATGTAATTTATTCCTAAGGCTTTTAGCTCTTTATATAGATACTTTTTGCCTGCCTCGTTGTTTTCTTTAGTCTTTTTTACATGTTCATCATCCCTCAAAGCATGGATTGCAGCTATTTGAGCTAATGAATTTGTATTAAAAGGCTCTCTAATTTTATTCATCTCCGTGATTATTTCCTTTTTAGAGATACCATACCCTATTCTAAGACCTGCAAGTCCATAGGCTTTAGAAAAGGTTCTAAGAATTAGTATATCTCTTCCTTCCTTTAAATATTTAAAAGAATCAGGATAATCAGGATCAGTAACATACTCAAAATATGCTTCATCTACTATTACTAAAACTCCTGTAGGGATTCTCTTCATAAAAATTTCAAATTCATCTTTTTTTACACTCGTCCCAGTAGGATTATTAGGATTGGCTATAAAAACGACTTTAGTCTTTTCAGTAACTGCTTCTGCCATTTTTAAAAGATCATGCTTAAAATTTACATGGGATATCTCCCTTGCAATACCACCTACCGATTGAACAGCAAGAGGATATACAATAAAGGAATGGCTTGAAAAGACCGCTTCATCCCCATATCCCATATATGTTCTAACTGCTATATCGAGCAGCTCATTGGAGCCATTACCTAATATAATCTCGTCATGAGATAGCTTTAAGCCCTTTTTTAAAAAGAAATTGCAGAGCGCTTCTTTTAGATAATAGCCCCCACCATCAGGATATCTACTTACTCTGTCAGGATTGGTAAGAAACTCTTTTATGCCTTCTAAAGCTTTTGGAGAAGGTCCTAAAGGGTTTTCATTGGAAGCAAGTTTAATAGATTCTTTAATTCCCAATTCGCGTTCCAATTCTTCAATCGGTTTCCCAGGAACATAAGGCTTAATAGTAGATACATAGTCGAGTGATTTGAGCATTTCATTACCTCTCTAAACTTTTATCTATGGGGTATGACCCCAAATGTTTTAAATATAGGCAAATTCCCTTTGTTTTTTCTATTGCTTCAGAAACTTTTTTATCTTCAATATGTCCTTCCATATCAATAAAGAAAATATACTCCCAAGCCCTCCTCTTTGAAGGACGCGATTCTATTTTATTAAGATTTATATTGGCTTCCTTGAAAGGTTGTAAGGATTCATATAAAGCTCCAGGTCTATCTCTAAGAGAAAATAATATAGATGTCTTATCATTTCCTGTTCTGGATGGATAGTCCTTGGATACAGCCAAAAATCTTGTGTAGTTTCTTTTGCTATCTTCAATATGTCTTTCTACAAAATTGAGATCATATATTTTTGCTGCAAGCTCACTGGCAATGGCTGCAGAGTCCTCGTCCTTTGAAGCTATTTCTGCTGCCCTTGAGGTGCTCGTTGCTTCAAGAATGGGAATGCCAGCCATATTTCTCTCGAGCCAAATTCTGCATTGCGCGGTAGCCTGGGGGTGAGAATAAATCTTTTTAATCTTACTCTTATCACCGCTCTTTGATACAAGATTGTGGGAAATCTCGAGCATAATTTCAGCGGCAATCTTTAAGTCATAGTCCATAAACATATCAAGGGTATAGCTTACAACTCCCTCGTTGGAGTTCTCAATAGGGACTAACCCAAAATCAGCCTTATTGTTTTCAACTGCATCAAAGGTTGCTTTAATGCTCTCGACAGGTATGTAATCAGCTGAAGAACCAAAATGTCTGATGGCAGCAAGATGAGTAAAAGTCCCTTCCGGACCAAGATAGGCTACCTTTAAGGGTTGTTCTAATGAGAGAGTTGCTGATAAAATTTCTCTGAAGATAAATTTAAGGGCATCATTTGGGAAAGGACCTTTATTTAACTTAACTATTCGCTCTAATATAGCTCTTTCCCGTTCTGGTGAATAAAACTTTAGATTTAAAGCTCTTTTGATGTTTGCAATCTCAATAACAATTTTTGCTCTTTTATTGAGTATGTTCACCAGTTCTGAGTCTATGATGTCTATTTCTCTCCTAAGTTTTTCAATTTCATCTATGGCTGGGTTTTCTTTCATACTTTTAAATCATACAGTAAGAAGAGCCTTTTTTTCAATTGATTTTCAGAAGCAAAAAATATGTTTTATATGCAGAATTTGCAAAGATTTTTTATTAGGAAGACCGGCATTAAAAAGATAAACTTTACTATCCTTAAGGCTAAGATGGTTTTAATCTTTGACTCTTCATAATTTGGGGGATGAGTAGTCAAGGAGAAAAAAATTTTTATGTAATGTCTTCTTTATTAATTAGCGTGATATTTAATGACTTTTTAGACCTCTTAGGGAGTTAAAAGATAAGTATGAAGGTTGTTTCCTTATTATGGTCTCTGCTCTATTATAGAGCAGAGACCATATCTAACTTACTTTATTTCAATCTTTATCTCCTTTGTTTTAGCCTCTTCCTTTTTGGCAAAGACTAACTCTAAAACTCCATTTTTCATAACAGCAGTAACATTGTTTTTGTCAACATCATTCGGCAATAAGAGGCTTCTTGAGAACTTTCCATAAGGCTTTTCTTTAATATAGTAGCTCTCTTCTTTGATTTCTTCAGACTTTTTAAACTCTCCCTTTATAGTAAGGGTGTCGTCAACTACAGAAATTTCAACATCCTCTTTATTCACACCAGGCAAATCGACTCTCACAACCAAATCACTAATACGGTCGAACATCTCAACAACAGGGGTTATTGCCTCTGTTTTTGGCTTGAGATAGCCGATCCTCCTTTGGGCAAAAGGAGCAAAGAACTCCTCAAAAAGTTTGTCAATCTCTCTTCTCATTTCATCAAGTTCTTTAACAGGTGACCATTTTATAACAGACATGTTAAACCTCCTACCAGAGAAACTCTGGTTAAATTGTGTTTTTCTTTGTCATAAGAGAGCCAAAGGCTCTTTTTATAAAACTCTTGTTTTAATTTATTTTATAACCTCTGCAACAACAACTTCACTAAAGGTGATACCAGTACCTGGTTCATAATCCACCTCTATAGTCGAGCCTTCTTTAAATTTCTTACTCAGTAGACTCATAGCAAGTGGATTTATTATCTCCCTCTGTATAGCTCTTTTAAGAGGTCGAGCACCATAAACTGGGTCGTAACCGATCTTTGCAATGTATTCAATAGCTCTCTCAGAAAGAACTATATCAAGCTTTTTTTCCTTGAAATACTTTCTCATACGCTCAATCTGTATGTTCACTATCTTCCTTAATAATTCTTGATTTAAAGGATTGAATATAATTATTTCATCAATCCTATTCAAAAACTCAGGTCTAAAGAAAGCTTTTAGATCTGCCATAACTCTTTCTTTAAGATAATTATCATCCTCGCCAGCCCAATGATCCAAGGCTCCTTTAGACCTCTTTTCGAGAATCTCTTGGATATGGATACTCCCGATGTTAGAGGTTAGAATTACAACAGCATTTCTAAAATCTACGGTTCTTCCATGCCCATCCGTTAGTCTACCGTCATCGAGGAGTTGCAATAGCAAGTTGAATACTTCTGGATGAGCCTTCTCCACTTCATCAAAGAGTATTACTGAATAAGGTTTCCTCCTAACTGCCTCTGTTAGCTGACCACCTTCTTCATATCCTACATATCCTGGAGGCGCTCCAATTAGTCTTGAGACTGTATGTCTTTCCTGATATTCGGACATATCAATTCTGATCATCGCTGTCTCATTATCGAATAAAAATTCTGCAATAGCTTTTGCAAGTTCCGTTTTACCTACACCTGTGGGACCGAGAAAGATGAATGAACCGATGGGCCTATTCGGATCCTGCAATCCTACACGAGCTCTCCTTATAGCGTTGGAGACAGCCTCTATAGCCTCATCCTGGCCAACCACTCTTTGTCTGAGTCTTTCTTCCATATGTATTAGCTTATGTGTCTCACTCTCAAGTAGTTTTGCAACAGGTATACCTGTCCACTTAGATATAACCTCTGCAATATCCTCCTCGCCTACTTCCTCTTTGAGCATTTTTCTTTTTGATTGAACCTCTGCAAGCTTTTCGTTTTCTCTCTCTAAAGCTTTCTTAAGTTCAATTAGCTTACCATATCTTAGTTCTGCAGCTTTCCCAAGATTTCCTTCTCTTTCAGCCATTTCTGACTCTATTTTTGTTTTTTCTATCTGCTCTTTTATTTCCATAATCTTCTGGATGATTTCTTTTTCAGCCAACCACTGAGCTCTTAGAATATCTCTTTGAGTTTGAAGCTCTTCGTATTCTTGGTTTATTTTTTTTAGCTTCTCCTGTGCATCCTTAGAATCATCCTTAGATAAACCTTTCTTCTCTATCTCTAACTGGATCATCCTTCTTTCTATTTCATCTAATTCTAAGGGCATACTATCAATTTCCATCCTTAGTCTTGCAGATGCCTCATCTATTAGATCTATTGCTTTATCAGGTAAAAAGCGATCAGTAATATATCTCTGAGATAGAACTGCAGCAGCTATTAATGCAGAATCTGTTATCTTTACTCCGTGGTAGACTTCATACCTCTCCTTTAATCCTCTCAAAATAGATATTGTATCCTCAACAGAGGGCTCTTTGATGAGTATAGGTTGAAACCTCCTTTCTAATGCAGGATCCTTTTCAATATACTTTCTGTATTCATTCACCGTCGTAGCCCCAATGCATCTTAGCTCACCCCTTGCAAGGGCAGGCTTCAGCATATTGGAGGCGTCAACAGCCCCTTCAGCTGCTCCAGCTCCAACAAGGGTATGAAGCTCATCTATGAAAGTTATGATATTGCCTTCTGATTGTTGAATTTCCTTCAGTATAGCTTTGAGTCTTTCCTCAAATTCTCCTCTAAACTTAGAGCCCGCAATGATACTAGCCATATCTATTGCAACAAGCCTTTTATTTTTTAAGCTATCTGGCACATCACCAGAAGCTATTCTTTGTGCTAATCCTTCCACTATTGCTGTTTTGCCGACTCCTGGGTCTCCTATTAGGACGGGATTATTCTTCGTTCTTCTTGAAAGGATCTGTATTATTCTTCTTATCTCTTCATCTCTACCAATTACTGGATCAAGCTTGCCCATTTTTGCCAACTCTGTTAAATCTTTCCCATATCTTTTAAGAGCTTGATATTTTTCTTCAGGATTTGGATCAGTAACACTATGTACACCTCTTATTTCCCTCATTGCTGATAAGATTTTGTCTTGGGTGACTCCATAGCTCTTCAGAATCTCTGTAGCAGAACCATAACTATTGACAATAGCAAGTAATAAATGCTCAACGCTTATATACTCATCTTTTAGATGGATCGCCTCTTCATAAGCTTTTTCTAAAACTGATTTGAGTCTTGAGGATATATATAGTTGCCCTAAAGGGGTAGCTCCAATAACCTTTGGGAATTTATCAATTGCCTCTTCAACTTCTCTCATCAATAAATCAATATTTACCTTCAGCTTCTTTAGTATCTGTGTTGCTATCCCTTCGCTATCCATTAGCATTGAGTATAGAAGATGTTCAACATCTATTTGTTGGTTTCCTTTTTTTTCTGCAAGCAACTGAGACTGCTGCAAAGCTTCTTGAGTCTTTTGTGTTAATTTATCTAATCTCATACTATTACCCCCTTTTTAAAAGCCCTTAGCAGATCTTTGTTAATTAATCCTTGTGTTTGAAAACATTTTTTAACCTCTCTTCAAATTCCTGTCTAATATTATCGTCTACAAATCTCATCATCTCTTCGATCTCATTCTGTAACATTTCTATTTTCTCCCTCATTTTAAGTATGATATCAACTCCGGCTTTATTGACTCCTAATTCTTTAGTCAACTTTATAACAAGATTTAACCTCTCTATGTCCTCTTCTGAATAAAGCCTTTGTTTATTTATTCTCTTAGGACAAATGAATCCCTCTTTTTCATACATCCTCAGGGTCTGAGGGTGCACTTCTAACATCCTTGAGACAACGCTTATCATATATAAAGGTTCCTTTTTCTTTTCCCTTTTTCGCATCATATTTTGAACTTTTCTCTCGGATTTTCCCTATATAATGATTCAATTACAGAGATAGCTTCTTTTGCTTTTTCTGTAACCTCCTTAGGAACTACTATCTTTATCTCCACATATTGGTCGCCCCGTTTCTTCGATTTTGGAGAGAAAAAGCCTTTTCCTGATAGTTTTAATTTTTGCCCGCTTTGTATACCTGCTGGAAGCTTCATTAATGTCATACCATCTATTGTGGGTACTTCTACTTTACTACCCAGCATTGCCTCGCCAACCGTCACAGGAAGTTGAATATATATATCGTCCCCATCTCTTTTAAAGATAGGATGAGGTTTTAGTGTAACCTCCAGATGGAGATCTCCAGCAGGTCCACCTCCTGAACCAGCATTACCTTTACCAGCAATCTTTACAACTGAGCCATTATCAACACCTGCTGGTATTTTTACATTCAGAGTCTCTGTCTGTAATATCTTTCCTTTACCCATACATCTTTTACAAGAGGTTGAATACTTGATACCTGTTCCTCCACACTCAGGGCATGATTGAGACATTCTAAAAAACCCCTTAGAAATTTTAAGATTTCCACTGCCATTACATTTTGCGCACTTATCATGATTTTCTGCACCTGTACCGTTACAAGCTTCACAGTTTACATACCGTGAATAGGTAATCGGTTTCGTTACACCTTTGAAAGCTTCTTCCATGGTCAATTCAATACCAACATAGATATCTTCACCTTTTAGGTAAGAGGAACCTCTTCTAAAAGAACTAAAGAGATCGCCAAAGATGTCGCCAAAATCAAAAGTCTCTTTGAAATCGTAGTTTTTAAATCCCTCATAGCCTTCAAAGGTTGTGCCATAATCGTCATACTCCTTACGCTTCTGAGGGTCACTAAGAACTGCATAAGCTTCGTTAATCTCTTTAAAGCGCTCTTCAGAGCTCTTATCACCTGGATTTAAGTCGGGATGATATTTTCGTGCTAACTTCCTAAAAGCCTTTTTTATCTCATCCTGAGTAGCATCTCTACTTACATTAAGAATCTTATAATAATCCTTTGATGTAGCTGGCATTACTTACCTCTGCTAAATATACTTTAGTAATATTATATAAAGTTTTTTTAGCTGTGTCAAGTGATTGCATAAGGCCGAAAAAAAGAGATAGACTTTGGCATATCTATTATTTAGCCCGTTTGAGGCATTTTTAAAGCTCTCTTAAAGAGTGGGTAATGTCAATACTTCTGTGTAAATTCCTTTAATGGTTTTCTTCCCCATTGC
>CAYPJO010000028.1:0-21773 GCA_964411065.1 uncultured Thermodesulfovibrio sp.
ACCTCCTATACTCTTTGTTTGCTTAGTGCAGTATAAGGTGAGCCTTAATTTTTTTTCCATCACGAAATTAGGGATGCTTCCTTTATATTATTGAAAAATTGAAAATAAGAATAACTTTTAGTATCTCCTAATCTTTTTATGATTTAGTTTCATGAATTTCTGTAAATTACGATGTTAATGTTCTTTAATTTTTTTGAGCCTAACTTCTAATTTGTTGCATTGTAAGACATTTTGTAATTATTATTGATATAAACAGCTTTTTGAGCATCGCAAGCTATTACGCTCTTAAATGAAAAAAATGAATAGTGACATCAAAAACCGCTTCATTTGTGATGTTATGCTGGGGAAGTTGGCAAAGTGGCTAAGAATAATAGGGTTTGATACCTTATATTTCAACAGGATAGATGATTTTGAACTAATAAAGCTTGCCAAGCAAGAAAACAGAATAATATTAACAAGAGACAGAGCTTTGACAAAAAATAAGGCGATAGATAATGTTTTGCTGATATACTCTAACAATACACTTGAACAATTAGAGGAATTTTTGCTCTGCTTGAAAGAGCATCTTGATGAAATATTAAATTTTTCAAGCAGGTGTGCTAATTGTAATGGTGAACTTATGAAAATACAAAAAGAGTTTATATTGAATGATGCCCCTGAATATATAGTATTTAGTAAAAAATTTTTCCTCAAATGTCATAATTGCGGGAAAATCTTTTGGGAAGGATCCCATAAAAAGATGATTTGCACAACCATTGAAAAGATAATCACTAATATTAAAATGAGAAATCATTAAAATATTTAAAAATATTTAAGAAAATGCAAATCAGCTATAGTATAAAGGGTTTCGTTTTTGCAGTTTTACTTATATCAATCTTTCTCTATGGGTACCGGTACTATCGTTACACCCAAACAGACCCTGATTTTTGTTCCTCTTGTCATCTTGTAAGGGAGGCCTATGTAGATTGGCAAAAAAGTTCCCATAGTGCAGTAATTTGTCAAAAGTGCCATGAGATTGGTGTTTTAGAACAGAATCAAAGACTTTTAAGTTATATCGCAAGGGGTGTAGACCCTATCTCTCTTACCCACGGGCGTCAAAAACCCTGGTTACAATGTGAAGGATGCCACAAAACTACTGTTATTCAAGGTGCAATTAGTCCAGATAAAGCATTTGGACACGCTAACCATGCAATAATCCAAAAAATAAAATGCAATACTTGTCATTTCAATAGTCAACACAATATGCCTTTTAATGGGGAATCCTGTCTTCAATGCCATCAAAATAAAGATGTACACGGAATTAATATTAAAGAGTTTTCCTGTATAAACTGCCATCCTTTTATTAGAAAACATTTGGTAATGACCCCTCCAGAGAGGTGTACAAAATGTCATAGGGAGATGGCAATCAAGAATCCAAAAAGTAAGCTTTCTTGCCACTATTGTCATAAACCACACTTAAGACAAAGGGTTAAAAATGAGACTTGCATAGGATGTCACAAGACAGAGGCAGGATTAGGGCAACATGGAAATCATGCAAAACAAGGAATCGAATGCATGCATTGTCATAAACCACATACCTGGCGAATTAAAGATGTCGAAAAAAAACAACTCTGCACAGAATGTCATATTTATAAAGATCCGAGGACATTTATTTATATTTTTTAAAAATATTCAACAAAGTTTCTTAGTTTAATTGCTTTTACTATTCTTTGATCGCAAAATTACCTATATTAGTAAGGATCACATACTACTTTATTACTCTTGAGTTTTTAAAAGATTCTTTACATCAGTTTTGTTTAATAACTTTTAAGAAATTTAATAGATGTAAGAAAAATGAGAGAAAGGATGGGCAAAAGATATATGACATATAGACCATGAAAGTAGAGGCTCTACCGAAAACTAAAAGATGATTTTATATGTTTTGGAATATTTAGTCTCAAACTCACTATTTTCCCCTCAGTAATCGAGGTTAATTTCTTTGATTACTTTTTCCATAAGTTCATCAACTATAAAAGGCCTGCCATCATATTTATTGATTCTTTTACTGACTGAATATCCCGTCTCAGCTCTTAATAAACGAGCAAACTGCCCGGTGGCATTATTTTCTACACAGATAGAGATTTCAGCAGTCTCAAGGATCTTGAGATAATCAAATTTTGTAGTTTCTGGGAAGGGGTATAACTCACTAAAATGGAGCATTGCAATTTCTATATTTTCTCTAAGGATATTAACTACCTCTTTCATAACACCATAAGTCGAACCCCATCCTATCAGAACTACCTTTGGAGATGGATCTCCATAAAAAAGAGGTGGCATAATTTCATTTCTTATATGGGGAAGCTTTTTGAATAGTCTTTTGTCAACCATCTCTTTACGAGTTTTAGCATTTTCTGTAATGTGTCCTTTTTCATCATGCTCATCACTATCCGTTACAATAAGATGTTTTGATTCTCCAGGAATTCCAAGAGGGGATACACCATTTTGTGTAAAGACATGTCGACTATAGGTATCTAAAAGATTGAGGCTTTCTTTTTTTAAACGATAATCCCTGTATATCAATTTGGCAAGATCAAATCCTTCATAAGTCCATTGAGAATCAGCAAGATATTGATCAGTAAGAATGATAACCTGTATTTGATATTTTTCCGCGAGATCAAAAGCTTTATTGGTTAAAAAGAAGGCTTGCTCAGGTGTTCCAGGTGCAAAAATGACCCTAGGAAATTCTCCGTGAGCTGTATGCAGTGCAAAGTTTAGATCGCCTTGTTCTGTCCTTGTTGGAAGCCCTGTTGCTGGTCCTGGTCTTTGGGCGAGAGCTATTACCAGAGGAGTTTCCGTCATTCCCGCAAGAGATAATCCTTCTGTCATTAAAGCAAAGCCTCCTCCAGACGTCCCTGTCATAGCTCTAACCCCTGCAAAGGATGCACCTATAGCCATGTTGATTGCAGAAATTTCGTCTTCTGCTTGCTCAATAATTATTCCATATTCAGAAGCCTTAGAGGCTATAAAATTCATAATTCCTGTAGAAGGTGTCATAGGGTAGGCAACATAGAACTTTAAACCTGATGCTATTGCCCCAAAAGCTATTGCGTCATTGCCGCCAATAAGCATTAATTTTCTATTTGAAGGTGGGACATAGAATGAACATCTTAAGCAATTACCAATAGCGTACTCATAGCCTTTTAGAATAGCTCTTTTATTTAATTCTACAATATTAGAGCCTTTTGTTTTAAAGGTCTCCTCAATAAGATTATTTAAGATGTCTAACTTCATACCGAGCATGCCGAGTACGCCGCCCATAATTACTGCATTAGCCATTATCTTGCTCTTTGATATCTCCATAGAGAGACTTAAAAAAGGCAGGTCCAAAAAATCGGGTGAATTATATTTCTCCTTTAATAGGGAAGAATCGTAAATAATCTGACCCTTTTCCGAGAGTTCTTTTTCATAAAAAACAATGCTTTCTTTGTCCATAGCTATTAAAATGTCTATTGTCTTTCTTGAGGCAGTAACAGGACTATCTGATAATCGTATTTGGTAGAAATTATGTCCTCCTCTGATCCTCGATTCATAGTCTTGATGGGAAAATACATGAAATCCTGATCTAGCAAAAACCTTTGCTAAGGTCTCACCAATTGTCTGAATTCCCTGTCCAGCTTCACCACCAATTTTTAATGTGTAGTCCATTATTTTACTCCAAAAATTTTTTACTTTATAATATATTTAAGCATATTTTTAATATAAAAACAAAAAAAATCTTCACAGGAATAAAATTCCATCATTGATTGAATCTTGATACTTTAGTCACAAATTAGCTCTTATATATGAAATAAAAAATTAAATATTGTTACTAATGGCTTTTATTATGCTACTGTTGCTTTTCATGGTAAATCTTAGGTTTAAAAATTTTTAAGAGATTCGACCTGGTGCTCGATGAGGAAGGTAAGATGAAGGATAGATCAAAATATAGTAAACCCTCTAAAGAGGAACTTAAGAAAAGTTTAACACCTTTACAATATAAAGTTACACAAGAAGATGGCACTGAACCTCCTTTCGATAATGAATATTCGATAATGAATATTGGAATAATAAAAGGGAAGGTATTTATGTGGATATTGTATCTGGAGAACCTCTTTTTAGTTCACTTGATAAATTCGATTCGGGCACAGGGTGGCCAAGTTTCTCTAAACCTCTCGAGCCTACCAATATAATAGTAAGAGATGATTATAGCCTTTTCATTAGGAGAAAAGAAGTTCGTAGTAAATATGGAGACTCCCATCTTGGCCATGTTTTTGATGATAGTCCTGAACCTACAAGACTGCGTTATTGTATAAATTCAGCGGCTCTCCGTTTCATACCAAAAGAGGACTTAGAAAAAGAGGGATATGGCGAATATCTTAAGCTTTTCGAGAAATAAAATTAAGTTTTCCTTCGTAATTCTCTATCTATGATATAGAGGACTCTAAATTTCCTAAGTGACTAATGATATTTATACTATTTGTAAACCTACTTCACAAGAGACTCGTCAAGACCAGAAAAATCAAACTATTCTTAAAGATGAAAATTCCAGTAAAAATATAATTCGAAATTCAGAAATTTTTACATGAAATCTCTTTTAATCACGAAATATAAAATTCTCTTTCAGAGCAATATAAAATTTCTGCGTAATTTTTATACTACTTCTTAGGGGTTCAAGTTGAATACCATATATTAAATCAGTTATTATATAAAACTTTTCTAAAGGGGGGTTGTTGATTATTAAAATAACTTTACCTGATGGGACTCAAAAGGAGCTTGATCCATCAAGCCTTGCAGAGTATTTACAGAAATATAATGCCTTAGCAATTAAAATAAATGGTAACTTAGCAGATTTATCAGTTTTAGAGCAAAGTTCTAATCAAACTTTTATAGAGATTATTGATTTCCATTCTAAAGAAGGCAAAGAGATTTATTGGCATAGCACATCTCATATAATGGCTCATGCAGTAAAGGACTTGTTCCCCCATGTTAAAATCGCCACAGGACCTGCAATTGAAGAAGGTTTCTATTATGATTTTGAAAAGCCTGAGCCTTTTACTCCTGAAGATTTAGAGCAAATCGAAAGAAGAATGAATGAGATCATCAAAAAGGGATCGCCCTTTTTAAGGAGAATATTGAAAAAAGAAGAAGCATTAAAGTTATTTGAAAAGGCAAATGAGCCATATAAGATCGAGCTACTTAATGAAATTCAAGACGAGTATGTATCTATATACGAAGAAGGTGGATTCTTAGATCTTTGCAGAGGACCCCACATACCTAATACTTCTATGGTTAAAGCTTTTAAACTTTTAAGTGTTGCAGGTGCCTATTGGAGAGGTAACGAGAAAAATAAAATGCTTCAGAGAATTTACGGAATTTCCTTTGATAGTAAGGAGGCTCTTGATAAACATTTGAAGTTCCTGGAGGAAGTTAAAAAAAGGGATCATAGAAGGCTCGGCAAGGAGTTGGGGTTATTTAGTATGAGTGATGGAATTGGTCCTGGCTTAATCTTATGGCTTCCTAATGGCGCAATAATAAGAAAAATTATTGAAGATTTTTGGAGAGAAGAACACTTAAAAGCGGATTATAAACTCCTCTATAGTCCCCATATAGCGAAGTTAGAACTATGGGAAAAGAGTGGTCATGTTGAATTTTACAAAGAAAACATGTATTCTCCAATGGATATCGAGGGAGTTCTTTATGAATTAAAGCCCATGAATTGTCCTTTCCATATAAATGTTTACCAATCAGAATTAAGAAGTTATAGAGAATTTCCTATCAGGTATGCCGAGCTTGGTACAGTCTACCGATATGAAAGATCAGGCGTTTTACACGGTCTTTTGAGGGTAAGAGGTTTTACACAGGACGATGCTCATATCTTTTGCAGAGAAGATCAAATTGAAGACGAGATACTTAATATTCTAAATTTTACTATCTCCATCTTGAATAAATTCGGCTTTGACAAATACAGTATTTTTCTATCTACTCGCCCCGATAAGTATGTTGGATCCCTCGAAAACTGGGAGAAAGCAACAGAGGCTCTTAAAAAAGCTCTGGAATTGAAAGGTTTATCTTATGAAATAGACCCTGGGGAGGGTGTATTTTATGGTCCTAAAATAGATATCAAAATAAGAGATGCTTTGAATCGTTCATGGCAATGTAGCACCATCCAAGTAGATTTTAATAATCCAGAGAGATTCGACCTTACCTACAGAGGCGCTGACGGTCAAGAATATAGACCTATTATGATTCATAGAGCGCTTATGGGATCTCTAGAAAGATTTTTTGGTATATTAATAGAGCATTACGCAGGTGCCTTTCCTTTATGGCTTTCTCCTGTCCAATTAGTGATTATGACGATTGCAGAGAGACATAATGAATTTGCAAAGGAAGTTTATGAGATATTAAAAGACTCTCGGTATAGGGTTATGGTGGACTTGAGGAATGAAAAAATTGGGTATAAAATTAGAGAGGCAACTATAAAAAAAGTCCCCTATATGATAATCATCGGAGATAGAGAGGTTGCAGAAAGGACTATAACAGTCAGGAAAAGAACCGGTGAAAATATTGTTTCAATTCAAATATCAGATTTTCTTAATATCTTAAAGCAAGAGACAAGTCATTAACTATAAGAAAAAGCTAATTTTATCAGGAGGTGATAATATAAGCAAAGATGTTAAGGTAAATGAAATGATAAAGGCTCAAGAGGTGAGGCTGATAGATGAAGAGGGCAAACAGATCGGCATTTTATCTCTTAAAGAAGCCTTAAACATAGCAAAAGAGAGAGGTTATGACTTAGTTGAGGTAGCACCTAATGCTACCCCTCCTGTCTGCAAGATAATTGACTACGGCAAGTATAGATATCAACTTAGCAAAAAGCAAACACAAAAAAAATCTCCTGATGTCAAAGATATAAAAATTCGACCACATATCACAGACCATGATCTCAGCCTTAAGGCAAAGCATATCAGAAGATTTTTAGACAACGGTGATAAAGCTAAGGTGATAATGTACTTCAGAGGTAGAGAGATTATCAGACCTGAAATTGGTATGAAAGTTTTTGAGAGGTTATTACAGCTTATTAGTGGTAAATATACAATTGAGTCACAACCAAAACTCGAAGGTAAACAGATAGTTATGGTCATAGCTCCAAGTAGTAAGTAAAAGAACTAAAATGAAGAGAGGATAGAGTAATGCCTAAACTTAAAACCCACAGGGGAGCAGCTAAAAGATTTAAAGTAACTGGTAGCGGTAAAATCATGAGAAGGAAGGCCTATAGACGACATTTATTAACTGGCAAGCCTTCTAAGAGGACAAGATCTCTTAAAAGAAGTGTCCCTGTTCATGAGTCACAAGCCAGTAATATTGAAAAGCTCTTGCCTTACCTTACATGATCGATAACTGCTACTGAGATTCTATGAAAGAGTAATCAAAGAGTTTGTTATCTTGATTCATATTTAAAGTAGAAAAATTTCATAGATTTTTAATTTAATTGAACCTTCTAAAGTCTTTGAGAGTTCTTAGGTATTTTGTAGATTAATTAGGAAGATAAAACTTCTTTAGAGTGCTTATTTTCTCAAAAGAGGTCAATAAAACTTCAATCCTCTACTTTGAGCAAGCTAATTAGGATGTATTTTTCTTGAGAATCGGAATAAATCTTTTCTATCCTTACCTCGACACTTCTATGTTCCCTTAATACCATCTCGATTACATTCTTCACCTTATCAGAATCGTAACACTTATAGGTTGTACCTTCTCTGATTGCAGAAAAATTACTACCTAAAAACATAGCTTCCAATGTTGCCTCAGTTTCATCCCTCCCTTGAGATATGAGCATCTCTTTAAATGAGCTTATTAGCTCTATCTGCTTATCTTTCCAGGTATCAATAGGATTTTTCACTACCTCTATAGGAGGGGTAAAGTAAGGTTTTTCAAGTTCTCCTACATAAAACTTGAGAGATATCTCAATAATGTCGAGATCAAAATAATCTTCAAAAGCCGAAGAGTAGAATATTGCTACCGGCTCTCCCTTTTTGTCCTTTTCAACGGATAACCAAGCTCCCATAACCTTTAAACCATATCCTTCACCAAATTCATAGAGAACTCGGTTTAGAGCTTTAATGGCAAGATTGGCTAAACCTCTACTTACGATTCGCATTTTACACCGTAAATTTCTAATGTACTTTATATTTCAAAAGACTACTTAAAGAGTGCGAGAGCAAAGAAGATTAAACAGAGTTTAATTTTATTCATAGTATCTTAGTATCCATTCAGCAACACAGCAAGGTTTAGAGCTCCCTTCTCTTTCTATGGTTATTTCCCATATTAGCTGTAACCCATTAGGAATCTTTTCGGCAGCCACTAACTTTAAAGATGCCCTAATCCTTGAGCCTGCTGGAACTGGAGCCGGAAAACGGACTTTATTTAATCCATAATTAATTCTCATTTTAAAGGGCATTTTTATTTTGACTGCCTGTGACTCCAAAAAAGTTAATAAAGATAATGTCAAAAAACCATGAGCAACAGTGGTTCTATAGGGAGATTCCTTTTTTGCTCTCTCAACATCAATATGAATCCACTGATAGTCACCACTCACCTCAGCGAATTTGTTAATCCGCTCTTGAGTGATTTCAAGCCAGTCTGATATGGATACCTCTTTACCAATCATTGAAAATAATTCCTCTAAGTTATTGATTTCTCTGCAAACCATTACTCCTCCAGATACTTTAAATTTATAGCTTGATAAAAAATAAGAAAAACACTCTCTTACCAGTAGTTATTTTATATACTCCTGACAATCTTCGGAGTGACCTCTTCAAAAAAATTCATGTTACTGTCTTTCAAGCTCCTCATCGGTTAGACCAAAATAGTGCCCTACTTCATGAAGTATTGTAGCCCGGATCTCTCTAAAAAGGTCATTTTCATTGTTACAGATAGCCTCGATATTACGCTGATAGAGATAAATTGTATCAGGATAAGGATAGAGATTTGAAAAAAAAGTTTTTTGGCTTTCGTGAGTCTGACCAACAAATAAACCTAATAATTGATCTCTTTCAACACCGACAAGGCTAAGAATTTCTTCATCAGGATAGTCTTCTATTACAATAGCGATATTCCTAAATTGTGAAAGAAACTTCTTAGGAATACTCTGCAAAGCTTTCTCAGCAAGGAATTCAAAATGCTCTTTACTTACTCTATAAGACATGTATATCAATATTATTGCAGATTACTTTAGATTCTATAAAGTCGATAACTTTTCAGGTAATTTCATTCGTAATAATCTTACATTCTCTCATGGGATGTTTTAGCTCAAACTCTGAAATCTCTTTTAAAGTGAGAAATTAAATTATGATTTAGCCCTATCCGGATAGTCAATAGCTTTAGCCTGTATATGAAATGATTTCATAAGCTAAAGTCTGTAATTGAGATATTTAGCTTCACTCATAAAAATTCAAAGATTTTTTATCTTAATGTAGTGTTCATTCCATTAGATTATAATTCTTGACATCCCTCTTTAAGGCTTCGACCTTCTCAGGCTTATACCCACTAAATAGATAATAAAAGACCGAATTGTTTGTAAGGAGAGGGTCTATCTCATCGTCAATAATCCCTTTATTTACAAGCTCTCTCCAAGCTAAGGTCCCCTTAATAGGGGAAAACTCTGTGAGATTTATTCGCACATTGAGAGTTTTTAGAAATTCAACCCCTTCGATAACCTCTTCTAAATCTTGAGAGGGAAGTCCGTACATTAAATAAACCCCAATTTCTTCTTTCGTAAAACCAGCTTTTTTAAGGTTTTCGATTGCAGTAATCAGATTTTCATTAGTTACTTTTGCTCCTGTCCTCCTTTGACGCTCTTCATTTATGGTCTCAAGGCTTAAACGGATTGTCTTAAACCCTGCCTTTTTCATTAAGAAGGCTAACTCCTCATCAACAAAACAGGCATGAAGTCCATTAGGTGTGTGAAATCTTATATCTATACCTAATTTAATAATCCTTCTAAGTAAGGGCTTTATGTGATCTTCAGAATTTACTAAAAGGGCATCATCATAAAAAGCGAAATCTCTTACACCTCTATTATATAGCTCTATGATGTCAGACACGAGGGTCTCAATAGAGGTACGATAATAACGGTTTGACAAAATGTTTGAAGCACAGTAGGAACATTTAAAGGTGCAACCTTCTCCTGTCAAAAGAGGAGCAAAAGGATAATGGTCATAAAAATTCAACTCATAATAAGAAAGAGGTTTTCTCTTTTTTAATAACTTAACCCCAAAATTCTCTAAAACCCCTTTAAATCCTACTTCTAAAGGACCTTTATAAATGAGATCGGCACCACAATTCTTTATTGCATGTTCAGGATATAGGCTTGCATATATACCGCCTAAGATAATAGGGACATCACCTATTTCGTCTCTGATAATTTTAATGACTTCTATGACCCCTAAATACCAGTAACTCATAATAGAAGTGATTAAGACAATATCAAAGGGCTTGGCTGATTTAAGTCTATAATTAAATTCTTCCAATGAAATGCCATATCTCTTAAAGAAAAGGGGTATGCTTTTAAGAATCTTCGGTTTTTCTACGACCTCATACTTAAATTTCCCTGTGCCATATTTTTTTACTCTATAATAGTTAGTGCAATCTATAAAGGACAAATTTACATCATAGGCACTTAGATACTCACCAACTTTAAGAAGTCCCAAAGGCATAGACCATAGATTATATGCTGAAAAGTCATAGATCCAGGGGTTGACAAGAAGAATTTTTGCTTTACGAAAAAGTTGATTTGTTGCATGCATTTTTTAAGAAGATAGTTATTATTCACCTGAAAGATTTGTCTTTGAGTGCATTTTTCTGCTATAATTTTTTGTCGTGGCGGTGTAGCTCAGTTGGTCAGAGCATGCGGCTCATATCCGCAGTGTCCGGGGTTCAAGTCCCTGCACCGCCATCTTTTCTATTTTAAGCCCTGAAATAATGCTAAACTCTTCACCAAAAGAAAGCCATTTAAGTATAAATGATTTAAAAATAATATAATATTTTACCATGCAAGAGCTTTTTATTAATCAATCTCCTATAGTACAAGCCTTTTTTGCCACACTTTTTACATGGGGAACTACAGCACTTGGTGCTGCCATTGTGTTTTTTACTAAAAGAGTAAATCCAAAGATGCTCGATGCCATGCTTGGTTTTGCTGCAGGAGTCATGATTGCGGCAAGCTTCTGGTCTTTGCTTTCACCAGCAATCGAGATGTCTCAAGAAGGAGAAATGCCATCCTGGTTTCCTCCTGCAATTGGGTTTATCGCAGGGGGTCTTTTTTTAAGATTAATAGATAAAATTCTTCCCCATTTGCATCCGGGGCTTCCTTCATCGAATGTAGAGGGAATAAAAACATCTTGGAGACGGACCACCTTGCTTGTTCTCGCTGTTACTCTTCACAATATTCCGGAGGGTCTCGCTGTAGGTGTCGCTTTTGGAGCATCTCACACCAGCATTGCCTCAACAGACTTATCAGGAGCCATAGCATTAACAATTGGGATAGGAATACAAAATTTCCCAGAGGGTATTGCAGTCTCTATGCCATTGAGGGGGGAGGGCTTATCAAGACTAAGGAGTTTTTGGTATGGTCAACTCTCAGGCATGGTTGAGCCTTTTTCAGCTGTTCTTGGTGCAATGTTTGTCATGGCTGTTACTCCCATACTACCTTATACTTTAAGTTTTGCTGCAGGTGCAATGATCTTTGTAGTTGTTGAAGAGTTGATTCCAGCTTCACAAAGGGGAGAAAATACGGACTTAGCCACTCTTGGTGTAATATTGGGCTTTACCGTTATGATGATATTGGATGTGGGACTTAGTTAATGATCTTTAATTATCAAGACAATGAGTTTTTAGCCATATCTTTTAGTACCTTAAGTTTTTTAAGAGCTTGTTTAGGTGTTAATGAATCTACATTGATATTGATTAGCTCAAGGATGATGGGGTCTTCTGTGTAAAATAGACTCAACTGAGAAGCTCTTACCGTCTCCTTTAAACCTCTTTTTTCAAGCTTGTTCAAAATAATCTTTGCTCTTTCAATAACCTCTTGTGGCAAACCTGCTAATCTTGCAACCTGGATTCCATAACTTTTATCAGCAGAGCCTTTCTCTATTCTGTATAAGAATATTATCTCATCTCCCCATTCTTTAACTACTGCGTTGTAGTTTTTAGCCCCATCCAGACTAAATACTACTTCGGTGAGTTCATGATAATGGGTAGCAAAGAGGGTTCTACTCTTTAATGTTTTAGCAATATATTCCACTACAGCCCAGGCTATGCTCATTCCATCATAGGTACTCGTTCCTCTGCCAACCTCATCAAGAAGAATAAGACTCTTTTTGGTAGCATTATTTAAAATATTGGCAGTCTCAATCATCTCCACCATAAAAGTGCTATGCCCCTTAGCGATTAAATCGGAGGCTCCTATACGGGTAAATATTCTGTCGACTATGCCTATAGTGGCACTTTTAGCAGGGACGAATGAGCCCATCTGAGCCATCATGACTATAAGAGCAACCTGTCTCATATAAGTTGATTTGCCTGCCATATTAGGGCCTGTTATTATGATTAATCTATTTTCATTGCCATCAAGATAGATATCATTGGGTATGAATCTTCTATTTAAAAATGTCTCTTCATCCTTTCCAATAATTCTCTCTAAAACAGGGTGCCTTCCTTCAATAATCTCTATAACGTCGCCATCATTAACAGATGGCTTTGTATAATTGAAATTTTTTGCTACGAGGGCTAAAGAGTATAAAAAATCGATAATTGCTATAGTTCTTGAAGAGGTAAGGAGTTGCTCTTCGTATCCTTTTATTTCATTGAGAAGTTTATGGAAGAGCTCAGTCTCTAATTCTTTGAGCCGATTTTCAGCCTCTAAAATCTTTGTTTCATATTCTTTTAACTCTTGAGTGATAAATCTTTCCGAGTTTACGAGAGTCTGTTTTCTTATGTAGTCTTGTGGGATGAGCTTAAGATTGGCTTTAGTAACTTCAATATAGTAGCCGAAAATCTTGTTATAGCCTATTTTTAAAGATGATATAGATGTTCTTTGCCTCTCCTTAATTTCAAGTTTTGCTATAAAATCCTTTGCATTCTTTGAGATCTCTCTTAATTCATCGACCTCCTTATCATAGCCGCTTTTAATTATACCGCCATCAGAAAGGTCCACTGGAGGATTATCTACTACCATTGAGTCTATTAATTCCACTATTTCAAAGCATTCCAACAGCGATTGAGAGAGTTCATTTAAGTATAAATCTAAGGAAGACTTCAAGACACCTTTTAGAGGAGCAATTTTTTTAAGGGAATTTCTTAAGGCTATTACCTCTCTGGGATTGGCGCTTTTATTGACTATCTTTATGGTTATTCTTTCAATATCAGAAATCTCTTGAAGAATCGTTTTCAAATACTCCAAGAGTTCATAATTTCCGCAGAGATTTTCTATTGCATTCAATCTTTTATTTATTAAAGACAGGTCAGTCAGAGGCTTGGTTATAGCATTTCTGAAGAATCTACCACCCATAGGGGTAATCGTTTCATCTAAAATAGTGAGGAGTGTATTTTTTATTGAACCATCTCTAAGATTTTCTAAAATTTCTAAATTCTTGCATGTTATTGAATCAATAAATAAATGGTTATGAGGTTTAAAAACTGAGATCTTTCTAAATGAGATCTCTTTGTAGTTTTCGGTTAGATAATTAATCAAAGCCCCAGCGGAAGAAATAGCTACATTCATATTCTCGCACCCATAGCCTTCTAAGGATATAACTCTAAAGTGTTTGAGAAGTGTTCTATAGGCCTCGGAGAAATCGAAGTATGAGTCATCATAATAAGATATAAAAGCTCCGTTTAAGAGCTGATTCAAATCTGGCTTTTTTCTCAGGGTAGAAGGGCAAAGTATTTCCTTTGGCTGAAATCTTGCGACCTCATCTTCTATAGGGTTACTTGTCTCGTAGAGTAAAAACTCACCCGTAGAAACATCAGCAACAGCTATCCCCTTTCTGTTTCCTTCCAAATAAAAACTTAAAATATAAGAATTCTCTTTTGGTTGTTCTGGAATAAATGTACCAGGAGTTATTATTCGAACTACTTCTCTATGAACAATACCTTTTGCCAGCTTAGGATCCTCCACTTGCTCACAAATGGCCACTTTATAACCCTTAGATAGGAGTTTGGGTATATATGAATCTGCTGTAAAGTGAGGTATCCCACACATGGGAATAGGTTCTTCACTGTCTTTGTTACGGCTGGTAAGGGTAATTTGTAAAACAGAGGATGCTATTTTTGCATCCTCTCCAAACATCTCATAAAAATCGCCCAAACGAAAAAAAACGATGGCATCCTTATACTTCTCTTTAATGCTGAAGTATTGTTTCATGAGAGGTGTTTGTTCAGACATGGTAAGTGTTTAAAAATTTCATCTTATTTTTTGTCTTTTAAAAAATACTATTTTTTCTTGATCCATTCTCCGGTATCTGTCTGTATCCACCAATTTGAAAAGGATTTCTCTCTCCAGCTATTTGCAAAAATCCTTTGTATTTCTGGCAACATCTCTTTCCCAATTTTATTGGCTTTCATAATCTCTTCATAAAGGGCTATGCGGTCTTTATTCTCTTGCTCTACTAAACGATTAACTTCAGCTTTTTGCTTTAATGTAAGAGCAGAGATATCTCTAATCTCTACAAGAGCTTTATTATTTTCTCCTATAACGCCCATCTCATAGTAAGGTTTAAGGAGAGAAAACCTTGCCTTCAGAGATTCTCTTAATGCTCTTATAGCAGGAGTTGAAACTTCCAAATCAAGCTGAGCGAAGGCTTCAGAGGGTAAAAGGCTAAACTTTCTATCTTTTATAATTCTGCTTTCTTTATCCTTTTTATAGTCTTCTTTTTTTTCAGGTTTTTTATCCTTACCGCGGATCTCCTCAACTATGACATCTGCTGCCTTCTGGATTGCTGATGCCGGGAAATAGATATTCACGGTTACACAGGAAGAGAGAAAGAATATCATTATTAGAAACCAAAAAAATCTTACTCGCATAATAACCTCCTTACTTGGAATTACTTAAGAATAAAGCAACTATTTTACCCACTTTTCTAAGCAGTTTCTTATTAGTTTAACAAATTATTTATTTGAGTGTAAGCTAACTTAAATTCTTAGTTTTACCCAACATTAATTAATACCGATTTTTATATGGATGAAATCTTCAATACATGGGGAGAGACGTGATTAATAGTTAGACTTGAAGTCTTAAAAGTAAATCAAGTATTACCAGATTAATCTTGCCTTTCTATTTGCCCAGCAGGAAAAGGATATATCTACGAAATAGGTCTCAGGGTGGTGATGGGCATAGTCGATCTTTACACTTAGAGCGTTAATCTTCCTTCCCTCTACGATATTTATGTTATTTATCTCTGTAAGTGTTTTTTCTTCGAAAGTTGCAAGAATCTCTTCCGATCTCTTTGATACAATTCTTCTAAGTAGCTGTTTTTTTGAGAGAAAAGTTACTTGATCTCTCATGCCACCTACTGCTATGCCAATTAGAAAAGGGGCACATTTTGCTTCTTTATTATGCCATAAGGCATCATGCAGACATATTCGAACACCTTCTAAGTTTCTCTCCGCTAAAACCTCTTCATCATTAATCTTAAGCTTCAAGGGGAGATTATACAACATACTCATATTCTCACAAAGGGGACATCTAAGCATAAGGTCTACAGTAAAAACACTCTCCTTTGTCTCTTCTATATAGATAAGTGGAAAATAATTTCCAATGTTATTACCTGTGTTTTCACCTGTAATAGCATTAACAGCATTAGGCTTTAAAGGAATCTTTTCTGTAGCTATTTTAGTAGATTCAACTATAACATCCCTGATCAATTGATAACTTATACCTACCGGGACTTTCACAAAAAAGATCGGAAATCCTGTATCTTCACATACGGGGATTGCATTTTTGCGAGCAAAATGAATTTTCTTTAGAATCCCATCGATAAGAGCTTTTGAATCCTCATTAGTCTCCTGAACATAGGCTAACTTAAGAGCTTCCTCAATCTCATAGGGGATTGAGATGGCTACTTTTTTATATAGTTCAATTATTCCATCTCTAAGTTTTAACAAGTGCTCCTCCTTTTTAAAAGGCTTTTAGAGATTTTAAATGTATACATTAACTAATTACCTTAACTAATTACCTTTTACTATCTCGGTCCCAACGCCCTCTTTTGTAAATATCTCAAGAAGCAAGCAATGGGGAATTCGACCATCTATAATATGAGTTTTTTTCACCCCTTGCTTTAAAGCTTCTAAGCAAGCTTGAACCTTTGGAATCATACCCCCTGTAATAACGCCCTCATCAATTAAAGCATTTAATGCACTATGAACGATAGACGATATGAACTGGCCGTTTTTATCTTTTATTCCTGGAACATCAGTAAGTAAAATAAGTTTTTCTGCACCTATAGCTGAAGCAATAGCAGATGCGACGAAATCCGCGTTAATGTTATAAGTATCACCCTTTAGACCGGATCCTATTGGTGCAATAACTGGTATAAATCCATTCTTTTCAAGAGATATTAGAATGTCAGGGTCAATAGCCTCGATATCTCCAACAAGTCCTATATCAATAATCTCCTCTTCGCCTGCTTGCAATCTTTTTAAGAGTTTCTTTTTAGCCTTTATAAGGTTACCATCTTTACCACTTAGTCCTACAGCTTTACCACCGTGGCGATTTATAATACTGACTATTTCATTATTTATGAGACCGCCTAAAACCATCTCGACTATCTCCATCGTCTCCTCATCAGTGACCCTTTGACCTTGAACAAAAGTGGGCTCTTTCCCCATTCTCTTCATTATCTCAGTTACCTTAGGGCCACCGCCATGAACTATTATAGGTCTTATACCTATATAGCTTAAGAGCACTATATCCTCCGCAAAAGCACTCTTCAATTCATTATTTATCTGAGCAGCGCCACCATACTTAATTACAAAGGTTTTACCGTAAAAAGTACGAATATAAGGTAATGAATCTATCAAAATTTTAGCTTTTTCTACTAATTTTTCCATTTCACCATATTCCATTGCTTTAGCATTATTTATAAATCTTTTATCTTGTAATGTATGGTTAACTCTCATATTCTATCATAAAGAATCCTAATTTATTTAAATTCTGTTTATGAAGATTTCTGACAAGGATTCAAAAACGACTCGTTAAGGATCAACAAAGAACAGTGAATTGTAATGTGTATTCTCACTTTTTAGAGTGTGTTGTTTAAATATTTTTACAAGGTAAAGCTTGAGATAAAAAAGCATTGATAAGATGCTCAGTACCTGTTAGATGCTATTTCCTGATTGCTTACGAGAAAAAATAAAGTAACTTCTTAAAGCTATAACTAAATTATTATTTTATTAGTTAGGAGTAGCGATTTTACAGGGTAAAAATTTTTGATATTTTCAAATCTCTTTATAGAAATTTAATGATTCTTTCAGACAATTTATTGCTTAAGCTTTTTTTTCAGAATCTATATTTTTACTCTGCCTCTTAAAATGTCCACTCAACCCACCGCTTTTCTCAATAAGCATTATCTCCGAAATTACCATCTCTTTATCAACAGCTTTACACATATCATAAATAGTCAATGCAGCAATTGCAGTGGCTGTTAATGCTTCCATCTCAACTCCTGTTTTACCAGTACTGGTAACAACGGTATCGATGGCTATCTTTTTATTTTCATGATCAATAGAGAAATCTATCGTAACGGAAGATAAGTCAACAGGATGGCACAAAGGTATCAACTCAGAAACTTTTTTTGCAGCCATTATACCAGCTATTCGGGCTACTCCCAGAACATCACCTTTAGAGATTAAACCTTCTTTAACTAACTCTATCGTCTCGCCCTTCATAAGAATAAAACCACTTGCTACAGCCTTTCTATAAGTAATAGGTTTATTTGATATATCTACCATTTTTGCGTTACCTTTTTCATCAAAATGGGTAAATTCCATGCTACACTCCTTCAAGCTCCATATTCTCATAAATTTTATACTCTTTCATGAGTTTCCATAGTGTAACTCTGCTGATTCCAAGATATTTAGCAGCTAGAGTTCTATTCCAGTTGTATCTCAATAGTGTTGAGATAACTCTATCGCGATCCCTAATAACTTTTAACTTTTCGTGATTATTCAATTTTCTTTTGAAAATGTATTCAGGTAAATCAATCACATCAATAATATTATTTTTTGAGGTTAAAGCTGAGTACTCGATTAGATTAATTAATTGTCTTACATTTCCAGGCCAGTGATAGGATTCGATTAACTCCATTGCTTGGGGACTGACTCTTTCAATGTTTTTACCATTTAAAATATTTATCTTTTCCAGATAATGGGACAATAGCAGAGGTATATCTTCTTTTCTTTCTCTTAGAGGAGGTACTTTGATAGGTATAACATTGATTCTGTAATATAAATCACTTCTAAATTGTCCACTATTTAAAAGTTGTAACATGTCTTTATTAGTCGCACAAATAAATCTTACATCAATAGATATAGTTTTATTATCACCTACTCTTTCTATTTCTTTTTCCTGAACCACTCTTAATAATTTTACTTGGACTGATTGAGGAATATCGCCAATCTCATCAAGGAAGATAGTCCCTCTGTGTGCAAGCTCAAATCTACCAATACGATCTCTAATGGCACCTGTAAAAGCACCTTTTACATGACCGAATAACTCACTTTCGAGTAAGTATTCATTGAAGGCGGCGCAATTAACCTTCACAAAGGGATTTTTACTTCGCTTACTTAATTTATGGATTGCGTGAGCAATTAATTCTTTGCCTGTACCGCTCTCTCCGCAGATAAGAACACTGCTATCGCTTTGGGCAGCAATTTTTATTTGTTCATATAAACCCTGCATCGCTGGGCTTCTACCAATCAGACCCATAAAGCCATATTCATGTTTTAATTCATTCCTGAGTTGTTCTATCTCCATTTCCTTTTTGTATAAAGATGTGATGTCTGTCATTACTTCTACGGCTCCAGCAATATTACCCCTTTTGTCTTTAAGGACTACAGCATTCTTTAGGATGTGGACTTCTGAACCATTTTTTGATTTTAATATACACCTTTTATTACTAACACAACCAATATCAAAGAGTTTACAATTTCTCTTTTTACCTTCAAGTGCATCTGTTACGCAGGTATCTGTATTTAAAATAGTGCATTGTTTACCAATTACTTCTTTAGCTTTAAAGCCTGTGATTTTCTCAGCAGCTTTATTGAAAAACATAATATTACCATCTTTGTCGACGACCATTAGTCCTTCCGCCATAGTTTCAAGGATGTTTTTTAGAAATTCTTTATTTTCAAAAAGGGATTCCATTGTTAAGTTAAGCTATGTTAAGTTAACACCCTTATCAAAACTAACATATTAGCTATACCTTGATCGCTCGATCTATTGTATTTTAGTTACGATGAGATGATTTAAATCTATGGCATGGTATTTGCTCTATATTTATTTTACCATACATCAACAGCTTTTGGCTGTTTTTAACTTCAATTTTTAGGAGGTCAAAAAAATGGGAATAGTTGGCAAACTATTGTTAACATTAGCCTTTCTGCCAACTCTGCTAATGGCTTCTTCTGATGTCACAATGGCTCAGAGTCCTAAACCTAAGATACTAAGACCCTGTAATCAATGTCATCAGCCTGATGAAAAGATCCTAAGAGGAACTTTAACAGGTATATCCCAAAAAGCTGAAGCATTCTCCATAAATGCTGGAGCCATATGGACTGTCAAATTTGACGACAATACAAAGTTAGTCGGTTGGCCACCACCAGTAGGGAAATTACCTAAGGACAAAGAAATAGCTGTTAACTTTATTCAGCGGGATGGAGAGATTTATGCAGAGAGCATTTCCGTTAAGCAACCTGCTAAGTTGCCTGAGGATAAGGTAGTAAATACCGATTTTGTAGCTGAGAGAGTCGAAAAAGGTGATGCTTTAATAGTAGATTCCAGACCAGCTGTAAGATATTGGGAAGGAGCGATCCCAGGCGCCATAAATATTTATGATGCGGAGTTCGACAAACATATTGATAAGTTGCCTAAGGATAAAAACAAAATGATAATTTTTTATTGCGCTGGACCTACTTGAAGATTGAGTCCTTCCTCTGCTCGTAAAGCGGAGAAATTAGGTTATACAAATGTAAAGGTCTACTTAGATGGAATCCCAGCTTGGCGAAAAGCTGGTAAATTGACGATTGAGTGCGTCCAGTGTTTGATTGAAAGAGTTAAACACGATATCCCAACTATAATTGTTGATCTCAGAAGCCCTGCTGAAGCTAAAAAGGGACATATACCTGGTGCAATCTCTATCCCAATTACAGAGTTAAGCGCTGCATATGAAAGATTCCCTAAGGATAAGAAAGCTCCTATTGTGCTTTACTCACATGATACAAAATCAGCTATTCAAGCCTTTGAGATAATTAGTGTGTGGGGAGGCTTTACAAACATAACTGTTTTAGAAGGTGGCTTCTCAGAATGGATAAAGATAGGTGGCAGGATTGCTACAGGAGATATGCCTACCAAGATAGTGTGGGAGCCAAAACCAAGACCCGGGGAGATTAGTGTTGAGGAATTCAAAGCAATCGTTGAGAAAAAACCGATTGATAAATTCATTTTAGATGTTAGGGATAAAGAAGAAGCAGAAAACGGCATGTTAATAGGTGCACATAACATTCCTACACAAGATGTCCCAAAGATGCTCGCACAGATTCCCAAAGACAAAGAAGTAATAGTACACTGTCTAACAGGAGTCAGAGCAGAATTAGCCTATCACATACTAAAAGACGCTGGTTATAAAACCCGTTTCTTAAATGCTATAATCAAGATCGATCCCACAGGGAGATACGAGATAACAAAAGAATAAAGTTAGGCAACCAAAAGAGAGGGGGTCTTAGAGATATCCCTCTCTTTTTTCTGAAAATTATCAATGCTATTTCTTTTTCTATGCTGTCTTCTGTGGTTTGATTTCATTTTTTAGAATACTAACAGTTGTTATGGGTAACATGTAACATTTTGATAGATTCTTAAATCTATCCTCTTAGAAGAGATTATTCAAAAATTCATATTTGATGTGATAACCTAAACTCTTTATGTAAAATTTGGTTTCAAAACGTTAAAAATTATGAAGAATCCGTTAGTATCAATTATTGTAAGGACAAAAGAGAGACCTAAACTTCTTAAAAGATCTCTCAAGAGTATTATTAAACAAACTTATAGACCAATTGAGGTAATACTTGTTAATGAGGGAGGATGCGAACTCAATCTATATGAGATAAAATCAATTCTCAAAGATATAACTCTCAATTATATAAAACTTCCAGACAATAGAGGCAGGGCTTTTGCAGGAAATATGGGCATTGAAAAATCTAAGGGCGAGTATATAGCCTTTCTCGATGATGACGATGAATATCTCCACATCCATCTAAAAACCTTAGTCCCCATTTTGGTTAACTATGATTTTAATGTTGCCTATTCAGACTCACTATTAGTATACGAAAATTTAGAAAGGGGTTCGAAGGAAAAAATCTTAAAGTTTTCTCAGGATTTTGATTACGATCTACTAATTTTTGAGAATTATATACCATTGTTATGTTTATTATTTAGAAGAGATGTTATTCTTAATTCTGGTGGATTCGATACTCGATTTGAGATTTAT
>CAYPJO010000029.1:0-21710 GCA_964411065.1 uncultured Thermodesulfovibrio sp.
GTATAAGTCTCATTAAAGTATAGTGTGACTGATCTGTGCCATCAGGATGAATGAAGAAAACAGCATTTTTACCAAAGGATCTTCTAAAACTTGATGAAGCATTTGCCACTATGGCAACGCTTAAGATAGTGATTAAAATCAACAGAACTGTAAATACTCTTTTTCTCATTTTTTCCTCCTTCGTTGTTTTTTTTGATTATTCTAGGCATGTAATTATTTTGATAATCTTTCAATTAAAACTGTTTTTTTATCACCCCACCTTTTTTGTGCAAGGAGAATAAAACCTGAACATCAGGGTATAAGAGAAATTTTAAGTTGTTTTTTTTCAATATAACCTTATTTTCTTGTCAGTGTAGTTAATAGATCAGATCATTCAATCAGAAATTATCATATCAGGTCTTTTTTTACATTATTATTAATGATTTTTTAATTTTTAGTTACAATTTTTCGATTTAGCAGAGCCACTTAGCATAATAGAGAGGGATTTAACTAAAAGATTTTTAAAAAATATTAATTTTAATTTTCTGCAATGATAGGGTCAGCATCTTAAGTAAATATTTGAATAAGAGCATCTTTTTACGATTGGTTTGTAAGCATCCTTATGGTTTGCCAAGTATCATGGATAGAAGATAAAAATAGATTGTTTCTTAAACGCCTTTATAAGGTTGATAAATTAAAAGTATAAGGAAAAGTCTTTAGAATCCTTGAATTTAATAAACTCCTTAATATAACTGCTGATTATAGTCATAGCAGAGCTAAGGGAGGGCTATTCTTAAAATATAAGGCCTTTGCCTCAAAAGATGACGTTTTAAATAGAGAATCCATTTTTAATGAAGTTATTAAATTACCCTAAAAGGCGAGCCCCTCAATATTTCTGATTTTCCAGAGATATCATTAACCTCTGTTTGAACAGGGCTAAGGCATATCTATTTCTATCATTGACTTTATCTATAGTGCTTTTGAAAAATCAAAGCATGTGCTATCAATCCTTCGTTGAGATTACCTTCCTTGAGACTATCTTGAATTGAGAGATTTTTTGTTTTAACATATTAGAACTTCCTTTTTTCACATTTTCGGTAATATTTTATATCATCCCCTAAGGTTGTAAAAGAGTGAAGCATTCGGTCTTTAATATGTTTTTCTTGCAGTTTAGGATCTCTAACTTACATAATTATTAAAAATTTTATTGATAGTATGATAATATTATCTAGTTAATTATGAAATGTTCTGCTCATCTCATAATAAAAGGTAAAGTACAAGGGGTTTATTTTAGAGCCTTTACCAAAGAAATTGCAGATTCCTTAGGATTAAAAGGATGGGTTAGGAATTTGCCTGATGGCAGTGTTGAGGCTATTTTTGAAGGAGATCGAGAAATTATTGAGATTGCCATTGGTAAATGTAGAATTGGACCACCTTTTGCAGTTGTAAGTGATATCCAAATTCAATGGAGTGACAAGATTGAAGGATACCAGGATTTCAAAATTAGATATAGATTTTAATAGTAAGTTGCGAAAGTTTAAAGAAAAAATTCTGACAGGTGGAGCATTGACAAAAGAGGAGGCTTTATTAATTGCTGACTCAACGAATCTAAAACTTTTAGATCTTTTTTCAGTGGCTAATGATATTCGTGAGCATTTTTTTGGAAATTATATTGAGCTTTGCTCTATAGTGAATGCAAAGTCAGGGGCTTGCTCAGAGAACTGTGCTTTTTGTGCTCAATCTGCACACCACAAAACAGGCGTCTCCATATATCCAATTCTTGATGGGGATATTATCTTACAAAAAGCAGAAGAAGCTAAAAAAGGAGGGGTTAATCGATTTAGCATTGTTACCAGCGGAAAGAAATTGAGCAAGAAGGAACTTTTAACTATAAGTCCCTTATTTAATAAGTTAAGAAGCTTAGGTCTATTGCCTTGTGCTTCCTTAGGCACTCTTTCGAAAGAGGAACTGAAATTTCTAAAAGAAGAAGGGCTGAATCGTTATCATCATAATATAGAGACATCTGAAAGATTTTACCCGATGATATGCTCAACGCACACCTATAAAGAAAGGATTAAAACAATAGAGAATGCCTTATCTGTTGGACTATCTGTATGTGCAGGAGGTATTTTTGGGATGGGTGAAACATGGCATGATAGAATAGATATGGCTTTTCTATTGAAAGCATTAAATGTTGATTCGATCCCTATTAATTTTCTTATACCCATAAAGGGTACTCCTCTTGCCTTAAGAGATATGCTCCATCCTTTTGAAGCTCTTAAGATCGTCTGTCTGTTCAGACTGCTTTTGCCAGATAAGTCTATTAGAATTTGTGCTGGCCGGGTTCAAGTGCTAAAGGAATTTCATAGCCTTATTTTCATGGCAGGAGCAGACTCCATTCTTACTGGGAACTACCTTACTACCACAGGTAGAACCTTTGAAGATGATCGAGCATTAATTAAAATCCACGAGCTTTTTTTAGTAAATCCTAAAAGTCATTAATATCCCCTTTGCTAAATTTTAGTTCACCATTAATTTTAAAATAGGAGGTTTTGGTTAATGGTTATACTAAAAATAAAGATCCTTACTTTTGTTTTGCTTTTCTTATTCTTCTGATATCATCCTTTTACAGCTCGATCATAGAAGGTGCATCTATAGAGTTCAATATTGAGAAGTTAACAAGTAAAGATTTTAATGATCGCCTTTTTGCCTCTGAAGTTTTTAGAAATAGAGATGATGAAAGTTTAGTAGATGCACTGATCAACTTTTTAAATAATAAAGCAGAAGATTGGCAAATCCCAATAAAAGTAATACGTCTTCTTGGTGATTTAAAAAACCCGAAAGCTATAGGAATTTTACTCGAATACTTCGACAATGTTTTTGTTAATCATGAATGTCCTGCTATCGGATTGCATACTGCAATAGCCCTATCAAATCTCAGTGATAACTCGCAGGTATTTGAGTCCCTATTAAATAATTTAAATAATCTACATTCCGAAGACCTTCAAGTTAAGGAGGCTATAGTAGAGTCACTTGGTAAGTTAAAGAGAAGAGAAGTTTGATGAGAATAGTTTTGCTCTAAGATATAAAGCTTTAAAGGCTATAGCAGATATTGGTGATATTAAAAAAACTGGGAAAGATCCTCTTTTAAAAAGAGAGGCTTTAAAGACAATTAGAAAACTTTACTAAAAGTATCTAAATCTCAAAGAAAGCCATTTGACAATTTTATAAATAAAATACTTTTTCTGATATAATTATAGCGTTTAAATTTTTCATCAATTTAAGTAAATTTTCTGGTAGCGCTTTTTATTAAGATAATATTCTCTGAGGTATTTAGTGACAGGGGGAAAAAACGGTCTTCGCCTTCAATTATTGTATTTTGAATAATATTCTTTATTTCTAAATCTATTAAAAATTAAAAAAGGCAATTTACAAATTTTAGAATTTCTCTTAACGGAGGTGTCTATGCCACTTTATGAATATAAGTGCAAAAAGTGTGGTGAGACTTTCCCCTTAGTTATGAGCGTTAAGGAGAAAGAGACAACAAAGGTAAAATGCCCTAAATGCAATTCAGAAGAGGTAGATCAACTTTATCTTTCTTATTACACTAAAACCTCAAAAAAATCTTAGGAAGGCAGAGGCAGGACGATCAAGCTTAGATCTCTAAGTGTAATAAGGAGAGAGGGGGAGGGTTAATTTTTTGTTTTGTGCATTTTAATCCTGCCAATTAAAGCAAGGTTGAGAAAAATGTTACTCTTTATTTCTATGCAAAAAAGTTAGGGGGGTAGTAAATGATTAAGAGAGCTCTTATCAGTGTGTCAGACAAAAGAGGCATTATTAAATTTGCCAAAGAACTTGAAGTTCTTGGAGTAGAGATCCTATCAACAGGTGGTACAGCAAGGTCATTAAGAGATGCGGGCATCAAAGTAAGAGAGGTCTCTGATTATACTGGATTTCCTGAAATGTTAGATGGAAGATTAAAAACTCTTCATCCAAAGATACATGGAGGGGTGCTTTATCGTAGAAATAATCCTTCCGATATAGAGGAGATTAAAAAACATGGGATTGAGGCGATCGACTTAATTGTGGTTAATCTTTACCCCTTTGAGGATACTATTTCAAAGCCAGATGTGCAGTTTGAAGAGGCAATTGAAAATATAGATATAGGAGGTCCAGCTTTATTAAGAGCAGCTGGTAAGAATTTTCAAGATGTGATCGTAATCGTTGATCCTGATGATTATGAGCTAATAATCAAAGAATTATCTACAAATGGTAATCTAACCTATGAGACGAGATTGGGGCTCGCAAAAAAAGTATTTCTTCATACCGCAAGATATGACTCCTCAATCGCTGATTATCTCAGCTCTATTTCAGGTGAAGATAATGCCTTTCCTGAGTACTTCACTCTTTCAATGAAAAAGCATGCTACTCTTCGGTATGGAGAAAACCCTCATCAGCAAGCTGCTATCTATAAACATAATACAATTGGTCTTTCGTTGCCTGAGGCTAAAATTTTACAGGGTAAAGAGATGTCTTTTAACAATTATCTTGACTGCCATTCTGCGATTATGCTTATAATTGAGTTTGATAAAAAAGCCTGTGTTATCATCAAACATAATAATCCCTGTGGCGTGGCTATTGGGGATACCGCTTCTGAAGCGTACAGAAAAGCCGAAAAAACAGATCCAGTCTCAGCCTTTGGTGGAGTTGTAGCTTTTAATACCGAAGTAGATGAAGAAGCAGCAAAAGCTATGTCTAATTTATTTCTTGAAGTAGTGATAGCTCCTTCCTTTACTAATGAAGCAAGGCGCGTATTCTCTTTGAAGCCTAATGTAAGGCTTCTTGAAATTCCAACTCTTTCCCTTTCTCAGGACAGAAAGATTACCTCATATGATATGAAAAGGATTGCTGGCGGGATGTTGGTTCAACAGTGGGATTTTTCTTCAGAGGACATAATGTCACTCAAGGCTGTTACAAAAAGACAGCCTACTCCAGAGGAAAGAGAGGCACTTTTATTTGCGTGGAGAGTTTGCAAGCATGTAAAATCCAATGCTATTGTTTATGCTTTTCGTGATCGGACAGTTGGAATAGGAATAGGACAAACCAGTAGAGTCTACTCTGCAAAAATTGGTGCTCTTAATGCTTGCGAACCTTTAAAGGGAACTGTGGTTGCATCGGATGGTTTCTTTCCCTTTAGAGATGGCATAGATGTCCTTCACGAAATGGGAGTTACTGCTGTTATTCAACCAGGTGGTTCATTGAAAGATAAGGAAGTAATTGAAGCTGCAGATGAATACGATATGGCTATGATAATAACTGGTATAAGGCATTTCAGACATTGAAATTGTAATAAGCCTTCCATGCTAAAGTCCTTTAAAGAAATTAAAAGACATTACAATTTTACTGTCGATGATGAGAAGAGGCTTTTCTCTTTAAGACCATTAATGGAGATGAATGCTGATAAAGCAATGGATGCCCTTTATACGTGGTTACTTCAAACGAAAGAGACCGCGGAGTTCTTTGAGGACGAAGAAAGAAAAAGACATATATTCAGTGCTCAAAAAAATTGGTTTATAGATCTTTTCCGGGAAAGATACGATAACTTATATTACGATGAATTAATTAAAATTGGGCAAGTCCATGTAAAAGAAGGGGTTGATGCACATTTTATGAATCGCTCAATTAATATTATTAGGAATTTTTGTATTAATCTCCTCGATTCAATGGTAGAAGACACCGAAGAAAGGACTAAGCTTTTAATATCTATTGAGAAGATACTCGATATAAATTTAGATATAATCACCAATTCTTATATTGAAGAAGGATTAAGAACCTATTCGCCTCAATATAAAATCAGATCCTTTGTCTTGGAGCTAACTGAAAATCTCTCACGCTCTCTCAATTTTATTCTTATTGTTGCTCTCGCAGGACTTAGTTTGGGCACCATTGTATTATTTTGGGGAGATGTTCAAAGGATTATTGGAGGTGACCTTCAACAGGGTATCATCTCTGCTCTCGGTTCTATATTATTTTTGTGGGTCATTTTAGAGCTTATTAATACTGAGATAGCCCATTTGAAAGGTGGCAAGTTTTATATTAGTATATTTATCGGAGTAGCATTAGTTGCTATAATAAGGGAAACTCTTATTTCAACATTAAATCAATCCAAGCCAGAAACTCATTATCATCTAATTGCTGCGATGCTTGTTTTAGGCCTTATATACTGGCTTGTGAAAAAAACGGAGGAGAAAAAACGATGAAAGTGCTTGTTGTTGGAAGCGGAGGGAGGGAACATGCTATTGTGTGGAAGCTTGCTCAGTCTCGTTTGGTGGATAAAATTTACTGCGCTCCTGGAAATGCTGGTATATCTGAGATAGCCGAATGTGTCTCGATTAATGTTAATGAGTTTGATGCATTGATTGATCTTGTAAAACATGAATGGATAGATATTACTATAGTTGGACCAGAAGAACCACTAGCAAAGGGAATTGTAGATGCCTTTGAGAGGGAAGGTAGAAGAATAGTCGGACCTACGAAGGTAGCTGCTCAAATTGAATCGAGCAAAGTTTTTGCTAAGGAATTTATGAAGAGACATCGAATTCCTACCGCTGAATATAAAGTATTTACTTCTTATAGCCATGCTGAAGAATACATTAGAATGAAGGGCGCACCCATTGTAATTAAAGCTGATGGCTTAGCTGCTGGCAAAGGAGTTATAGTAGCTGAGACTACAGACCAAGCTTTTGAAGGCCTAAAGCTCATCATGAAGGAAAAAGTTTTTGGAGAGGCTGGCAACAAAGTTGTTATTGAAGAGTGTTTGATAGGAGAGGAAGCCTCTTATATGGTTTTTACTGATGGTGATACCATCATTCCTCTGGCAAGTTCTCAAGATCATAAAAGAGTTTTTGACAATGACAAAGGACCAAACACTGGCGGTATGGGTGCTTACAGTCCAGCACCTATAGTAACAAAAAAAATAGAAGCTAAAATATTAGAAAATATTATAAAGCCAACTATATACGGACTAAGGACTGAGAAAATTAGATATAAGGGTATTCTTTATGCTGGCTTAATTGTCAAGGATGAAGATGTTTATGTGCTTGAGTTTAATTGCAGACTTGGTGACCCCGAGACTCAACCTATTATGATGCGTATGACAAATGACCTTTTAGAGATTTGCCTCGCTCTTTCAGATGAAAAGCTTTCAGTGATAAAACCTCGGTGGCAAGATAACGCTTCTGTTTGTGTAGTTCTTGCATCTGCTGGTTATCCAGGAAGTTATGAGAAAGGTAAATTAATAACAGGGCTTGACGAGGTAAAAAAGATTGAGAATGTCTATGTGTTTCATGCTGGCACAGCTTTTACCGGTTCAAACTTCGTAACTAATGGTGGAAGGGTTTTAGGAGTGACTGCTCTTGGAAAAGATATAAGAGCGGCAAAAGAATTAGCCTATAAAGCTATTAAACAAATTCATTTTGAGGGTATGCATTATAGAAAAGACATAGCTGATAAGGCTTTAAGATGAAAACTCATTTAGAGTGCTTTCCTTGCTTTCTTAAGCAGACATTAATTGCTTTAAGGTTGTCTACTGATGATGAGAGTCTCCAATTTGAGGTTATAAAAGGTGTTGCAGAGGAGATTATTCATGCCGATATAACAAAACCACCTGCTTATACTACCACTTTTATACATAGAAAAATTAGAAAATTGCTCAACAAAGACCCTTATAAAGATGTAAAGAAACATTATAACAAAGTTGCCATGCTCTTCTATCCTGAAATGAAAGAGAAAATATTACAGAGTAGCGATCCTCTACATACTGCAGTTAGACTCGCAATCGCTGGTAACGTTATAGATTTTGGTATTTATACCTCTATTAATATTGCAGAAACAATTGAAAAAGCTTTGATAGGTCCTCTCGCCATAGATGATTTTCCTTTACTAAAGAGAGCTTTTTCAACTCATACTGAGGTTTTATATCTCCTTGATAATGCTGGTGAAGTAGTCTTTGATAAGCTTTTGATAGAAGTTTTACGTCACATTGGTTTAAAGGTAAAAGCTGTAGCTAAGGGTGAACCTATTTTAAATGATTGCACTCGTGAAGATGTGGCGGAAGTAGGTTTAGATAATGTTTGCGATGTAATTGATAATGGCTCAGATTGTATAGGAACTATTTTAGAGATGACCTCAAAGAAATTTAGAGATGAATTTGCTCGCTATAGCCTCATTATAAGCAAAGGACAAGGCAATTATGAGACACTTTCATATGAATCAAAGAATCATGGATTTACTAACAAAAATATATGCTATCTTTTCCAAACAAAATGTGATGTCGTCTCTAAGGAATTGAATTTACCAACTGGTTCTATGGTATTACAGGTCTATTAATTTTATTTATAGAATAACTTTATAATACCTCTTGACTTTTATAAAGATTTTCATTATGATACATTCGTTTTTTTATAGATTCAAGAAGTTTTAAAGGAGGCTTATTGTGGAATCGCCTACTATTTTAGGAGCTATTTTAAAAGGGGTACCTTCTTATGTGTCATACTCCTGGCTTGCTATGGGAGTCCTTACAGGGGTAGCTCTTGCTGTTAAGAGCAAGTTAAGCCTTGTACCCAGAGGACTTCAGAATGTGATGGAGGTTTTTGCTGAGTTCTTCCTCTCTACAGCCGTCAATAATATTGGTCATCACTATGGTGAAAAGTTTTATCCTTTATTAGGAACTATTTTCTTGTATATTATGACATGTAATCTTTTTGGTCTGATACCTGGCTTTGATTCGCCCACAGCCAACATTAACACGACTGCCTCTATGGCTGTGCCTGTCTTTTTACTCTATCAATTTTACGGGATCAAAATACATGGGATAGGCTATATCAATCATTTTTTAGGTCCTATTAGACGTCCAGCAGCTATTCTTTTTATGATTTTTATGTTTTTTGTAGAAGTTATAGGTCACCTTGTAAGGCCAGTTACTTTGTCTGTCCGACTTTTTGGTAACATGATGGCAAAACATTTATTATTAATAATACTGGGAATTCTTGCTCCTGCTATTATACCTGTAGCCATTTTAGGACTTGGAACCTTAATTAGTTTTATTCAAGCATATGTCTTTATGCTCTTAACGACTTTATATCTTGCAGGTGCTGTTGAAGAGGCACATTAAATTATTATTTTTTGGGAAAGGAGGGATACTTTAATGAAGAAGCTTTTTTCTATTTTGTTACTTTCTTTTTTAATCACTACTTTTTTAGCATCCTTAGCATTTGCTGCTGAGCCAATGAGTGATGCAAAACTTAATTATTATGCATGGGCAACCCTTGGTTGTGCTGTTGGCATAGGACTTGCTGCTCTTGGAACAGGCATTGGCATGGGTCACGGAATAAGAGGCGCTACAGAGGGAACAGCCCGTAACCCAGGTGTATCTGGTAAGATCATGACTACCTTGATCATTGGTCTTGCTATGATTGAGTCTCTTGCTATTTATGCTCTAGTAGTAATTTTAATTACCTTCTTCGCAAATCCATTTGTAAAGTAGTTTCTATTTAATAAAAAGGGGGCTTTTTGCCCCCTTTTTTTGTGTTTTTTTAGTATCTCATTAAGTGCCCATATTAGATCATTGAGACTTTGTTTTAGTTTTCAATGCAAACTTTAGTAAGTTATTATTAGGCAATTTGAGATCTTTTTTCTTACCAGCTAACAATTTATAATTATCATTCATTGGTCTCTTTAGTCTATTTTAAAGTCTCTATTTCGACTCGTTTAAAAATTCCGATATATAAAGGAATCTTACAAATGGCAGTATTTTGCTTATTTTTTAATTGAAGTGTTATTAATTTTTTTGAAGACTACCGATAAATTAAAATAATTTTCTAAAGCATCTTCTATTGTCCTTAAAAACTCTTTTTTGCTCTTCTTTTCACCGTTTATCCGAAAAATTATTGAGTTTTCTGAATCACCTATATCTTTTAATAACTCTATAATGGCTGATTTATCAAGAAATATACCCCTATTAAGGATACTTTTACCTATGTCATCGATTATAAGGTTGAATAGTTTTAGAAAGATAAAGCCTTCATTATGTATAGATAAGGGGGAACCTTTATAGGTGATGTCTTTTCGCATTGAAGTTAGGGGGCTATTTTGCCTTAAGATAGCGCCAGCAAGTCCAGGCATAGCAGAAGAAAGAGCAACCCTTGAGCCATCTTGTAATAAAGAGGACTCCAAATCATCAGAAGGTTTACCATCAAGGAAAATTATCTTGATTCTATTTTTTATATATTTATCAGATAATCCTAATTCAAATCTCAAAAGTGAATACAAAGAATCACCTATGGATCTGGTCTTCAAATAGAATCCCCTCTGGAGTATACCTGCAAAGATTCTAAAGGCATTATCAAGAACTTCTACCTGGATAGAGAGATGTCCTTTATTCATAACTGCCCAAACTCAAAAGACATTGATAGGAGATCATAAAAGATTAATTTATCAAATAAAATGTGATCCTTGTTAAGGAGCAATTTTATCGTCTCTGAAACTTGTAAAGCTGCTATAAAAGCAGGAGTAAAGGATGGATTTCCGAGCTCCCTTTGTAGTTCTCTTTTACCGCAGGAATATTTGAAAACCTCTGTGAGCTTATTGCTATCAGAACCTTGTATAGCAAGCTGCCCATACCATCCTGCAATAGCTCCGTGGACCAAGGGTATAGCTAACCTTTTGCAAGACTCTGATAAGTCTATTCTGGCTTCAAAGGAGTCAAGGGCATCTATGACAACATGTGCCTTCTTCAAGAGCATCTCACTTCTGTCAGGCAAAAAGTGAGTTATGTGAGGTTCAACTATTATGGCTGGATTTATATTTTCTATTTCCTCCTTTATAACCTCCGCCTTGGGTCTTCCAAGGGTTTTAAGATTGCAAAACCTCTGACGATTTAAGTTATCTTCTTCAAAATAACCGGGGTCAATACATATTAAGTGCCCAACTCCTATTCTTGCAAGCATTTCTGTTATATTGCATCCTAGACCTCCGCAGCCAACTACTGCTACAGAGGAATTAAGTAGCTTTAACTGATCTGATGGATTTAACGTCCTCATATTTCTTATGTAACGCCTAGGAATAAGCCCAATAGATAGTGATATCTTCTCTATCTCGTGAAAGGATAAGTTAGTGGTCTTTACTGCATTTTCAATAATTTGATGGGATAAGGTGCCTTCAATTGCCCCTTTTTTTAGATAATCTATTAGTGACTGAAAATCCATAAAATAAAAACCTTAGCCACCACCAATAGGTGGAAATATACTGATAGTATCACCATCTGACAAAATCTGATCTAACTCTGCGTGTTTTCCATTAAGAAAGACTATAGCTGCATCCTCAGATTGAATCTTTAGATCATTAAGAATTTCATATATTGTTGTACCTTCAGCAATATTAAAGTTTTTGCTGTCAAATCTACCTTTTCTTAATGTTGCAAATAGTTTTACAGTAATCTCCATAGTTTTAATTTCAATACACAAGCCTTGATGAATTACACCAAGGCTTGTGTTATGTAATCTCACCAATTAAAAACTTTATCTAAGTCTTCCTCTTTAATGTCAAAGACAACCTGATGAGGTGGTAGTTTCTCTTGCATAAAGAAACGAGGTAGTCTGTCATGTTCCTTTGTAAAACCTGCTCTTCTATTGAAATCTCTTTCCATTGTTAGTATCTTCTTACCGTAATCCATCACTCCCTCAGCAGTTAGATTCCAACCATAAAAGGCATTTAAAAGGTCAAGTAATGCCTGAAATGTTTCTTGCTGATCAAGTAGTGCGAAGGCTATGAATATACACATTCCTGTAGAATCTACAGCAGCAGTAGCTATCTGTAAGTTTCTTGAGAGTTCTATTTGACCTTCTGGCTTGAGGGGATCTACAAAACCACCTACTTTGAGTATGTTAGTAGCAACAGCGTAACCTGAGGTGTGATCAGCGCCCATTGTTGAGGTGGCATATGTTACCCCTATACCTTTTACGGCTCTTGGATCATAGGCAGGAAGTGCTTGACCTTTAACGACAGGAACCCTTTCTAAACCGAATATTTTCCCAGTAATTTCAGCACCAGCACCTAATATACGACCCAAATAGGTGCCTTTACCCACTTCCTTTACAAGGTTAATAGCAGCATCGGCATCACCAAATTTAGCAATACCGGCCTCCATTGCAAGAGCGATAGTTGCACCCATTTCTATTGTATCTATTCCATAGTTATCATCAAGATAATCAATCATTGCAATCTTATCTATATCGTCTATACCACAATTGCCACCATGTGCCCAAACAGTCTCATATTCAGGTTGCTTAGTAAGATAATGACCATCCTTATCATGGAAAATCCCTGAACATCTAATTACACAACCTCTATGGCAACCGTGAGTAGGATTTCCACCTCTCTGTTTTTCAAGTTCTGCTTCTACTTCTCCACTGATCTTTGAAGCGCCTTTGAAACTACCCTCTTTGAAATTATAGGTAGGATAACCTCCAGCCTCACTAATGATATTAGTTAGCACGTTAGTTCCATAGGCTGGTAGAGCTTGACCAGTAACAGGATGTTTCATGAGACCATCTACAAATTTTTTGTTTGCCTCCTTAAATTTCTCTAAATTAGCTGGCACCCTCATAGGCATGCCTGTATCATCTAAAACTATTACTTTAACTCCCTTTGACCCCATTACTGCACCAACACCACCTCTACCCGCATGACGAGTAGGTCTAAGTTCCATGTCAGTGCATGCTACTGAGGCTACATTCATCTTCATCTCTCCGACAGGACCTATTGAGATACAGGCTATTTTGTCTCCATATTCTTCTCTCATCTTTGCTATGAGATCATAATTAGGTAATAACTTGAGTTCATTAGCAGGCGTTATTTTAATCCCCTCTTTGTTGATGTAAATCTTGTAAATGGTATCATCTGCAGGCTTTCCTTCTAATACTATCGCTGCGTATCCAAGTCTTGCAAGAACTTGAGCAGGTTGTCCACCAGCGTTTGATTCTTTAATGGTTCCTGTTAGAGGGCTTTTACATCCTACCGATAGCCTCCCTGACATTGCAGCGGCAGTCCCGCTTAGTAAGCCAGGAGCAATGACAAACTTGTTCTCTGGTCCAAGAGGGTGGCATAGAGGTGGAACTTCTTTTGATACTATTGCTGAAGTCATCCCTCTACCACCAAAGCCTGCATAGTCACCGAGATCAGTTATAGTAAACTTAGGTCCCCCTTCAGCTCCCATATTAATCCGTAAAATTTTATCCATCTTTTTACCCCCTTAAGTTTTTTAATTCACCCTTTTTGGGATGGAGTTAGGTTCATAATTTTCGATATATTTTCAAACCCTTTTAAAATTATATCTTTGCCACCTCATATTAACTCTGGTCTTAGGTGTTATTATCAATAATTCTTGTAAAAATCAGATATCTGGCTATTTTATAAGTAAATTTTGCTCATAGAAATCTTTATCTTTTTCCAAGTATCCAGTAGCTTTCAATAACGATTCACCGAAATTAAAAGAAACTTTCCATCTACTTAGAAAGGATTAGCAAGTGGCATAAGATTGATCGCAACAATATATAGCGAAAAATGGTTATACTTTTAAAAATTTCAAACTTAAAACTCTTTTTAAATAATATCACATTTTGAAGTTTGTTAATAATGATTATTTTGGTTTCAAACTCTTTAATAAAGCCACCACCATAATTTCTGTAAAAGGAAACTGCCTTTGATCTTTTTCCCCTATAGCTGAAAAATGTTGATATAGCTGATAAAGTTTGTCACTCAGTAATAATTTATTACAGCAGGAGGAAGATCATTGCTCCTGCTGTAATAAAATTATAATGTTCAAAGAAAAACTAATTCTATAGAGCGTTCCGATAGATTTGGATCACATCTTCTAAAGTAGGGCAGCGAGGATTTGTAAATCCGCATGCATCCTTTTGGGCATTTTCAGCCATTATCTTTAAGTCTTCTTCTTTGACACCTAACTCTTTTAGGCCTCTTGGGATACCTATATCAGCAGAAAGAGTTTTGATCGCTTCAATAGCTTTTTCAGCGGCTGCACGCTTTGATAGTCCTTCAACATTCTCACCCATTGCCTTTGCCATATCAACAAAACGGTCGAGTTTTGCAAGCATATTGAATCTCTCTACATGGGGTAGAAGAATAGCGTTGCATACCCCGTGTGGAAGATCATAGAATCCACCAAGCTGGTGAGCCATTGCATGAACATGGCCTAAGCTTGCATTATTAAAAGCCATACCAGCAAGATACTCAGCATAAGCCATGTTATCGCGAGCTACCATATCGCCACCATTTGCAACCGCAGCCCTAAGATTTCCAAAAATTAATTCGATAGCCTTAAGTGCACATGCGTCTGTTACTGGGGTGGCAATGGTTGATACGTATGCTTCAACAGCGTGAGCTAAAGCATCCATACCTGTAGCTGCAGTGAGTGCTGGTGGCATGCCTACCATTAGAAGGGGGTCATTGATAGCTACATTTGGAGTTACTCTCCAATCAACAATTGCCATTTTTACTTTTCTGCTGGTGTCTGTAATGATGCAAAAACGGGTCATTTCGCTTGCTGTCCCTGCAGTGGTGTTAACGGCAATAAAGGGAGGCATATTCTTAGTTGATTTATCAATTCCTTCGTAGTCATGAATTTTACCACCGTTAGTTACTATGATCCCTATGCCTTTACCGCAATCATGGGAGCTTCCACCACCAACAGAAATAATCATATCGCAACCTTTAGCCTTGTAAAGGTCAACTCCCTTATGGACATTGTCATCCGTTGGATTTGGAATTGTCTCATCATAAATCACACAATCTACTTTAGCATCCTTTTTGATAATATCCACTAATGAGTCAATAATCCCAGCTTTTACTATACCTTTGTCGGTGCATATAAAGGGTTTTTTACCTCCAAGGATCTTTACCCTTTCACCTATTTGCTTATGAGCTCCTACACCCATCAGTGTTACGGTAGGGATGTAAAACCCGAAAACTTGCTCTCCTACTGCCATTTTAAATTCCTCCTTTAGATATTATAATGTTAAGCTGGCATCAATGATGCCGATAGCTCTATTAGGATATGGATTTTTTATTATTTGCTAAGTAAGATACATGCAAATTATGAACCAGGAAGGTAAATCCTTTACAAAACTGATCTCAATATATTCGCTGATAGGCCTGGAAAGAAATTTTGACTCACCTTTTATTCCAGACTTTTTTAAATAGCCTATGAATGTAACACTCTTAACTGTATCATTTTGTACAAGTATAAAATTTTTATAAGTCAAAAGGAAACAAAGCCATATCTTTAAAAACCCATTTTTAAATTAGCAGAAAAAATTTTTTTCTTTTCTTGATATTCCTCAACCAATCCTTCGACTAAAAAAAGTTTTAAGAGGCTTTGAGTGTTGAAAAGCTTGACTATTGAGCTTTTAATTTAGGAATGAAATTAAGAAGGTTATATTCTTTGAGTTTGCGATAAAGAGTTTTTCTGCTTATACCTAAGACTTCTGCAGCTTTAGATCTATTACCTGCGAAAAGATTTAATACTTGAATAATATGCTGTTTTTCAACAGCCTGTAATGATAAATTTTCAGGTTCTGTAAAGATCTTTTTAGTGAAAGATTGTGATTTCTTGATGATTTCAGCGGGCAGAACCTGCTCTGTTATTATGCCGTTTTCAGTAAGTATTATAGCCCTTTCTATTACATTGCGTAGTTCTCTAACATTCCCTGGCCAGTGGTAGTCTACCAAATATTGCATTATATTGTTTGATAAGATACAAGGCGGTTGAGGAAAACTTAATTTTCTCAAAAAGTGCTCAACTAATAGGGGAATATCTTCGGGACGCTCTCGCAGGGGAGGAATATTTATATTAAGGACATTAATACGATGAAAAAGGGCTTCATTAAAACCACCCTTTTTTACCTCTTCTGATAAATTTCTATTTGTGGCAAATAAGAATCTGACATCAGCAATTCTTTCCTGCTTCTCACCAACTCGGCGATAAGTATGATTTTCTAATAATCTTAAAAGGGCAGACTGGGCATCCATTGGTAGTTCACCAATCTCATCTAAAAAGAGTGTCCCACCTTCAGCAAGCATTATCAGCCCCTCATGGGATTGAACAGCACCTGTAAAAGCTCCTTTTGTATATCCAAAGAGTTCACTTCTTATAAGTTCTTTTTGAAGAGTACCACAGTTTTTTATTATAAAAGGTTTATCTTTCCTTAAACTTTTAAAGTGAATTAAGTTCGCAACCACCTCTTTACCTGTGCCGCTCTCTCCAGTGATTAACACAGGGGCATTCGTAGGGGCTACTTTGTCTATCAAATACTTAATTTGTCTAATACTTTGAGATGTGCCAACTAACATTGGTTGTTCATAGTTGGTTTTAGAATGCTTCAAGATTAGATTTTCTCTTTGAAGGCACACCTTCTGAAAAGCTTTATCGACAACAAGCTCAAGCCTTTCTAATGAGAAAGGCTTGGCTATATAATCGTAGGCACCTTTTTTCATAGCAGTTACAGCGCTTTCAATATCTCCATAGCCTGTTATAATTATAATTTCAGAAGCTGGGTTGGCAACTCGAAAACGCTCCATCAAATCGATGCCGTTGCCATCGGGGAGGCGAATATCGAGAATAATGATATCGAATGCATTTTTTTTACAAATAGAGAGACCTTCCTTTGCTGTGCCTGCTGTTAAAACGGTACGACGACTATCTGATAATTCCCTTTTTATTAGCAGTCTAATAGAGTCTTCATCATCAACCAAAAGAATGAGAATTGGACTATCGGATATCATCTTGGTAAAACTCGACAGTTTCAAGAGGGATAAAGGCATTAATAGGTAATCGCACTGTAAATGTTGAGCCCTTCCCCAATTCACTTACAACAGAAATTTCACCGCCGTGGTTTTTCACAATGTTATAACAGGTAGATAGACCTATACCCGTTCCCTTGCCAGGCGGCTTGGTTGTGAAAAAGGGTTCAAAAAGTTTATCCATATGATCAGGATCAATCCCCTTACCAGTATCAATTATTGAAACTTCAACCCATCGGTTTTCTTTTATTGAGGTTGTGATAGTTATAGTCCCCTTATTTTCGATTGCATCGATAGAGTTTAAAAGTAAATTCAAAAATACCTGCTTTAACTGAGATAAATCTCCATATATAAGAGGCGATAATTTGGAGAGTTTAAGAATGATAAAATTCTGTCTTTTTTTTCTCGCCTGACTTCTTATGAGTTGTATAGTATCTATTATTATCTGATTAAGATCTAAGGGACTGAATTTTTGCTGTTTTGGACGTCCTAAATCAAGCAGATTCTGCACGATCTCCTTACACCGTTTGCACTCTTTCAGAATAATTGTTAGATATTCTTCAAATTCTTTAGATAAAGTTTTGTCAAGATCTTTTTTCATACTTGTTAGTCTGCGTTTTAATCCCTGTGCAAACCCAGAAATTGCAGTTAGAGGATTGTTTATCTCATGGGCAATTCCTGCTGCCAACATACCAATAGTCGACATCTTTTCAGCCTGATAAAATTTCGCTTGATATTCTTTTTCTAAAGTTACATCTCTTTTTAAAAGTAGAATACTATAGGGATATCCTGCAGAGTTTCTGAGAGGTGATGCGGTGATCTCGAAATGATGTATTTTGCCTGCAATTGGGATCATGGCTACTTGCCTTTGGACTTGATTAACTTGGATGGCAGTAAAAATTGGGCAGTCAGGGCAGATATCTTCTCTTTGCCTGAAAACTTTATAACAAAATTTGCCGATAGGGTTTTTATCTTCAAATATCTCAAAATAAAAGCGATTGACAGAGGTGATACGTAAATCTAAAGATATAATTGCCATTACATCAGTTATGCCCTCTAATATGCTTTGTATATGCTGTTGCTTAACTTCGAGTTGGGCATTAATAGCCTCAAGTTCTGCAATTTTGTCTTGTAATTCTTTATAGTATCCAAGCTTTATATATTCAATACCAATAAGGTCTTCAATGGATGGACTAACCTGCATTACCAAGCCTCCTTGCATATTGCCAACAATTCTTCCCAGGTGACCTTTCTTGGATTTGTTAAAAGACAAGCATCATTGGCTGCCATTTTGCACAAAGTCTCTAACGTCGAAGCGTCATTAACAATCGAACCAAGTCTTAGGGTGATGTCAAATTGATAAAAAAACTCCTCGATAGCCTTAATGGTATCTGAAGCTGAATCAACGACCGATTTTATTTTCATCTTATTATTAAATATGTTTTTGCCCATATTTGAGAGTTTTTCGCTGCATGCGGGCAGATTAAATCTCAACACATGAGGTAGAAGAATAGGGTGCACCAAACCATGCATTGTGTCAAACATTCCACCAAGTGCATGGGCAAGAGCATGCACAGCTCCTAAGCTGGCATTGCTAAAAGCCATACCAGCAGCGGTACTTGCTATGCTTAGTTGAGTTAAATATTTTAAGTCTTTGGTCTCTATGGCTAACTTTAAATTATCAAATATCAATCTCATTGCAAGCAATGATTGTGATTCAGTAAAGGTAGATGCTATCTTTGATAAATAAGACTCAATAGCATGACATAAGGCATCAAGGGCAGAAGATATAATTAGATCTTTACTCTTGGTAGTCAATAAAATTGGATCAATAATAGAGATGTTAGGCACAAGAGTTCGACTAATTATAGACATCTTTATCTGTCTTTTCACATCGGTAATAATTGCGAATTGTGATATGTCAGAACCGCTTCCTGCTGTTGATGGAATAAAAAGCATCGGAGGAAGTGGTTTCTGGATTCGATTTGCTCCTTCATAATCTCTAATTTGACCTCCGTTGCTCACAATAATAGCTATGCCTTTTGCAGCATCCATCGGGCTCCCACCGCCTAAGGCAATAATTACATCAGCCTGCTCTGAAAGGTACCTTTCCGCTCCTTTATGAACCTGATAGTCTCTTGGATTAGACACAACATCTGAATAATAGGACCATTTTAAATTGTCTTTCTCTATCAACTCTATTAAACGTGCAACCCACCCTGCTTTTTCCAATCCAGAGTCACTTACTATGAAGACTTTTTTAGCTCCAAGCTGTTTAGCGCATAATCCAACATATTTGATGCTACCGACGCCGAAAATAATTTCTGGAATAGAAAACTTAATCACATTCATAAAGTTGAGAAGAATTTAAAAATTATACTCTCCAGAGGCAGTTTTTGCTTAATATTTACCTCTTAAAGTCATGCTTAAATTGGCTTTCCTCATTCTATTTATAATTATATAAATAATAATAATTTTGTTGTAAAGCCCTTTCTTATATAGTACTTCAGGATAAAATTTAAAAGAGCATTTTTAAAATTACAAAACAGTTAAATTTTTCAGGCAATCGATTTTAATACCACTTATCTTAAGTCTATCTTTTTTATTTTTAATTATAATAAATTGATGTTTTTTGTGAATAGTTTTGGTTAGGTCATTAATGAAATATTCCAAAGGAATTTGAAGCAATTTAAAAAGCTTTTAGGGCATAATAAAATTATTGTTTTATTTAAGCTAATAAGTATGGAAAAATTTTTTTGATTGGATTTTTGAATTTACGCTATAAATAAGGAATAATTTATCATCTTTTATGGCTTTGGGAATAGTAGTTGCTACATCCTTAGAATTCGATATTATTCTGAGTAATATTACTGAATGCCGGTCTTTTAGGCATAACTATAAATTTTTCTATCAGGGGGAAATTCACAGTAATATACCAGTTATAGCTTGTGTATGCGGTGTTGGAAAAGTAAATGCTGCCTATGGTGCTACAATAATGCTTGAAGAATTCAAAGTAGATACGGTTTATACAATCGGGATAGGCGGTGCTTACCCTTCTTCAGGTCTGGGGATAGAAGATATTGTTATTGCGGAAAAGGAGATTTATGGCGATGAAGGATTGGCTTTAAAAAATAGTTTCCATACCCTGGAAGAGATTCAATTGCCACTTATTGAATGCGACAGTGTTAAATATTACAATGAGTTTAAAATGTATATCCCTCAGGAGTTGAAAAGTTTTCAAAAAAAAGGAAATTTTGTTACTCTTTCATCATGTACTGGTTCACTGACCAAGGCGTATGTGTTAGAAAAAAAGTTCGATGCAATCTGTGAAAACATGGAAGGTGCAGCGGTTGCTCATATATGCACTCTCTATGGGAAGCCAAATGTAGAAATTAGAGGGATAAGCAACATCATCAGTGAAAGAACTTCAGAACCGCTGAATAGGCAGGATTTAATTAAAGCATCTCATAGGGTTCAAGAGTTTTTTATTGAATTTTGTAGAAATCTTTAAAGGGGAAATTATTTCTGAATTCTTTCGTAGACTATAACGCACATTATTTTGTAAATTTTATGATCTCCGCAGGCAATCCCTGTTAAATTAAATTTTGGGTTAAGCAGAGTCTCTCTGTGCTTTCTCGTATGTATACCATCGTTTTATCGGCAGAAAGGGGATGATCTCGTCAGCTGAGGAGAGTCCATAGGATATATTTTCGCCAATATAAAGATAATCGCTTTTTATATATCTTTTAACTCTATCTAAGGGGAGAAGAGTTATCACTTCCAAGATGGCCTATGGCACCTGTTGTGATCTGGTCTTTTAGATGGTCCCTGGCTGCTTTTGTTAGATCTTAATTAGGATAAAGTTGTCCTAATGGATTGGTTTTCATTAAAAGGTTATAACATTCTTTCACTGCCTTTTTACCCTCTTTTGTATTGTATATGGTATTTTTAGATATATATTTTAACCCTATGAATTTACTTAGCATGGGCTTTATTTTTATCTGGGCATAAAGTTTGAAATCAGTTCCTGCCTTGTTCATTTCTAAGATGATTTCTCTTTCAAGTTTGGATATTGTAGCATATTTTCTGTAAATTCAAAATAGGGTATAACCTAAAGGAATTCTCCAAAAAAGGAGGATTATCCCTATGATTAAGAGTTTATCAAAGAAGGCAAAAAAGTCATTAATGAAGGTTTACAGAATTTCATGAACGGATTTAGTTCATTAGCTGAAGCAATAAGGATAGGAGCGAGGATGATGCTACAGAGTGCAGTAGAGGAAGAAGTAACAGCATTTCTTGGTAGGGACTATTATGAGAAGGGTGATATGCCCCCGTTTTTGGAACGGTATAAATACGAAAGAATAGTTAATAAAAACCATGCACCCAAATACTGGAATAACATATTTACGCACCATACCTAAAGACCTCAGAAGGCCTTTTACCCCCTCGACTGCTTTGAGGTCTATTTATTATAAAAAATCCTATGTTTTTCTATCACCTCCTTTGCCTCCAATGGATTTTCAAAGAGATTTCTGTTTAGGCATTCATCTTTAAGCTTACAGCTAAAGCTTCCAAGGTTAACCTTTTGCCAAGGACTGCCTTTTTCTATAAACTCATGACGTATGCCTTATTTTTGAATAAACTTCTAAAATGTGAAGCTTCTGAACTCAGTTCCCTGATCTGTTCTTATAACTCTGGGAGTGCCATAGATCTTGATACAATCTTCAAGGACTTCTATAAACAACTTAGCTGAAATGCCAAGACCTACCTCAATACTCAAAGAGAATCTGCTAAAGAGATCTTCAACGGTCATGATTTTAATGCATCTCCTGTAAGGGCCTCAAAGAGGAAGTCCA
>CAYPJO010000030.1:0-21114 GCA_964411065.1 uncultured Thermodesulfovibrio sp.
AAGAGAGGGTGGAAGGACGGTAGGTGCTGGAGTAGTTACAGAGATATTGGAGTAGTTGCATGAGAGATATAATACTTTTTCAATGCACTGAATGTAAAAATAAGAATTATTCCAGTATGAAAAATAAAAAGAATACCTCAGATAAATTAAATCTCAAAAAATATTGCAGACACTGTAAAAAGCACACTACTCATAAGGAGATAAAAGCTTAATTTGAATATATTAGGCCAGTAGCTCTAACGGCTAGAGCATCGGACTCCAAATCCGAGGGTTGGGGGTTCGAATCCCTCCTGGCCTGTATTCAAATTTATTTGTCCTCTGAATCATGAGGTTGGAATGATCGAGAAAATCAAAAATTTCTTTAACGAGGTTAAAATCGAAACTAAAAAGGTAAACTACCCGACAAAAGAAGAGCTGATAGGCTCCACATGGGTTGTCATCATAACAGTTTTGATAATTGGATTTTTTTTGGGATTAGTTGATTTTGGTCTTTCAAGAATAATTAGTCTTATTTTCAGGTTATAGGCTAATGGCAAAGAAATGGTATGCTGTTCATACATATTCAGGATATGAAGAGAAGGTAAAAGCCTCAATAGAAGAGAAGGTAAAAGTAAGTAATATAGAGGATAAAATCTCGAGAATAGTAATACCTTCTGAAAAAATAATTGAGATAAAAGGAAAAAAGAAAAAGGAGTTTGGCAAAAAATTCTATCCTGGATACATTCTCATAGAGATGGAACTTGATGATGAGACGTGGTATCTCATTAAGAATACACCAAGGGTCACTGGTTTCATTGGTAAGACAAAGCCTGTTCCTTTGTCAGAAGAAGAGATAGATTCAATATTAACTCAAATTGAAAGAGGACCAGCCCCAACTATCAAAAGTAAGTTTGACAAAGGTGACAAAGTAAAGATTATAGAGGGACCCTTTTATGGGTTCGTGGGTTATATAGATGATATTGATTATGATCATTCAAGATTAAGAGTGATGGTAAGCATTTTTGGGAGGCAGACACCTGTTGAGCTCTCATTCTTTCAAGTAGAGAAGGCTTAGAAACTTTGTAAATCTTTCTTTTTCAGTCTGTAATCAAGATTGGAGGATTAAATGGCAAAAAAAGAGATTGTAGCCCAAGTTAAACTCGTTATCCCTGCAGGCAAGGCTAATCCAGCGCCGCCTGTTGGTCCAGCGTTAGGTCCTCACGGTATAAATATAATGGAATTTTGTAAGCAATTCAATGCTAAAACTCAAGGGATGGGTGACACTTTAACCCCTGTAGTTTTAAGCATTTATAGCGATAGATCCTTTACCTTCGTTCTTAAGACCCCTCCAACATCAGAGCTAATAAAAAAAGCTGCCGGTATTATAAAGGGTTCTAATAATCCTAATAAAACTAAAGTAGGCACTTTAACAAGTGCGCAGATAGAGGAGATAGCAAAAAAGAAATTACCAGATCTCAATACAACCTCTTTAGAGGCAGCAATAAATATCGTCAAAGGCACAGCAAAAAGTATGGGAGTTGAAATAAAGGACTGAGAGGAGTACCAAATGGGTAAGAAACTTGAGGCAGTTAAAAAAAGAATAGAACTCACTAAGGATTATACATTGGAGGAGGCAATTTCCATAATAAAGGAAAATTCTTTCTCTAAATTTGATGAGACAGTTGATATGGCAATTAATCTGGGTGTAGATCCAAAAAAGTCAGATCAAATGGTGAGAGGTACAGTAGTACTTCCAAATGGCACTGGTAAGAAAGTGAAAGTTTTAGTTTTTGCTAAGGGTGAGAAGGAAAAGGAAGCCTTAGAAGCTGGTGCAGATTATGTGGGCGCAGAGGATTTTGTTGAAAAGATTCAGCAAGGTTGGCTCGATTTTGATAAGGCAGTTGCAACACCAGATTTAATGGGTTTAGTCGGAAAATTAGGTAAAATATTAGGACCTAGAGGGTTAATGCCTAATCCTAAGTTAGGAACTGTTACATTCGATATAGCAAAAGCTGTTAAAGAAATTAAAGCTGGCAAAGTTGAATATAAAGTTGACAAAACTGGCATTGTTCATGTGCCAATTGGTAAAGTTTCTTTTGATAAAGAGAAACTCTTTGAAAATGCTATAAGTGTTTTGAAGTCAGTCATAAGAGCAAAACCGCCTACTTCAAAAGGTAAATACATAAAGCGTATAACTATTTCTTCTACTATGGGAATTGGTGTGAAGGTTGACTTTCAAAAATTAAAGATATCATAGGGACAAACATTTACTAACAATCAGACTTTGTCTGTATTCATTTAAATTAGTGTCAGAGACCGTAGGTAGAATGGCAAGCTATTTGCCTACTTTAAATGGTCAAAGTGGTTGTTTAAATTAGAAGACCAACCTACCGAGACATGAGGATAGTCCTTATCGACTTTTATTAAGTCATTACAAAATACATATATATAATTATGGTCTCTGAGGAAGGAGGAACCCCCCTGATCACAAAGCAAAAAAAATCAAAACAGATTGATCAAATTTCTGAAAAATTGATGAATGCAAAGGCTGTTATACTGACTGAGTATAAGGGGTTAACTGTGTCGGAGATTTCAGGTTTGAGGTTAAAAATCAAGGAAACTGGTGGAGAGTTTAAAGTTGTTAAAAATACCCTTGCAAGAATCGCTGCAAAACAAACCCCTGTTGAATCTGCAATTGATTTTTTTAATGGTCCTACTGCTATTGTCTTTGGTTATGGAGATCCAATTGCTATAGCAAAGAAGCTTCTTGACTTTACTTCGGAAAATGAAAAATTGAAGATTAAAACCGGTGTTATAGAAGGTAAGGTTTACACAGTTGAAGAAATCAAGGCTTTATCTACTCTACCATCTCGTACCGCACTTTATAGTATGTTGTTGGGAGCCTTACAATATCCTATGAAGGGTTTTGCTTTAACCTTGCGCTCAACAATAACTCAACTTTATTATGCTTTAGAATCCCTTAAGAACAAAAAAGAACAAAGTGGAGGAAATTAAATGGCAATAACTAAAGAAGAGGTCTTTAAATTTTTTGACAATATGACAATTCTTGAAATGTCTCAATTTATTAAAGAGTTTGAAGAGAGATATGGAGTAACTGCAGTAGCGCCTGTTGCTGTAGCTGCTCCTGTAGGAACAGTTACACCGACCGCTCCTAAGGAGGAAGAAAAAACAAGTTTTGATGTAATTCTTCAATCAGCAGGAGAAAAGAAGATCCAGGTTATTAAAGTAGTAAGAGAGATAACATCTCTTGGATTAAAGGAGGCTAAAGATCTTGTTGATGGCGCTCCAAAACCTGTAAAAACAGGAGTCTCAAAAGAAGAAGCAGAAGCAATTAAATCAAAGCTCGAAGCCGAAGGCGCAAAGGTAGAAATAAAGTAAAAAAATAATATTAAGTGGTTAAGGATATTAGCTTTTTAAAGAACTTTTCTTGGGCAGACTACAAAGGAGGATCAATCGTTGAAGAATGTCCTTTGCTGCCACAAAGTTATAAAAGCGATTTTTTTTGAGAGTATCAATCCTTAACCACTTGATTTTTTAAAGTGAAGAGGTAATATGTTGAGATTTCCAAGAGAAAGACTAAACGTAGGTAAAATTCTACCAATAATAGATGTCCCCTATCTTATCGAATTCCAAAAAAAATCCTTCGATAGGTTTTTACAAAAGGACGTCTATTATGAGGATAGAGTTGATGAAGGGTTACAAGCCGCCTTAAAAAGTGTTTTTCCGATAGTAGATTATAATGAGACTGCTTCCATAGAGTTCATAAGCTATGATATTGGCGAGATCAAATATACTCAAAGTGAGTGTCTTGAAAAGGGCTTAACATATGCTGCACCACTAAAAATAAAAGTGAGGCTCAACATTTGGGACAAGAGTGAGGAGAATAAAAGGACATTAAAGGAATCGAGAGAACAAGAGATTTACATGGGAGATCTACCCATGATGACTGACAATGGTAGCTTTATCATTAATGGTGTGGAAAGAGTTGTTGTGAGCCAGCTTCATAGATCACCAGGGGTTTATTTTGCCCCTGATAAAACCAAAACTCATATCAGTGGCAGACTCCTTTATATGGCAAGAGTTATACCTGTTAGAGGTTCCTGGCTCGACTTTGAATTTGATTCTAAGGACATTCTTTATGTAAGAATCGATAGACGAAAAAAATTGCCAGCCACCATAGTACTAAAGTGTCTTGGATATTCAGATGAGGATCTTCTCAAAATATTCTATCCTATTGAAGAAATAAAAATTGTAGACAGAAATACCTTTTTTAGACCAGTAAGTGATATTCTCGTTGGATTACGAACAAAAAACAATATTAAATCACCTGAAACAGATGAAATAATAGTAAAAGAAGGCAGTAAAATATCAAAACTTGTATTGAGAAAATTAGAACAAGCTGGGATAAAAGAAATTCCTATAACGAAAAGCGAAATAATCGGTAGAATTACTCTGAAAGATATTGTAGATCCTGATACTGGTGAAGTTATATTGGATGGAAATAAGGAGATAACTGAGGAGATTCTGGAAAGAATTCTCTCGTTAAACATTAATAAATTGGAACTTTTATACATAGACAATGTCAATTATTTATCTTCTCTAAGAGAGACCCTCCTTATGGACAAAGTGACTTCTAAGAAGGAAGCTTTAAAGGAGGTTTACAAAAAGCTTAGACCTGGAGAGCCGATTACTGAGGCTGCTGCTCTTGAACTCTTTAACGGTTTGTTCTTTGATCCCAAAAGGTATGATCTATCACCTGTTGGGAGATTGAAGATAAATCAAAAATTAGGACTTGATACACCTCTTGAGCAAAGGGTTTTAGACAATAGAGATATTATAGAGATAATTAGATACCTCTTAAATCTTAGGACTGGTAAAGGTGAAGTAGATGATATTGATCACTTAGGTAATAGAAGAGTGAGGGGGGTAGGCGAGCTCTTAGAAAATCAATTTAGAATAGGGCTTGCCAGAATGGAAAGGACAGTAAAAGAGAAGATGGGTATTACTGAAATTGACTCTGCAATGCCCCATGACTTTATTAGTGCTAAGCCTGTAATGGCAGCTATTAAAGAATTTTTTGGTTCAAGTCAATTGAGTCAATTTATGGATCAGACTAATCCTTTATCAGAAATAACTCATAAAAGGAGGCTTTCTGCATTAGGTCCTGGTGGGTTGACAAGGGAGCGAGCAGGCTTTGAAGTTAGAGATGTTCATCCCACCCACTATGGTAGAATCTGTCCAATTGAGACTCCTGAAGGACCCAATATAGGACTAATAACCTCCCTTGCTATATATGCTCGGATAAATGAATTTGGTTTTATTGAAGCGCCTTACAGATTAGTAGTAAATGGTAAGGCAACCGATGAGATACATTATTTATCAGCTTTAGATAGCGAAAGACATCTTATTGCAGAAGCTACATCTCCAATAGATGCAGAAGGTAATCTTATAGGTGAGGTTGTTTTTGCACGAATTGGTGGTGATTTTAAGATGGACAAAGTTGAAAATGTTAGGTATATGGACGTTTCGCCTAAACAAATAATTGGGCTTTCTGCATCACTAATCCCTTTCTTAGAGAATGACGATGCTAACAGAGCATTGATGGGTTCAAATATGCAAAGACAGGCAGTACCTTTATTAAAACCTCAAGCTCCTTTTGTAGGTACAGGTATGGAGTATGTAGCTGCCAGAGATTCAGGTTGGCTTGTCATTGCAAAAAGAGCTGGTATTGTAGAGAGTGTAGATGCTAAAAGAATTGTAGTAAGAGCTACCGAGCCTGGAGATGACTTTAACATTATCGATATATACGATCTCATAAAATTTAGGCGCTCTAATCAAGGCACCTGTATGAACCAAAGACCCATTGTTAATGTTGGTGACAGAGTCGAAAAGGGGAGTATACTTGCTGATGGACCAGCAACTGATGGTGGCGAATTAGCTCTTGGACAAAATGTCTTAGTTGCTTTTATGCCATGGGGTGGTTATAACTTTGAAGATGCAATATTAATTAGTGAAAGATTAGTAAAAGATGATGTTTACACTTCAGTTCATATAGAAGAATTTTATGTAGAAGCACGAGAGACAAAACTTGGTTCAGAGGAAATTACAAGAGATATACCAAATGTAGGGGAAGGTGCCTTAAAAGATCTCGATGAGAGTGGGATAATAAGAATCGGTGCGGAAGTGAAAGCCGGGGATATTTTGGTTGGCAAGGTTACCCCTAAGGGTGAGACACCCTTGACCCCCGAGGATAAACTCTTAAGGGCAATCTTTGGAGACAAAGCAGAGGAAGTCAAAGAGAGTAGCTTATATGTTCCGCCTGGCATAGAAGGTGTTGTTGTTGATGTTAAAATTCTTTCAAGAAAAGGCATAGAAAAGGATGAAAGAACAAAACAGATAGAAGCCGATGCCATAAAAAAACTTCAAAGGGATTTGGAGGAAGAAATCCGACTTTTAAAGTTAGAAAAAGAATTAAAGATCAAAGAACTTTTAAAGGGCAGAAGACTTTTGGAAGAAATTAGAGATCCTCAAACAAAAGAGGTGCTTTGTTCTAAGAATAAAGAGTTAGACGAATTAGATCTCGATAAAATAAAAGACATTAATCTTCTCATAAAGGCTAGGATAGAAGATATAAATTTAAAAACTGATTTAGAGAAAATTAGTAGTCAAATTAATAATCATATTCGTAAGGTCGAGAAAAAATATTTGGAAAGAATTGAGAGATTAAAGAAAGGAGATGAACTACCTCCAGGAGTTAATAAAATAGTAAAGGTCTTCATAGCGATGAAGAGAAAGATTCAGATAGGCGATAAAATGGCGGGTCGTCATGGCAATAAGGGTGTTGTATCTATGATATTGCCTGAAGAGGATATGCCTTATCTTCCCGACGGCACCCCAGTTGATATAGTTCTAAATCCCTTAGGGGTTCCTTCTAGAATGAATGTGGGACAAGTCTTGGAGACACATCTTGGCTGGGCAGCAATGTCTCTTGGACTATACATTGCTAATCCTCCTTTTGAGGGATTAAAAGAAAATGGCATAAAAGACTTATTGAAGAAGGCTGGTCTTCCCACAACCGGGCAAACAATACTATACGATGGAAGAACAGGCGAGCCCTTTAAGAGACCTGTTACTGTTGGATGCATGTATATGCTAAAGTTACATCATCTCGTAGCAGACAAGATACATGCTCGATCTATAGGACCCTATTCCTTAGTTACTCAACAACCACTTGGTGGAAAGGCACAATTCGGTGGTCAAAGATTAGGTGAAATGGAGGTGTGGGCGTTAGAAGCTTATGGAGCTGCCTATACCCTTCAGGAGTTTCTAACAGTTAAAAGCGATGACATTACAGGTAGATCGCAGATGTATGAGGCAATTGTAAAAGGAGATCCAGTGTTAAATTCTGGGGTACCTGAATCCTTCCACGTTCTTATTAAGGAACTCCAGAGTCTCTGTTTAGATGTTGAACTTTTAGAAATGAAACCGACTAGGAGGAGTTAAGTTGATAATAGAGGAAATTTTTCAGAAACCTAAGGATCTCAAGAATTTTAGTGCCATAAGGATAAAACTCGCTTCACCTGAAAAGATTAGAGAACTCTCTCATGGTGAAGTGAAGAAGCCTGAAACTATAAATTACCGCACATTCAAGCCAGAACCAGACGGTCTATTTTGTGCAAAGATTTTCGGTCCTGTTAAGGATTGGGAATGTCTTTGCGGTAAATATAGGAGAATGAAACATCGCGGCGTAATTTGCGATAAATGTGGAGTCGAGGTAATACAGTCTAAGGTAAGAAGAGAGAGAATGGGGCACATTGAACTCTCGACTCCTGTTGCCCATGTATGGTTTTTACGGGGAGTGCCAAGCAGGATAGGAACGCTTCTTGATATGACCATCAGACAATTAGAGAAGGTTTTATATTTTGAAGAATATGTTGTTATAGATGCAGGTGATACCCCTTTAAAAAATAAGCAATTATTATCTGAAGATGAATATAAAAGATACCTTAATGATTATGGAAATCGCTTTAATGCAGGAATGGGAGCTGAAGCTATTAGAGAATTGCTTAGAAGAGTGGATCTTGAAGCTCTTTCTAAAGAATTAAAATCAAAGATAGATAGTGCGTCCTCTTTGGGGATGAAGAGAAAATTAACAAAGAGATTAAAAATTGTTGAAGCCTTTATAAAATCGGGCAACAAACCAGAATGGATGATCCTTGACGTAATTCCTGTTTTGCCTCCTGATCTAAGACCCCTTGTTCCTTTGGATGGAGGACGTTTTGCTACCTCTGATTTGAATGATCTTTACAGAAGAGTGATAAATAGAAATAATAGATTGAAAAGATTAATTGATCTTAAAGCTCCAAGTGTAATAATTAAAAATGAGAAAAGGATGCTTCAGGAAGCTGTTGACTCCCTTTTTGACAACAGCAGGAAGGTTAAATCCCTCAAAGCTGGAGCAAAAAGATCTTTAAAGTCACTAAGTGATATGATTAAGGGTAAACAAGGTCGTTTTAGGCAGAACCTTTTAGGCAAGAGAGTTGACTATTCTGGAAGATCAGTTATAGTAGTTGGTCCTGAACTTAAGTTACACCAGTGTGGAATACCCAAAACCATGGCTTTAGAGCTTTTTAAGCCTTTTGTTTTCAGTAAACTTGAAGAAAAAGGTTTAGCTAATACTATAAAACAAGCAAGAAGATTGGTAGAAAAAGAAAAACCTGAGGTTTGGGATGCCTTAGAAGAAGTTATTAAAGAACACCCTGTTCTTTTAAATAGAGCCCCAACTTTACATAGATTGGGGATTCAGGCTTTTGACCCAGTCTTAATTGAAGGCAAAGCCATACAACTCCATCCATTAGTCTGTACAGCTTTTAATGCAGATTTTGATGGAGATCAGATGGCAGTTCATGTGCCTCTATCCCTTGAGGCTCAGATAGAAGCAAGGATTCTGATGATGTCCGTCAACAACCTTTTGTCGCCAGCTAATGGGAAACCTATAGTTATACCTACACAAGATATGGTCTTGGGGGTATACTACCTCACTAAGCAAAAGAGTGGTGCATTAGGCGAAAATATGTTATTTGCTGATCCTGAGGATGTAATACAAGCTTATCAATCTGGGATAGTTGAAGAACATGCAAAGATAAGAGTAAGAATGGATGGAGAGATTGTAACAACAACAGTTGGGAGGATAATATTTAGGGAGATATTACCTAAGGGTGTTCCTTTTTCAATGATTAATAAGGAGTTAACTAAAAAAGAGTTAGGTAAGTTGATAGAGTATATACATGAGGTATGCGGAAAAAGAGAAACGGTAGTATTTTTAAATAATCTTGAGAAGTTGGGATTCCATTATTCAACTTTGGCTGGTATCTCGATATGCATTAGCGATATGCATGTTCCTTCTAAAAAGGCTGACCTAATCAAGGAAGCTGAACAAGAAGTGATAGAAGTTCAAAGACAATACTCTGAAGGTCTAATAACCCAAGGCGAAAGATATAACAAAGTAATTGATATATGGGCAAATGTTACAGAGAAGGTAGCTGAGGAGATGATGAGAGAACTTGGCGCTGAAGAGGGAGTTCCACTTTCAGAGGAAAGCCTAAAAGAAAGAAGATCATTCAATAGTATCTTTATGATGGCTGATTCTGGTGCAAGAGGTAGTACAGCTCAGATTAGACAGCTTGCCGGGATGAGAGGATTGATGGCAAAACCATCTGGAGAAATAATAGAGACACCTATCACCGCAAACTTTAGAGAAGGCCTCAGTCCTATTCAATATTTTATTTCCACCCATGGAGCAAGAAAAGGACTCGCAGATACTGCTCTTAAGACTGCCAATGCAGGCTATTTAACAAGAAGACTTGTAGATGTTGCACAAGATGTAATACTAACAGAAGAGGATTGTGGAACTCTTGAGGGTATTTTTATAACTCCGCTCATAGAAGGTGGAGAGGTAATACAGCCTTTAGAAGAGAGAATATTCGGGAGAACCTTAGCTAATAAAGTAAAAGATCCTTTGACTGGTGAAATAATAGCCCTTAGAAATGATAATATTGATGCTAATCTTGCAAAAAGAATTGTTGATGCAGGAATTGACAAAGTCAAGATTAGGTCTGTTTTGACTTGTGAGTCGAAAAGAGGGGTTTGTGCTAAATGTTATGGTATGGACCTCGCTCGTGGTGAACCTGCTGAGGTTGGTGAAGCAATAGGGATTATAGCAGCCCAATCAATAGGAGAACCAGGGACTCAGCTAACAATGAGAACCTTTCATATTGGTGGTGCTGCAACAAAAGTTATTGAGCAAGCTGTCTTGATAGCTAAAAATTCTGGTTTCATAAAATTCATTGATGTCAATGCAGTAAGAAATAAAGAGGGGCAACTTGTTGTACTTAATAGAAATGCAATGGTTGCAATTGTGGACTCAATGGGCAGAGAGAGAGAGAAGCATAATCTTGTTTATGGTGCCAAAATATTTATGAAGGATGAGTCTGGGAATATAATACCAGTTAACGACGGAATGCCCATAGAAGCAGGGACACCTTTTGTGGAATGGGATCCCTATTCAACTCCAATACTAACAGAGATAGGTGGAAGAGTGGCTCTTGGTGACATTATTGAAGGAGTCACCTTCAAAGAGGAGGTAAATGAAATAACCAGCCTTGCATCAAAGGTAGTAATAGATAATCCAGCTCCTTATAGACCCAGGATTTCAATAAAAGATGAAACAGGCAAGACCGCAAAGTTACCAGGAACCAATAACCCTGCAACGTATCCACTACCAGCTGGAGCGCATATCTTAGTTGAAAAGAATGATTATGTCTATCCAGGAGATATATTAGCAAAGATACCACGCGAAACTACAAAGACTAAGGACATTACAGGAGGTCTGCCGAGAGTCGCTGAGCTTTTTGAGGCTCGTAAACCTAAAGAGCAGGCTTTGGTATCAGAAATAGACGGGGTGGTCAAATTCGAGGGAACTCGTAAAGGTATGCGAATTTTGACTGTTAGAAGTGGTGACGAAGTAAAAGAATATACTATCCCTAAGGGTAAGCATGTTACCGTTCACGATGGAGATTGGGTGAAAGCTGGGGAGCCCTTGATGGATGGTTCTGTAGACCCCCATGATATTTTGGATATACTTGGGCCAGCTGAATTACAAAAATACTTAGTTGAAGAGGTGCAGAAGATTTACAGACTTCAAGGAGTTAGTATTAATGATAAACATATAGAGGTAATCGTCAGACAAATGACGAGAAGGATAAGAATTGAGGATCCTGGAGATACCAATTTTTTGATATGGGATGAAGTAGATCGCGCAACCTATTTTGAAGAAAATGCTCGGGTAAAAGAACAAGGTGGGAGGCCAGCTCAAGGTAGGCCTTTACTTCTTGGTATTACGAAGGCATCTCTTTCGACAGATAGTTGGGTTTCTGCAGCTTCTTTCCAAGAGACAACAAGGGTTCTTACTGAAGCAGCTCTATCTGGCAAAATAGATAAATTGGAAGGGCTTAAAGAGAATGTTATAATGGGCAAAATAATTCCTGCAGGAACAGGAATGTTAAGGTATAGAGACACCTTTATAAAAGGCGATTTTTATAATAAAATGCAAGGAACAATTAAAGAAGATCTTAGTTTGGAGACTACTGAAAGCTAACTTTCTAAATCAACTACTTGTATTAACTTAGAGCTTAATTGCTCTAAGTTAATTTTTAATCTCAAAAGAAATGTTCATGAAAGTAGCTAAGCTTTATTCTTTTGGTAATATCTTAATAGAAGAAGTTCCTATCCCTGAAGTCAAAAGTGATCAAATGTTAATTAAGACGAGAGCATGTGGTATTTGTTCAGGAGAAGTAATGAAATGGTATATAGAGAAAAAGGCGCCTCTCGTTTTAGGTCATGAGATGACAGGTGAAGTTGTAAAAATAGGAGAAGGTTTGAATGATTCCGTCCCTTTTACCATAGGAGATAGAGTCTTTGTCCATCATCACGCACCATGCCTTCAATGCCGTTACTGCCAGCGGGGTGATTACGTCCATTGTAAAACCTGGGCTGAAAGCAAGATAATCCCCGGAGGCATTTCAGAGTATTTTATTGCACCAAAAAATATAGTTGTGAATGATACAATTAAATTACCTGGGAATCTGCCCTTTGAAGATGGCGCTTTGATAGAGCCAGTTGCCTGTGTGGTTAAGTCTCTTTCCCGTTCCCTAATTAAAGAAGGAGATACGATGTTAGTTATCGGATTAGGGTTTATGGGACAAGTACATATTATTCTGGGTCGATTTTTTGGTGCAAAAAAAATACTCGGGGCAGATCTTGTACCTTTTAGATTAAAAAAAGCAATCGAATTTGGCGCCGATTCAGTTATAGATGTATCAAAAGAAGATCTTTTCTCCTTTGTAAAAGATTACACCGAGGGTTATTTAGCTAACGTCGTTATAGTTTGCCCAAACGACATAAAAGCTATCCAAGAAGGTCTTAAATGCGTTGCAAAGGGTGGTACTCTAATGCTTTTCACCCCTTCTAAACCTGGTGAGAGGCTTATAATAAACACTAACCACATTTATTTTAATGATATCACTATAAGGGCAAGCTATTCCTGTGGACCTGAAGACACTAAAAGGGCTTTAAATTTCATTCAAGAGGGGATATTATCTGCTGATAGGCTGGTTACCCATAAATTTTCAATAGAGGAGACAGAAAAGGCTTACAGGATTACAGCAGAAGCGCAGGATTCTCTTAAATGTATGGTACTCATTTAAACAAGAATGTAGTATAGTTTTTAATTAAGTACATCTTAAGGGAAGCAAAATGTTTAGAGAATTTAAAGAATTTGCAATGAAGGGCAATGTAATTGATATGGCTGTTGGTATCATAATTGGAGCAGCTTTCAGTTCAATCGTTAATTCTTTAGTAAATGACGTAATAATGCCACCAATTGGTTTACTCTTAGGTAAAGTTGACTTCTCGAATCTTTTTATTGTACTGAAAGAAGGAACCACCACTCCTCCTTATGCCACTGTCGCAGATGCTAAAAAAGCCGGGGCTGTGACTCTAAATTTTGGACTTTTCATAAATACAATCAAAAGCTTTTTGATTGTCTCTTTTTCTGTTTTCTTACTAATTAAAAATGTTAACAGGTTTAAAAGACAGAAGGAAATCCCGCCACCTATACCAACTACTAAAGAGTGTCCTTACTGTTTTTCAACAATATCAGTAAAAGCTATTCTTTGTCCAGATTGCACTTCAGATTTGCAGTAGTGAAAGGCTTTAGTGAAAATTTTCGTGTGATAGAACTGTAGAGCCTTTTAGATATGTATGCATTCACATTACATAAAATTACAATTTTAATACCTGATCCTTTGCAGTAACTATTCTTTTTATTCGCAAGAGACTGTTATGTTATAATTCATTATGGCAATACGTAGTATATACAGATATCCTCACGAAATCTTAAGACAAAAATCAGCTCCTGTACAAGAATATACAAAAGAGATTGATACTCTTATAGATGACATGATCGAGACGATGTATAGTGCTTCAGGAATAGGTTTGGCAGCTCCCCAAGTGGGTGAATCAAGAAGGATTATTGTTGTTGATACCAGCTGGAAAGAAGATGGTGATCCTTTGCTTATAATTATAAATCCTGAACTAATAGAAAGTGAGGGGTTCATTGATTCTGAAGAGGGTTGTCTAAGTGTCCCTAAGCACTTAGCAACTATAAAAAGGAAAGCAAGGGTACTTGTTAAGGGTTTAAATAGAGAGATGAAGCCGATTGAAGTAGAGTGTACAGGACTACTCTCAAGAGTGATCCAGCACGAAATAGACCATCTTAATGGCATTCTTTTTTTTGATCACCTAAGCCTTATTAAAAGAGAGTTTTTCAAAAAAAAGTACATTAAATCTATCTCTAAGCAAAGTTAGATTCCACCTCCTTAAGGAAAAAAGAATAATCAGGCAAGAGTGTTTTTATGTCAATAGTATTTTTTGGGACCGCTGAGTTTTCATTACCATCTTTTAGAGCTTTGATTTCTTCTAAAGAAGAAATTAGACTGGTGGTAACTCAACCAGCAAAGCAGAGAGGAAGAGGGCGAATATTGAGTCAACCACCAATAAAGGATTTAGCGGATCAATACAGCATACCTGTTGTTCAACCTCAGAGGATCAAAGATGAACAGTTCATAAATAAACTAAGAGCTTTAAGCCCTGAATTTATTGTAGTGGTTGCCTATGGAAAGATTCTTCCTAAAGAGATATTAACAATTCCCATAAGAGGGTGTATTAATATCCACGCTTCACTCCTACCAAAATATAGAGGGGCAGCACCAATACAATGGGCTTTGATAAATGGAGAGTCTGTAACAGGTATTACCTCAATGCTTATGAATGAAGAGCTTGATAGTGGGGACATTTTACTTCAGAGAAGTTTAGGGATTGAAGACTCTGATAATTCTGCATCTCTCTCTCTAAAGCTATCAGAGTTAGGTGCTGTAGTTTTAATAGAAACTATAGAAGGGCTAAGAAAAGGGGTTATCAAGCCTATATCTCAGACAGGAGAAGTATCTTATGCACCACCTTTACGCAAAGAAGATGGCAAAATCGATTGGAACAAGTCTGCCTTAGAACTTTTTAATTTCATAAGAGCCATGTATCCCTGGCCTTCGGCATATACATTTTTTGGAAAGGAAAGGGTTAAAATTATAAGAGCAAAGCCTTTAGAAGGTCGAGGGATTTCTGGTAGAATTGAGAAAGCATCAAATGGCAAATTAATAATCGGAACCGGCCAAGGACTCCTTCTAATTGAAGAGTTACAACCTGAGGGTAAAAAAGTTATGAAGGCCTCTTCTTACTTGGCTGGTAGGAAATTGAATGAAGGAAATGACTTTTTTATTTAGGGCAATTTTGCTTAAACTGGTATATCCTTGCTTTATGCTGATGAGTTCTTTTTCAAGGAAAAAAAGAGAAAAACTACGGATTTTGTTTATTAACCTTAATAATAGACTCGTAAAATGGGAGTGGCAAGGTAATTTTCTTAAAAAAAAAGATCTCCTTATTCTTTTGTTGTTACCTCAGTGTCTGCAAGCGAATACCTGTAATATAAGGATAACTAATGATGTTTACAATTGCAACAAATGTGGAAGATGTATAATATCTGATGTTATTGAGCTTGCAAAGGTTAGCAATTTAAATCTCTTTGTAGCTGCAGGAGGAACAATCGCAAGGCGAATAGTAGATGATTTGAAGCCTGATGCCATAATAGCTGTTGCTTGCGAAAGAGACCTTAGTAGTGGTATAGTGGACTCCTATCCTATACCTGTTTTTGGGATAGTTAACGAGCGACCCTCTGGTCCTTGTATAAATACGAGGATTAACAAAAAAATACTCCTTGAGGCAATAGATCTTTTTACACAGGGCATCATTAAATAATCTTTAAATGCCTTAGCTAAAGCTATATTTTTAATTTTCACTGAAGTCTGAATGAAAAAGTTTCTGAAAATTATATTCTCCCTTGTCTTTTTTTTGATACTCGCAATTATCTCTGGTCATTTTACCTTTAAGCTATTAAGCTATGGAAGAACTGTTGTAATGCCCGATCTAAGAGGTATGAATATAAATGAAGCACAAAGATTGCTCTTATCTTATAAACTCTATCTTAGAGTCGATGGTGAAGAATTTGATAGTCTTGTTCCCCATGGACTTATATTAAAACAAGACATACCTCCAGGGAATAAATTGAAAGAGGGAAGAGAAGTGGGTGTAACAATCAGCAAGGGCCCAAGAATAAAAGACGTGCCTAATTTAATAGGTAAACGTCTCGATGAAGCCGAAGTTATTTTAAGAGAAAAGGGACTTAAGTTAAACAAAATAATATATGTCCATTCTGAGACTGTAGAAAAAAATGTGATCATTGCTCAAAGACCAGAACCACAAGAGAGTGGCGGCAATCTTTTCACTATTTTAGTTAGTTTAGGGAATTATAAGGATTATTAATGAAGCAAACGGTCAAAATAGCTCCCTCTTTATTATCTGCTGATTTTGTCAGACTTGCTGATGAGGTAAGAGCAGCCGAAGAGGCAGGGGTTGACATGTTGCATTTAGATGTCATGGATGGCCATTTTGTTCCGAATATTACCATTGGACCAGGGGTAGTAGAGGCTATTAGAAAAATAACCAAATTACCCCTTGATGTTCATTTAATGATAACTGATCCAGATAAATTTTTAAGCGATTTCATTAAAGCAGGTGCCGATTTTTTAACTGTTCATGTTGAAGCAGTAGTGCATTTACACAGGACTATTCAATTTATCAAAGATAACAACATCAAAGCTGGGGTATCCTTAAATCCAGCAACCCCAATATATACTCTTGACAATATTCTAAATGATATTGATATGGTTCTAATCATGTCTGTTAACCCTGGGTTCGGTGGACAGGCTTTTATCCCATCAATGCTTGAAAAGATAAAAACACTAAGAAAGTTATTGGACTCCAAAGCTCAAAATGTACTTATAGAGGTCGATGGAGGCATTAAACTTGACAATGCTAAAATTATTGCAAAAGCAGGAGTGGATATCCTTGTTATTGGTACTGCTTTTTTCGGGTCAGGTAATTACCAAGAGTTTGTGAAAAAATTAAGAGAAAACCTCTTTTTTTAGCCACCAGTATGCTTGTAAAGGAAGAGACAAGAGAAAGGATAATTGCCATTTTAAAAGAGTCAGATTCATTAAGAGAAGCTTGCAGGTATGATGAATCCCTTAAACTATTAAAAAAGGCTCTTTCTCTGAGTAAAAGGGCTGCCTATTTAGATGGTCTAATCGATTCTACATTATCGATAGCTGATGTTTATAGAATTAAAGGCATTTATGATAAAGCTTTAGACAATTACTCAGAGGTTATGCAATTAGCAGATGCAATAGGATTTGAAAGAACCAAGGCTGATGCAATGTTAGGTTTAGCTCTTTCTTTAAAAGCTCAAGGATTTTGGCAAGAAGGGTTGATAAACATAAGAAAAGCTTTCACTATCTATAAGAGAAACAATGATAAAAAGGGGATTGCTTTTTCTCTATGGGCTGAAGGAGCAACTCTAAGAGTAAAAGGTGATATTAGGAAAGCAATAGATAAGTTTACTCAAGCAAAGAGACTCTTTAGCTCCATGGTGCATGAAAGTGGTATTGCCTATTCCTTTTGTGGTTTGGGCGGCGCATATAGAATAGCAGGCATGAACGAAGAATCGATGTATTGCTACAAAAGGGCAAATAAAATGTTTAGTGATTTGGATGATAGATTTGGGATAGCTTATTCCTATTGTGGTATTGGGAATGCCTATAGAATGAAAAGAGAGTTTACTACTGCTATGGATTTCTTTTACAAAGCATCTCAACTTTACGAGAGTTTTGGCGATATAGTTAGTTTCTCATACACCCTTTGGAGTATTGCAAATGTTTATAAGATGCTTTACAATCTTCAATCTGCCGAAGAGCATCTTAAAAAAGCCTTAGAAAATTTCAATAGAACTAAGGATAAAAGAGGGGTGGCATATTGTTACCTTACAAAAGGTGAGATTGAATTTCTGAGAGGCAATTTTCAAAAATCTAAAATCTTTTTTAAGAAGGCATATGAAATAATTGAAAATTATAATCTTGCCCTTGAAAAATGTTATGCAAAATCTTTTTTATGGATATTACAGCTTAAGAAATCTGATTCAAAAATTCTGAAGATTCCTTCAACATTAGTTAAGGAATTTAAGAAGCTTGGTGTGACAATTTTCCCAACAGATATACCTTACAACCTGCCATGAGAGTATTAAACTTTCCAAATACGTTAACATTTATAAGGCTTTTGATTATACCCTTCTTTATTTCTTTGCTTTTAAAGCAAGAATACTATTATGCTTTGGTACTCTTTGTGTTTGCTGCAATTACAGATTTACTCGATGGAGTGCTTGCGAGGCTAACAAATCAAAAGACAAAACTTGGAGCTTTCCTTGATCCCTTTGCTGACAAATTTTTATTGTTAACGGCGCTAATCTTGCTTACTACTTATGATTGGCTGCCTGCTTGGATAGTAATGACAGTTATAGGTAGAGATTTTTTGATTATAATCGGCTGGTTTCTTTTGGTTATTTTAATTAAAAACAAGAAGGTGGAGCCATCTATTGCTGGCAAATTAGCGAATGCCTCACAAGCGATATTAGTTATTTATGTTTTGTTTTCTATTAACAATTTTAAAGTGATAAATAGCCTTATTAAAGAACTTATTTTAATCTTAACAGCATTCTTTACTATATCTTCTGGTATACACTATATCTACAGGGGATGTAAACAGCTTCATGAAAGGTATACAAGGGATAACAGTTGAAAAAGTTACTGCTGGTAGTCTTTCTGAAGAGTTAGGCATTAAAAAAGAAGACAAGATTATTGCAGTTAACAATTATCGCATAAGGGACATCATAGACTTAATTTTCTACGGCAATGAGGGTATCCACTCCCTTCTTATCTCAAGGGGTGGGGAAAATATCTCCTACGAAATACCTAACAGGCCACTCATAAAGGATCTCGGCATAATCTTTGCTCCTTTTAAGATTAAATCTTGCCGTAATAATTGTATATTCTGTTTTGTCATGCAATTACCTAAGGGGCTCAGGAAAACTTTATATATAAAAGATGATGATTATAGAATGTCCTTTCTTTACGGAAATTTTATCACTGGTACCAATCTGACCAAAAAAGACAAAGAAAGAATCGTCAAGCAAAGACTGAGCCCTTTATATTTGTCAGTACATTGTACTGATAGAGAAATTAGAAATAAAATGCTTGGTAATCCTGAAGCACCTGATATTATCAAGGATATTAGTTTTTTTGCTAAAAATAGAATACAGATGCATATCCAAATTGTTCTATGTCCTGGCTATAATGATGGCTTACATTTATCTAAAACAATTTTAGACCTCTACCGTTTTTATCCAGCCATCTCATCAATAGCTGTAGTTCCTGTTGGATTAACGAGATATAGAAAAAAAAGTTTGTCAGCCGTTTCTAAAGAAGATGCTATCAAGGCTATTGAGATAATAGAAAGATTTCAATCAAGATTTAGAAGAAAACACGGTGAGCACTTAGTATTTGCTTCAGATGAAATGTATATTATTGCGGAAAAACCTATTCCATCTTTTAAAAGCTACGATAGATTTCCTCAAATAGAGAATGGGGTTGGGATGGTTGCAGACTTTTTACATGGGGCTGAAAAAATAAAACTAACAGACCTATCTTTTAGTAGAAACTCTAAAAGATTTGTAACGATTACTGGAGTGTCTTTTTATCCATATCTTAAACAGTTTATTGATGGTCTCAATAATAGAGGGATAAATATAACCCTCATAAAGGTAATAAATACCTTTTTTGGTGAGACTATTACAGTCGCAGGCTTGATTACAGGAAGAGATGTTATCAAAACGCTTAGTGATATTGTTAATGAAGATGATATACTTTTCATCCCTGATGTGATGTTAAAAGAGGGGGAAAACATTTTTTTAGATAATGTTTCTGTAGAGGAGATCGAAAGAGTCTTAGGAATTCGTACTCTTATTATTCCTTCAACACCATTGGGATTGGTAAATGCTCTTAAATTTTTTCAACCCAAAGATGATAATAAAAAGTCCTTTAATTTCTAAAACTAAATCTACTAATAAAAGGACAGAGGATGACTATCAGTTATTACTAAATCTTGATTACTTATTGCAGCTCTTAAATATTTAGGTAAAGAAAACATATGTCTATGCGCTTCGGAGTCGTAAAATTTGAGAGAGTCTTGGATGGTATGAAGTTTTCTGTCGATTTCTTCGGCACTTAATGTAGTAGGATTTTCATATTTTGAAGCTAAGACAAAACCCCAGGGAGTGAAAAAGGAAGGTATATTAACAGTGTAAGGGCTGACTATTGGGAATACCTTAGAAAGGGTATTTGCGATAGAACTAAAAATCTTCAAATTATGAGGAGCTGTTGATGCCGCTTGTGTAACAGCTATGCCATGATCATTCAAACAATTAAAAACAACTTCATAAAACTCTTTTGTATAAAGCATTTGTGCTGAGCTATTTTCCATAGGCTCAGGCAAATCTATTATAATTATGTCAAAATTATTTGCTCTTTCAAGAAAAGTCCTCGCGTCTTCGTAAATGATTGCAACTCTTTCATCATCAAAAGCACCTTGGTGCCATTCTGGAAGAAACTTTTTACAAGAAGAAATCACTTCTTCATCTATATCGAGTAAAACCAATTCCTCAACAGAGGCATATTTTAGAATCTCTCTTGCTGTGGCGCCTTCACCTCCTCCAGCAACACATACACGTTCTGGATTCCGATGACTTATCATAGCAGGATGAATTATAGCTTCATGATAAATGAATTCATCACTCTCAGAAGACTGCATTTTACCATCTAAAATAAGGCACTTTCCAAAAGCCCCAGAACGTATAATCTCAATATATTGAAAGGGTGTCTTTTTTTTATAAATAATCTCTTCTAAAGAATGAAAAGAGCCCTCATTTTTACTAGTTTGCTCAAGAAACCATTTGGAGTTCTGCATTACAAACCTTATGTGGCAATTTTTCGTTAAAGGGAGGAAGAATTCCTCTTTTCATTTCTACAATAGATGGATTTTTACTCTCAAACTTTTCTATGAGATATTGAGCAGCAATTTCTGGTTTTATGATATCACCACAAGTAAAAATATCAACTGCCGCATATTTATATTCTGGCCACGTGTGAATTGAGAGATGTGATTCAGCTATTACTACCATTCCGCTTATACCGAAGGGATTGAATTCATGAAAGGAAATGTCTACAATTGTGGCATTGGCTTGCTTGGCAGCTGTAATCATTAGATCTTTAACCTTTGCCAAATCCTTCAAAATGAGTGGATTACAATCCTTCAATTCCACCAAAAGATGGGTACCTAAAGCATACAATTCCCTACCCTCCTTAGAGTTTAGAATCGAATGAAAGTAACACTTTCAAGCTAATAATCATAGAGCAAATGATCTTTTTTTGTCAAGGGAAAATTGAAGGGTAGGGATTATATTGACCTTTTATTAACTTTATTTATAAAATAATAGTC
>CAYPJO010000031.1:0-20956 GCA_964411065.1 uncultured Thermodesulfovibrio sp.
GGGAGTTATTATGAAATTTTTTAATGCCAAGGGGTTTCTAATTATCACTTTAATTGTTTCTTTGGTTTTGATTGGTGGTTGCGCAAAGCCGCCCACAAAAGAAATGGAGAGTGCTGAAAAAGCAGTTGCAGAAGCAAAGCAGAAAGAAGCAGATTTGTATGTAAAGGATACTTTTAGCAAAGCAGAAGGAGCTCTGAAAAAGGCTAAAGATTTAGTCGCAGCTAAAAATTATAGCGAAGCCAAAGCTTCAGCAGAAGAAGCACTAAAACTCTCACAACAAGCTATCCAAGCAGTAGAACAGAATAAAGCAAAGATGAAAGCCGATACTGAACAACTTATTATTGATACACAAAACCTAATAAATGATGCAAAAACTCTTCTCTCACAAGCCATTAGGAAAAAAGCTCAAATTGATAGGGTTGAAATTCAAAATGCAATAGGCAAGTGGGAAGTAGAACTTGTGTCAGCAAAGGAAAATCTTCAAGCTGGCAAAATCCGTTCAGCCTTTGATCAGATAAATGTAATCCATCAAGAAGCTAAAGGCGTAAAGGAAAAACTTGTTTCTATTATAGAACCTAAAGCTGCTGAGAAAAAATAATAAATTCAAATAAACTTGGCTATCATACTAATAAGTAGTAAGGTAGCCAAGTTATTTTAAAATTTTTTGATTCAAAAACATAGAGGATTTAAATTTTATACTCTCTTATTTCACGAAATCTTACCAGTTGATTAGTTCTTTGTTCATAATCATTATAAAAAAACTCAACTGTTACCACGTTTTTCGACATTCTCAATAAACTAATTGAAATTTCAGTGATTGAGGATTGAGAGAAAAAAGGAGTAAAAGTATGGAAAAATGTTTCAAATGTCAAAAAGAAGGAGACGATCTTGTGTTCATACCCTATGATGACGTTTATTGTTGTAAAGACTGTTATAGTAAGTATTCCTATATGTGTTGTACCTGTAACACGATTTCGGTTATTGAAGACTCAATGTTTCAAGTAGGATATAAACATATATGTAAGAAGTGTCGCGACTATGATTAGTTTAACCTGAATTTTGCAGACTTACAAAAGAGGTTTCAGTTTTTTTTGATTTGTATTGTTATAGATTTGGTCAAAACTTTGAAAACACGACGAGATTATTTCACAATTAAAATGACACTTATACTCTCCGTTATTGCCCATGTTAAAAGATATATATTTTTCTTAAGAACTATGGATATTCTTAGTAGAATAAGATAAGGAAAAAGGGAAATAAAGAAGATGACGGTAAAAATCTAAAGGGGGAGAATAAAAAATTAAATTCGTTTTTGAAAAGAGGGGAAAAACAGAAAATGTATGAAAAACTCTTACACCAACTAGTTGTAGAACATTTAAATAAAAAGCTTTCAAGTGAATATAAGGAGATAAAAGTTAACATTGATGGTAATCCAGACCTTATTCTTTCAAATCACGGTCTAACAGTTGCCTATGTTCAGGTTGAGACGAAAAATACCATAACAGCAGATAGAGCTAAATTATGGAAGGAGTTGACAAATTCTGGCATAAAATTGATTTTAATGGTTCCTAAGGATGAAAAGGTCAAAATTACAGAAATACTATGGAATAATGCTTTAATTGATAGGGTAAGCGTCGGAACCTATGAAATCATTGTAAAGATGCCATAGAAAGGTTATAGCCTATTGGATTTCTTTGCGTTACCTTTAAATAGCTCTATAGGATATTTCATTTCATTAATCTTTATTTTCTGGTATACTGCCTCTTCAAGATCGATTTTGAGCTTATCCGATAAATATATGAGATAAATTAAGACATCAGCTATCTCTTCTCGGATCAATCTTATAATTTTCTCATCATTTACTATCTGCTTAGATTCTTCTTCAGTGAGCCATTGAAATATCTCAAGAAGTTCAGATGCCTCCACAGCTAAAGCCATGACCAAATTTTTTGGTGTATGGAACTGAACCCAGTCTCTAAGTTCAGCAAAGTTTTGCAATCTTTGACTAATTTTATTTATGTCCATCTTTAATATCCCCTTGGGTAAGTATGACTATTTTAAACTATTTAGACGTATTTTTTGAAAAAAAGCACAGATCTTTTAAAAATGATATTTCCTCTCTTTGAGTTTATCAATTTAAACCCCAAAATTAGCAAGATTGATTCATATATAAACAAGATACAGAAGACATTAACCATTCAATCAATTAACCAACTTTAGAAGGTATCTTGACTAAGAGGAATAATGAAACTTAATTAGCAGGGCTTGATGGTTTTTAAAAGGAGAACTCTGAACAGGGGTAGTCTAATATGATCTATTGAAAAATGGTCATTTAGCTCAATCTAAACCTCTATTTTGAGGTTTAAGATATAGCCATTTTGGCAGTTATGTACATTCATTTCCAATTTTTTAATATAATTAATCTAAGAATATAGCAAAAGGAGGCAGTTATGAAGAATGGAAAAAAGGCAATAGCTATCATTGCATGTAAGAACATCAAAGGGATAAGCTGTGTTGGAGGCTGTCTGAAATGCTTTAAAGGAATTGCTGAAAGAGCCGGTGAGTATGAGCGGTGGAAAGATTATGATTTAGAAGTAGTAGGCATGGATGACTGCGGTGGATGCCCCGGCGTTCTTATGCCGAAAGTAGCATTGATGAATGACATGGCAAAACTATATGAAAGGAATTTCGATGCAATTCATTTTGGTACATGCATTATGAAAGCAGTTCAAACCGCAAAATGTCCAATAGAGATCGAAAGTATAAAAAGTAAAATAGAGGCAAAATTTAACAAAGAAGTAATTTTAGGAACACATCCATACTAAAGCCTTTCCATAGTCCTGGCATGATTAGTCTTTTTAAGCTAATCATGCCAGCATCTTATCATCTGTCTTATTTCCTTTAAATATTAAGATAAAAAGCCTTTTTGAAATAAAAGTATTTGGAAGTTTTATGATTATGCTATCAATTTTTCTTCAATTCCATTTTGTTTTGCATAAGCCAGTTTCTCTGCACTTTGTTTTCTTATCTTTTATCGTTACAATTAATAAAGATGAATGCAATCTTACGTTATTATACCTATCAATACACTTATCTATTATCCTCTATACTTTCCGCAATTCCAGAAATACTAAAGAGCTATTAAGCCTCAAACATTCCTGCCAGATTAGTAAATATATCAATTGAGCCTCCATCTTTAACTATCTCATACTTTTTTGCTTGCAAATTTCTCCTATTATCATTGTGTTCATAATGATATCTCTTTATTTTTAAGAACATCACCTCTTACTTAATTTGGGTGCCTCTTCAATAATTCGTTGAGTCTTGAAAATCAAGGATTCACAAAGGCACTATTTTTTAGCTTACCCCAACTGTCATTACAAGCCAAAGTAAAGTAATCTTTTGATTTTCTCAGTTTTTGAGATTGCTTCATCGTTATTGCTCTTAGTAACGACATTTAAAACCCCTTTGTTATTTAACAGGCTTAATTAGACATCTCATCTTATCTGGCTTGTAACTAAAAATGTATAATATCTTTAAATAAGGCATTTGTAAAGAGGCTTACTAAACATGAGATATTAAACTGCAGAAAGTGTTAGATTCTTTTTACCTTTGGGCGAAAAATGAGGTGTTCTGATAAAAAAGATTAATCCAATCTTTTTTTAAATTTTTGGAGATGCCGAAGAGGAAATATTTGTTAAAATATTTAAAAGGGGTCCCTTATATACTATATATACTATTTTATTCATTAGAATAGTTTTTAGACATAGTAGACAGTCTCTATGTATAAATCATTGGATACAACATAGGATAGAGCGAAGAGATAGAAGATGCACTGCTCGCATTCATAATCACTTCTATTTCTACTTATTTAATTTAAGGATTTAACCGATATAAGGCAGATTGGCTGAATGTATAGATTAGGAGTTTATAAATAGACTAATCTCCTTTTGGCATCCACGCCAAAAGGTTTTATTTAAAATTTTTTTGAAATGAACGCTAATAGTGATTAGGTCACCTGATTTAGTCTTACAGCATATATAAAGGTAATCCTGTAATAATAGAGACTAAAAAATTGAGCTACTAACATTGGGCATCCCTTTATCAAATAACTTCCAACTTCAAAGAAAACACTCAAGAGATTAAGATAATGGTCTTTTGCCGTTTTTTAATTCTATTTAATAGCTTAAAATCAGGTGATCAAAATAATTAGAGATTTGGTGATCGTAGAGATTTGCAATACTAAAAGTTAAGTAGAGTAAAATCTTTCACTAAAGCTTTCCTTTTTTATAAATTTAAGGGTATCATTAACATAAATCAATCAATATCGATAATTGATAATAAAAATAAATGGGGGCATTGATGGATAAAGACAAAATGAAGGCCTTAGATGCAGCTATTTTACAGCTCGAGAGAAGTTTTGGTAAAGGCACTATTATGAAGTTGGGGGCAACAGACATTGGAGAAGGCATTCAGGTAATCCCAACTGGCTCATTATCATTAGATATAGCTACAGGTATTGGTGGCTTTCCAAGAGGCAGGGTCGTGGAAATCTTTGGTCCCGAAGCTTCTGGGAAGACTACTCTCGCTCTTCATGCAATTGCTCAAGCCCAGAAGTTAGGAGGAGTTGCTGCATTCATCGACGCAGAACATGCCCTCGATATAAATTACGCTGGGAGATTAGGAGTAAAACTGGAAGAACTGCTGGTCTCTCAACCAGACACTGGTGAACAGGCTCTTGAGATAACAGAGACACTTGTAAGAAGTGGAGCGGTAGATATAATTGTAATAGATTCTGTAGCAGCTTTAGTACCTAAAGCTGAGATAGAAGGGGATATGGGAGACACTCTACCAGGTCAGCAAGCACGACTTATGAGTCAAGCCCTCAGAAAGCTGACAGCTGCCATATCGAAATCGATGACAACCGTCATATTTATAAATCAAATTAGAATGAAAATAGGCGTTATGTTCGGAAGTCCTGAAACGACAACTGGAGGAACTGCATTGAAATTTTATGCTTCAATGAGACTCGATATAAGAAAGATCGACAATCTTAAAGAAGGACAAGATATTGTAGGTGGTAGAGTTAGAGTCAAGATCGTAAAGAATAAGTTAGCCCCCCCCTTTAGGCAAGCAGAGTTTGATATTTATTTTAATGAAGGAATCTCAAGATATGGAGAAATTATTGAACTTGGAGTGGACAAAAATATAATCGAAAAGACAGGTTCATGGTATAGTTATAAGGGAATGAAAATTGGTCAGGGAAAAGATAATGCTCGTGAATATCTAAAAAATAATCCTGAGATAGCTTCTGAAATAGAACAAAAAATTTGGGAAGTAGAAAAGAAAAAATTATTGTAAAAGGGGGGAAATTAACAATGCTGAGAATATCGACTATTTTACTAATTTTAATCCTTTTGTATGGTTGTACTACTAGACCTGTAAGGTTTACTACTGATGAGATAAAAGGCTTTCCTCTTGATGTGCAAGAAAGAATCATAAAAGGCGAGATAGCTCTTGGTATGACCACCCAGCAAGTTAGGTATGCTTGGGGATCGCCAAGTTCCATCAGAGTCCTTGAGCCTTTTGAGGGAAAGCAAAGAGAAGAATGGATATATACTACCGCTGGTATTTTTGAAAATAGAAGGCTCCTTTTCATAGACGGGAAATTAATGTATATAATTCCTGATTCTGAGAAAACCATAAAACGGGAGTAAAGATGAAGACAGCAGAGATCAGAAAAACCTTTTTAGAATTTTTCAGGTCTAAAGGGCATGAAATAATTAAAAGCTCCTCATTAATACCAAAGCACGATCCATCTCTATACTTTACAACCGCTGGAATGGTTCAATTTAAAGACGTATTTTTAGGAACAGATATTCGAAATTATACAAGGGCTGCAACTGTGCAGAAGTGTATGAGAGCTGGAGGAAAACATAGCGATTTAGAGAATGTCGGACATACTGCAAGACACCATACCTTCTTTGAGATGTTAGGTAATTTCTCTTTTGGTGATTATTTTAAGAAAGAGGCAATATTGTTTGCATGGGAGCTTTTTATAGACTGGTTCAAACTGCCAAAAGAGAAGCTTTGGGTCTCTATTTACGAAAAGGATGACGAGGCAGCTGATTTATGGCAAAGCTTAACAGGCATGCCATCAGAAAGGATTGTGAGGCTTGGGGAAAAAGATAACTTTTGGAGAATGGGCGACACAGGACCTTGTGGTCCATGCTCAGAGATAATTATTGATCAGGGGAAAGAGGCTGGCTGTGGCAGAGAAGAATGTAAAATAGGTTGTGACTGTGACAGATTCTTAGAACTTTGGAATCTTGTTTTTATGCAATATAACAGAGAGGAGTCTGGAGAACTTACCCCTCTTCCAAAACCAAGTATTGACACAGGGATGGGTCTTGAGAGAATTTCAGCTATTCTTCAAGGTAAGAAAAGCAACTTTGAGATAGATGTTTTTGCTCCTATCATTTCATCAATTGAAGCCCTTGCAAAGGTTCGATTTAAAAAGGATTCAATAACTGATATATCAATAAGGGTGATTGCAGACCACATGAGAGCTATTACTTTCCTGCTTGCAGAGGGGCTTGTACCCTCAAACGATGGTAGAGGTTATGTATTAAGAAGGATAATCAGGAGAGCTTCAAAACATGCAAAAACCTTGGGTCTTGAAGGTGCTGTTCTTTATAAACTTGTAGATTCAGTAGTTGAAGCTATGGGCGATGCCTATCCTGAAATTATTCATGAAAGAGAGAATATATCTAAGTTACTCATGTTTGAAGAAGAGAGGTTTAACAGGACTCTCGAACAGGGTATAAAGATTATAGATGAATTAATAGAAAAGCTAAAAAAGAGAGGAAGTAAAATCATTCCTGGTTACGAATTATTCAAGTTATACGATACTTATGGATTTCCTCTTGATCTTGCAAAAGATATAGCCCTTGATAATCAAATGTTAATAGATGAAGACGGCTTCAACAAAGAGATGGAGTTGCAAAAAGAACGTGCAAGAGCCTCTTGGATAGGAGATGAAGAAGCTATTCCATCCATCTATAGAGAGCTACAGGCTGAGATAGGTGAAACAATTTTCGTCGGCTATGAGACCTTAGAATCTAAATCAACTGTTAAAGCCATTCTTAAAAGTGGGAAAATAGCTTTAGAAGCTCAGGAAGGCGAAGAGGTTGAGATATTTCTAGATGTAACACCCTTTTATGGAGAATCAGGTGGCCAAGTGGGCGATATGGGATATTTATATGGCGATAGCACCGAGATCGAAGTTTATGATACAAAGAAGGAATTAGGCCTCCATAGTCATCGGGCAAAGATCAAGAAAGGTACTCTAAAGGTTTGGGATAAGGTATATTCTGTAGTAGATCAGTCAAAAAGACAATCCACAGCAAGACACCACACTGCAACCCATTTACTGCATGCTGCTCTTAGGGATGTATTGGGACAACATGTTAAACAAGCTGGCTCACTGGTCTCTCCAGAAAGACTGCGTTTCGATTTCGTACATTTCCGAGCTCTTAGCAAAGAAGAGATAAAGGAGATTGAAGATTTCGTTAACGACAAGATACTCCAAAATATCAGCGTTCAAACTGAAGTCACAGACCTACAAAGTGCCATTAAGTCTGGGGTAGTAGCCCTCTTTGGAGAAAAGTATGGTGAGCAGGTTAGAGTTGTAAGAGTCCCAGGAGTTAGTGCTGAACTATGTGGAGGCACCCATTGTAAAGCCACCGGAGATATTGGTTTATTTATAATTCCTTCTGAAGGTAGTATCGCTTCAGGAATTAGAAGGATAGAAGCCATTACAGGTTTATCAGCCTTAAATTATATCAGAGAAATCAAAATCGAGGTAGACAGAATATGTCAATTATTGAAAACCGATAAACCCTCTGAAAGGGTAGAGAGGCTCCTTCTTGAAATCAAAGATAAAGAAAAAGAGATAGAGACTTTGAAAGGGAGAATAGCAGCTGACATTTCTACAACAATTGTTAAAAGTGCAAGGGTTATTAATGGGATTAAAGTGATCTCCTATAAAGTTGAAAATCTCGAGCAAAAGGATTTGAGAATACTCGCAGACAATATTAGGGATAGGATCGGCTCTGGCATTATTGTTTTAGCCTCCAAGAAAAACTCTCAGATATCAATGGTTGCTATGGTTACTAAAGACCTTATCTCAATTTACAATGCTGGCAATATTTTAAAGGCAGTCGCCGAGATCGCAGGTGGGAAAGGTGGAGGAAAGGCAGATATCGCACAAGGCGGTATTTCCAATCTCGATGATATTTCTCTGATAGACAGAGCCTTGGAGTCAGTTTACGAATTGGTAAGACACAAGAAAGTTTAAAAAGGCTAATCACCTTACAATAAGGAGGTGTGATTGTGTTTGATATAATAAGAAATATCCTATTAGCTGGGTTGGGTGCTCAAGAGAAAATAAAAGAATCTATTAATGAGCTTGTAAAAAGGGGTGAATTAAGCGAGTCTCAAGGGGCAAGAATAATAAAAGAGTGGGCACAATTGGCAGATCGGAGCGCTTCACAGCTCAAAGATGATATAGCTGATGTTGTAACTAAAACCCTTGAGAAGATGAATATTCCGACAAAAGAGGAGTTCGAAAATCTTAAGAAAAAAATAGAAAGTTTATCTGCAAGAATTGAAGCTCTTGAAAAAGCCCAAAAAGATATAACTCAAGAATAAGTACAAAGAGGTCGTGGATATCCAAAGTCTCACAAAGAGGTTTAAATCAGCAAGGAGGCTCCAACAGATAATTAATGTCTTCCTTAAGTATGGTTTTGGGCAAATAATTGATCAGATTCAGTTAGGTAGATACATCCCTTTTAAGAAGCGATTAAGATCCTTTGGTATATGGCCTGCTTTAAAAGGTCCAACTGTTCCTGAAAGACTTAGATTAGCTTTTTCAGAATTAGGCCCCACTTTTATCAAACTCGCACAACTCCTTGCATCTCGTCCTGATCTCATAACCAAAAGGTATGCCGATGAATTTAAAAAACTACAAGACGAAGTTCCACCCTTTAATTTTAGCGAGGCTCAGAAAATCATCGAAGAGGAATTAAAGAGACCTTTAAAAGAGATATTTCTCAGGTTTGAACCTATCCCAATAGCAGCCGCCTCAATTGCACAAGTACATGAAGCCACTTTGTTGGATGGGAAAGAGGTGGTGGTGAAGGTTCAAAGACCTCAGATCAGAGAACTAATTGAGTCGGATCTGACAATATTATTCACAATAGCTCGCCTACTTGTAAAGTATGTTCCTGAAAGCAGATTTTTTAACCCCTTAGGAATAGTAGAAGAATTTTCAAAGACCATTAATAAAGAATTAGACTTTATAAAAGAGTCAATGAATTGCATTAAAATTAGAAATGATTTCCTAAAAGATCCTAATGTCTATATTCCAAAAGTGTATGTTGAATATACTACTGAAAAAGTTTTAGTGATGGAAAAGATAGTTGGAGTAAGAATTGATGATATAGAGTCTATAGATAGGTTAGGACTTGAGAGGGAAAGACTTGCCAAAACATGTATCGATGTCTATTTTAAACAAATACTTGAGAATGGTTTTTTCCATGCCGATCCACACCCTGGCAACATATTAGTTCGTTCTGATGGAGTAGTCTGCTTTGTAGATTTTGGAATTGTTGGAAGGGTCACTGATGAACTAAAAGAGAGCATGGCAAATATATTTATTGCAATTATAGAAAAAGATTTCGATAGCTTGATCAAACAATACATTGAATTGGGCATAATTCCTGACGATATAGATACTGAGTCTTTTAAAAGGGATTTCAAAGCAGATATTAGAGATATCTTAGAACCTCTTTATGGATTAAAAATAGAGCAGATAAACTTTGCAGAATATTTTGAGTCATTAATCAGGCTGGCAACAAAATACAATTTAAAGATCCCTTCAGATTTATTATTAGTGGACAAAACTTTGCTGATTCTTGAAAATTTAGCACGACAGCTTTATCCCGAACTCGACTTAGTGGCAGAAGCTCAACCCTATGCTTCTAAAATAGCTATGAGAAAGATAAGTCCCTCAAAAATTTACCAGAAGGCAAAAAGGGATTTCACCGATGTTAGTGACTTTGCCTTTTTTGTGCCAAAAAGTATAACAAAGCTTTTAAAGAAAGCTCTTAAAAATGATATTCATGTGAAGATGTTTCATGTCAATCTCCCAGAATTTATAAAGGATATGGATAAAGCAAGCAATAGAATAGCTTTTGCGATGGTTGTTAGCTCCATAATTTTGAGTTCAGCGATATTGCATGCAGCAGGAGTAGAACCAAGAATCTATGGTTTTTCTTTTTTAGGGCTTGTTGCTTTTGGTGTTGCATCATTACTTGGACTTTGGCTCATAATATCTATAATACGTTCGGGCAGGCTTTGAAATTATGATGATCGAGAAATACTCCTTTGGTAACATCTTAATATCTGGGAAGACATACACATCTGATCTTATAATCTGTCCACCTAAAATTATTCATCCCTGGTGGAGGCAGGAAGGACATTTTCTACAGATAATAGATCTTCAGGATATTTTAGCTGAGTTCTTCGATCTTTTGATAATTGGAACAGGCTATTATGGTAGAATGAAGGTTGCCAAGGAAGTACTAAGAGATTTAAAAAAAAGAGCAGAGATAGCGATAGAAATTACCCCGAGTGCAATTGAGCTTTTTAATAAAGTCTCTGAATACAGGAAAACCATAGCCTGTTTACATCTAAGTTGTTAACAATGGCAAAATAGAATATGAAATGACGGAACTCGCAAAAAGCTTAAACCCTTTCTGCTGAATTTGCATAAATTATAGAAATGCCTGCCATTTGGAGAGAGAATGAAACTCTCAAATACATCACTTATGTGTATGACTTTTATGGATAGAGGTAAAGTGTTTCTATTAATCTCTATGGGATGGAAACCTATATCGATAACTTTTCAATATGTTTTAGATTATGATTTGCTTTGCTCATTCATTTTAATCCTTGTGTTTTGATTTAAGTAAGGAGTTTTTGTCATTATATTTTAAGAGTTTAGAGTTAGTATGAAGTATTCAATTAAAAATAAAAACTCTATAAGAACAACTTAAGTAAATTAAAAGGTGTTTTTAGACTAAATCTATAAGGATGTTAAAGCAAAGATAATAACATCTGAAAGCCAGTTGAACCTTCTGATTTTTTATTCAAGATTGATAATACAGAACGACCATAATTCATCAACAGGGAGACCCCCAAAACCTTTAAATTATGGATTTTAAATTATGGATAAAAATGAAAACATTGAATTGAGAGCCCTCTTTGAGATAAGTAAGGTTTTAACTTCCTCCTTTAACCTCGAGAAAAACTTCTCCTCTATTCTTGAGATTTTATCAAAAGAGCTTGATATGAAGAGAGGCAGCATTTATATCTACGACAAAAAAACAGAGGAAATCAGCATAGTTGCTGCCTATGGTTTGACTGAAATAGAGATGAGTCGAGGAAAATACAGACTTGGTGAAGGAATAGTGGGCAGGGTTATAGAATCAGGGCTCCCAATGTTCATCCCAGATATTATGAAAGAACCTCAGTTCCTTAATAAAACCGGCAGTAGACCCAATAAAAAAGGTATCTCCTTTATTTGTGTTCCCATAAAGATAGAGGATGAGATTCTTGGAGTAGTTTCTGCAGATAGAATTTATGCTGAAGAACAAGGGAGCGTAGATGATGATTTAAGAGTACTTTCCGTAGTTGCCTCTCTTATTGGACAGTTTCTCAAGTTATGGGAAAGCTATAAAATCATAGAGGATGAAAATCTTATTCTTAGAACCCAACTTCAAGATAGATATAACTTTCCAAATCTTGTAGGTCAGTCTTCTTCTTTTCAAGCAGTGCTTAAAACAGTTATGAAAGTTGCCGGAACAGATGCTACGGTGCTTCTTTTTGGAGAATCAGGGACAGGTAAAGAGCTCATTGCTAAGACAATTCATTTTCAAAGCAAAAGAGCAAAAGGGCCCTTTGTTGCTATAAACTGTGCAGCAATACCAGAAAATCTTATTGAAGCGGAGCTTTTTGGTTCTGAAAAAGGAGCCTTCACAGGTGCCGTGAAAAGAACTGGCAAATTTGAACAAGCCCATGGAGGCACTATTTTTCTTGATGAAGTCGGTGAATTACCCCTCTCACTCCAACCAAAACTGTTGAGAGTACTTCAGGAGAGAACTATCGAGCCTCTTGGTTCATTAAGGTCTATCAAAATAGATGTAAGAATAATTTCTGCTACAAACAAAGACCTTTCAGATGAGATTAGAAAAGGAAATTTTAGAGAAGATCTCTTTTGGAGGCTTAATGTCATACCTATTTATATTCCACCTATAAGGGAGCGAAAAGAGGATATCCCGCTCCTTATTGAATATTATCTTAAAAGCTTTTGCAGCATGTATAAGAAATATGTCACTATTGATGATAGGGCATTGAAAATTCTCAACTCCTATGATTGGCCTGGAAATGTAAGGGAGCTTGCAAACACCATTGAAAGGCTTGTTGTAATGACTGAGAGCAATAAAATAAAACTCTATGACCTTCCTGACACTGTAAGAGGTATTTATAAATTGAAACATTCTTTGTCAGGCGATATAAACCTCCCCACTGAGGTTGAGGAACTTGAACGAACAAGAATAATGGATGCCCTACCGAAATATAACTTTAATCTAAGAAAAACTTCACAGGCTTTAGGCTTGACAGAAAGACAGCTCAATTATAAGATAAAGAAATATGGAATAACTATTAAAAAGGGAGTTAATCATCCATGATAATAAGTTCAACTCCTGCTATGATTAATTACTCGATAGCCCTATTTTGAACTGAAAGAGTTTTGTTTTATTCATAAAAAAATACTCTTTTTAAACTTTATTTCGCCTGTCGGTTGATGTAAATATCACCCATGAATGTGGGAAAGAGAAACTTTCTTGTTTTCAAGGGTTTCTACAGGATTATTTTTAGAAAAATGGAGCAAAATAAGAAAAATATTGACACAACAAAATAATAGGAGCATCATCTAATCTTTATTATTGAAATTTGAAATCGGGATATATGCCTTATAAAGAAAAGTCTTTTTTAAATCTGAGAAAAGAATCTAAAATCCCCTATGGCTTCATCGCACTCTTTTTTGCCCTTTCCCTAATAATTATTGCCGCATGCTATTATTACTCAAGCAAGCAGAGGACATTTATTAAAGATGCTCTTCACAGTGAATTGTCTTCCCTCTCCCGCCATCATGCCGAGCAGATATCTGTATCGCAAAACAAGATAATGATGACGGCAGGTTTTTTTAGAAACAACACCTTCAGGATACAGGCTATCAATAGATTTTTTTCAAATCCTGCTCAAAGTGGATTAAGGCAGGTGCTTTCAGACTGGATAAATCTAATCAGAGATAGCTATAGATTCAAAAAAGTTTTTATTTCAGATGCAAACGGTTTTATCAGGCTCTCCACCGATAATAACAATGGCTTATCAAACAATCAGCCTTTTGCTCACTTTAGTGAAGTAAAGAACCAGAAAGATATAATCTTTAAATATATACATAGGGATAAAAGGACAGGCGACCTCCATATTGATGTAATTACACCTTTATTTTTAAATGAAAGACCTATCGGATGGCTCGTATTTGTAGCAGACCCTACCGAAGAACTCTTATCAATAAAAACCTATCTATCAAGTTTTAAAACACAGGAAGATGTTCTTTTTAACCCAGAGAGCAGTTCCATATTATATTTTAAAAAAGTTCAGGACGGCGCCTCAAATATTCAATACATTCTGACCGAAGAAACCTTTCCAGAAGCAAAAACCTTAAAAGATACCAGTGGGATTGTTGAGATCATTGACCACAGGGGCGTCCCAGTAGTCGCTGCGTTAAGTCCAATAAAAAATTCACCTTGGCATTTAATGACAAAGATTGACAAGTCAGAGGCCTATAGGGAAATAAAGAAAGAGGCAGTTGGTAATATGATTTTATGTTTAACATTGATTACGGCTGCCGGTTTCGGAGTAGGTCTTATATGGCGAAATCAACAGATGAAGTTTTATAAAAGTCAATATGCTTTGGAAAAAGAAAAGAGCGTCATACTTCAAAAATACGATCATCTCACTAAGCACGCAAATGATATTGTATTCTTAATAGACGCTGAGAGCCAGAATATCGTAGAGGCTAATGAGCGTGCAGTTGAAGCCTATGGATATTCAGAACAGGAGCTTCTATCTCTTAATCTCAAAGATATAGGAGCCCCCGAGACAGCTTCGCTGATTAATACTCATTACAAAGAGGTTTTAGAACATAATGGCTATCTTTTTGAAACCCTCCACAAGCGGAAAAATGGCGAGATATTCCCCGTTGAAGTCAGCTCGCGCCCAATAGAGATTAACGATAAGAAATACTTTTTTGCCATCATCAGAGATATCAGTGAAAGAAAAAAGGCTGAAAGAGAACTGGAGGAAAAGAACAAAAGTCTCAGAGAACTTGAAGATATTATTAACAGAAGTCCTGCTGTGGCATTTTTATGCTCATCTAAAGAAGGTCTGCCGATTGAATTTATCTCAGCAAATATCTCAATGTATGGTTATCATCCTTCCGACCTTATAATAGAAAACAAGCCATTCACCAATCTTATCTATCAAGAAGACTTGTCAAAGTTTATCACAAATATAGATAAATTCTACGCAGAAAAAATCCCTGATTTTTCTGTTCAGCACAGGATAATGACCAAAGCAGGTGAAATTCATTGGGCAGAAAGCAGGATATGGCCTATTTTTGATAATGAAGGTAATATAACCCACTATCAAGGCATCTTGATTGATATTACTGAGCAAAAAAGGCTTCAAGAGCAACTCGTGCAGGCACAAAAAATGGAGTCTATCGGCGCCCTTGCAGGAGGAATAGCCCATGATTTCAACAACATACTTACTGCAATAACAGGCTATGGACACCTGCTCAGGATGAGATTAGAAGACGATAAAGCGCTTCGGCGCTATGTTGACCAAATACTCTCTTCTTCTGAAAGGGCTGCCCAGCTCACACAGGGACTTCTTGCATTTAGCAGAAAACAGATAATGAGCCTTAGTCCTGTTGAACTGAATGCCCTCCTTGGAGACTTCAAACATTTCCTACAAAGACTTATTACTGAGGATATAGATATCCAAATATTCACTACACCTGATAAATTAACAGTTATGGCTGACAGGACGCAGCTTGAACAGGTATTAATGAATCTCGTGACCAATGCAAGGGATGCCATGCCTGATGGCGGCTCAATTATTATTGAGACAGGGACTGTTTATATAGACAAAGAGTATATTAAATCGCATGGATACGGCAAACCTGGCATGTTTGCCTTGCTCTCAGTTACGGATACTGGCTTCGGTATGGATGAACAAACCCAAAAGAAAATCTTTGAACCATTCTTCACAACAAAAGGTGTGGGTAAGGGAACAGGGCTGGGACTTTCCATTGTCTATGGCATTATCAAACAGCTTGGCGGCTATATTAATGTTTACAGTGAGATAGGTAAAGGCACTACCTTTAAAATATATCTCCCTATGATAGAAGGAGAAGCGCCTATCCAGCAAATCGCTGAGAGGTCAACTTTAATGCTCTCAGGCACAGAAACAATCTTAATAGCAGAAGATGATATTACTGTAAGGAATCTATATAAAGAATCCCTCATGGCTTTTGGATATGAAGTTATAGAGGCAGAAGATGGAGAGATTGCTGTCAAGAAGTTTATTGAAAACAAGGATAAAGTTCAGCTTCTTATACTTGATGTTATAATGCCTGTGAAAAACGGCAAAGAGGCATATGAAGAGATTAAGAAAATAAACCCAAACATAAAGGCGCTCTTTACAAGCGGATATACAGAAAATGTCATCCATAAAAAAGGGATACTCGATCTAGAATTAGATTTTATCAGAAAACCTGTCTCGCCAAATGAACTCCTGAGGAAGGTCAGAGAGATATTAAACAGGGATATATCGAATAAATAGTTTGTAGTTATAGGGTTTTATTTTTGGCTATATGATTGATATAACTTATCAAAAAAGAGCTTTTATCTCTCCTATTCTTTGAATTGAGAAACCCTTTTGGCTAATATTTTTTTCTCTCTTGCGACTTTTAATCTCTAATCAAGACTTTCTTTTTTAAAAATTCCCTCTATCCTCTTATTTCTCAATGGCATCCCTTATTTTTTCTAATTGATAAATTCTTTTCTTCTCCTGCTAACTTTATATAGCGATCTTCTCCTCTTAGGATATGCTTGAAAATAAAGCTTTTTATCTCGTAAGATTTTAAAGAATTATTATAACTAAAGAGTGAGTTCAACTCTTTCTTCTATGATTAATTTACTTGAGAGGCCTATTTTGAACTATAAAAGTTTTATTTTATTCAGAAGAAAAGTAGTTGTGTAATTTTTCTTTAATCTATCAGCTGATATTCTAATATCACCCATAAATTTCATAGAAAGAGGAAGTTTCTTTTTTTGGTTTTCTATTGGTAAGCCTGGTTTTAAAACTCGATTGAACTATCGATAACTTATATTTTATTATTTAATGTTTTATGAAACACAACCGCTCTAAAGAATTTATAAAAGCCTCCGCTAAACTAAAAAGAAAGGAAAAATATCAGTCTGCTTTTGAAAAAGAAACCCTCTATGGCTATCATATCTATGATATTGAGAGAGCAGAGAGACTGAAGGAGGTATTACTCTCAATATACGAGATCAATAAAAAGTTTCCGATCGTAGTAGAAGGTAAAAAGGATGTGCAAGCATTAAAGAAGCTTGGATTTGTAGGTGAAATAATAACTGTCCATTCTGGAAAAAGTTTGTATGAGTTTTGCGAGAGCCTTTTCTTAAAAGCCGACAAGGTTCTTCTTTTGCTTGATTGGGATGAGACGGGAGAGAATCTATATAAAAAACTTCAAGTCGATCTTAAAGGATTATGGGAAGAGTTTGCTCCCTTAAGAGAAGTTCTTAAGATTTTATGCCAAAAAGATATTAACCATATTGAGGATATACCCGCGCTACTTAATCGTCTGGTTGGAGTCGAGATAAAACTAAATGATAACGATAAGGTGGATATCTTTTAATTAATGAGAGCTATAGGAGAGAAAGGAGAAGAGTTAGCCATAGCTTATCTCAAAAAAGAGGGTTATACTATCTTAAACAGGAACTATAAAACGCCTTTCGGAGAGATAGATATAATAGTAAAGGATAAAAATACAATTGTCTTCGTAGAAGTTAAAAGCCGTTGTAATCTATCCTTTGGTAGGCCCTTTGAGTCTGTCAACTTTAGAAAACAGGAGAGACTTAGACGTAGTGCTCTCTTTTATCTTAAAAATCTAAAAAAAGAAGAGGCAATTAGATTTGATGTTATAAGTATCATTTTAAAGAGCGAAGGGCATGAAATAGAGCATATAAAAGAGGCTTTCTAAGCATAAATTTATAACGAAAATGTATGTATATTTAAATGATCGGATTGTTAAAGATTCTGAAGCAAAGATTTCCATATTTGACCATGGTTTTTTGTATGGAGATGGTATTTTTGAGACAGTGAGATCCTATGATGGCATAATTTTTATGCTTGATGAGCATCTTGAGAGACTTTTTAGATCTGCACGATTGATAAATCTTGAGATAAGAAGAAGCCCTGATGAGATTAAAAAAGCCATTTATGAGACCCTTTTTACAAACAAGCTTTCTAATGCTTTTATCAGACTAAGTGTCTCAAGGGGATATGGTCCTATTGGGATTGACCCTGACCTTTGTAAAGAAAGAACCTTTGTAATCGTTGCTAATGAGTTCAAAGGTTATCCTGATTCTTACTATTTAGAGGGTATCCCTACTATAATATCCACTATCAGAAGGAACCCTAAGGAAGCCCTTAATCCCCAGATTAAATCCATGAATTTTCTTAACAATATACTCGCTAAAATCGAAGCTAAAAGGATGCAAGCTTTTGAGGCTATTATGTTAAATATGGAAGGCTATATAGCTGAATGCACAGTAAGTAATATCTTTTTTGTAAAGGATGACATTCTCCATACACCATCTATTGATTGTTCTATTCTTGATGGTATAACAAGAGGGGTTGTAATTGACCTTGCAAAGAGTAAGGGAATTAAAGTTTTAGAGGGGCAATATAAAGTTGAAGAATTATTAGAGGCAAAGGAGATTTTCCTTACAAATACTTCCTTAGAGCTTGTGCCTGTAAAAAAAGTTAATGCTCAAGAGTACAGGGTTGGGAATATATATAAGCTTCTGCATGAAGAATTTAGAAAAGCTGTCAAAGCTTATGTTAGTGTAAGAAAGATGGCAAGCCTCTAAAGGCGAGAATTAAGAGAAAAGGGGTATATGGTAAATATACCCCTTTAAATATTTTCATTTAGGTATTAGATATCAAAATAGAGGAAAAATTCGTACGGATGTGGCCTTAGTCTCAAAGCGTCTATTTCTCTCGTTCTTTTGTAGTTAATCCATGTTTCAATAACATCTGTTGTGAATACATCTCCTTTCAATAGATATTCATGATCTTCTTCAAGATGGTTTAATGCTTCTTCGAGACTCCCTGGCATCGTTGGTACGGTAGCAAGTTCTTCTGGTCCAAGCTCATATATATCTTTATCAAGGGGTTCACCAGGATGAATTTTATTTTCAATACCATCAAGCCCTGCCATTAACATTGCAGCAAAAGCGAGATAAGCGTTACAGGAGGGATCAGGAAATCTGACCTCGATTCTTTTAGCCTTTGGGCTTGGCGAATAAGTAGGGATCCTGATTGCTGCTGAACGGTTCCTTGCTGAATATGCCAAATTGACAGGCGCTTCAAAACCAGGTGTTAACCTTTTATAAGAATTAGTAGTTGGATTTGTAAATGCAGCTAAGGATTTAGCATGTTTTAGAATCCCTCCTATGTAATAGAGAGCCAGATCGCTCAGTCCGGCATAATTACTGCCAGCAAACAATGGTTTGCCATCTTTCCAAATACTCTGGTGGGTATGCATACCTGAACCATTATCACCGAAAATTGGTTTTGGCATGAAGGTGACAGTTTTATTATGTCTTCTTGCAACATTTTTAACGATATATTTAAAAAGCATCAATTTGTCAGCCATTCTTACCAAGGAATCAAATCTCATATCTATTTCGCCCTGTCCAGCCGTAGCCACCTCATGGTGTTCTCTTTCTACGTAAATACCGCATTTTTGCATCTCCTTTACCATCTCAATCCTGATGTTAACAAGGCTATCAGTAGGAGGAACAGGGAAATAACCTTCTTTATGTCTTGGTTTGTACCCCAAATTTGGATTCTCAACTCTACCTGAATTCCAGATACCCTCCTTCGAGTCGAGGTAATAATAACCACTATGGGAATTCTGATCGAATCTTACATCATCAAAAATAAAAAATTCTGCTTCTGGTCCCATATAGGCTGTATCTGCTATGCCAGTTGATTTTAGATAAGCTTCAGCCTTCTGAGCAACATATCGTGGATCGCGGGTATAGTACTCTTTAGTTATGGGATCAACGATGTTACATATCATACTAATTGTAGGTTCCTCAATAAAAGGGTCTATGAAGGCAGTGGCAGAATCTGGAAGAATCAACATGTCTGAAGTGTGAATAGCCTGCCACCCTCTAATGGAAGATCCATCGAATCCAAGACCTTCCTCGAAAACACTTTCAGTTAACTCAGAGATTGGCACAGAAAAATGCTGCCAAATACCTGGGAGGTCAAGAAATTTAAAGTTAGCCATTACAGCGTTTTTTTCTTGAGCCATTTTAATTACATCCTTAGGTTTCATACTTCCTCCTTTTAATCTAAAAAGTATTGTCAAAAAAATTTTGATTTTTAGAATTTTTAGGATATTCTTTTCTTACATTGTAACTATCTATAATGCGGATTCGCCTTTTTCTCCTGTTCTAATTCTTACAACTTCATCAATTCTATAAACAAATATTTTACCATCTCCTATTTTGCCTGTCTTTGCTGTTTTTTCTATAATTTCGATAATTTTTGGTATTAGATTGTCTGACGCAACAATTTCAATCTTAATCTTTGGTATAAAATCCACGACATACTCCGCTCCTCTGTATAATTCCGCGTGTCCTTTTTGCCTTCCAAATCCTTTGACCTCTGTTATGGTCATACCTTGAACTCCAATTTTATTAAGAGCTTCCTTTACATCATCAAGTTTGAAGGGTTTTATTATTGCCTCAACCTTTGTCATTATTAAACTCCCTAACTTTTATGAATGCTAATTTTTAATTAAATCTTGAATAACCTTCTACTTTTAAAGAGCAAATATTATGCCTAATTAGTAAGTTAGTAGAAAGAGCAAAAAATGGATATTTTCAGTTTAATATATAGATCTATTGCTTGAAGGATAGGCAGATACTGCGTAATACATAAGCAATGTTGGTATTTCTGAAATTCTCTCTTTTTTAAGATGTTCTAGCTCAGTCTCAAAGTTGCTAATTGATATGCCTCTCTATGTCCATTAAGAGAATTCTCAACATATAGACCTTTGACAATTAAAATTATTATTTTACTTTTGTTCTGATTTCTTGCAATATCTTTTATTGCAAACGAAAGCCTCTACCAGCTTATTTAGATCTTGAATTTTCAATTAGTTGCTAAGTCACTTTTACTAAAAGAAACCGCAATCTAACTTCATATTAATCAAAACCCTCCTTTTATAAAGATATCTATCCCAGTAATAATATACCATGCCTATCGCCTCACTGAAATTCTAAAGGAAATTTATTCGTCGCCTCAGATAAAAAATCTAAATATAAGAATAGCATGAGTTACTTTATTCTATGGCAGCTTGTTTTTAAAGTCCCTCTTGTAAAGGTTATTTTATTTGAAGTAAGCACCTTTTTTCCCGTGATGGAAATCGTGC
>CAYPJO010000032.1:0-20800 GCA_964411065.1 uncultured Thermodesulfovibrio sp.
TCACTTGATGTTTAATATCTATAAAAAAATTTAATAGAAATTTAATTTCATAAATGTCTCTTCACCTTGACTTTTAACAATTATTCTCATTTATAATAGAATGAGTTTTATTATTTTATCATTAAATGCTGTTTAAAATTCCCTATTTTAAATCCTATAAAAGAGGTATATTCCTATGTCTTCAACAACCGTAAAATTTGAGCCCGATTATGCACAGCCATTTTTACAGGAGATAATGGATAAGGCTGGTCAAAATTTATTAGCCTGCTACCAATGTAGAAGATGTGCTGCTGGTTGCCCTGTGAGTGATGAATCAGGTGTCACTCCTGATAGATTAATAAGAATGATTGTCTTTGGGCAAAAAGAAGAAGCTCTCAAGAACTTGCTGGTATGGAGATGTGTTGCTTGCTATACTTGTGGAGAAAGATGCCCAAATAATATTCAAACTGCAAGAATTACCGAGACTCTGAAACAGATGTCAAAAAAAGCCAATCTCGAACCATTAGTCCCTAAGGTTGCTGCTTTCCATGAGTCCTTTTTGAAATCAGCAATTAATAACGGAAGGCTTAGCGAGATGGAATTTATGATTCTTTTAATGAAGAAGATTAAAAACGCTGGTGGATGGTCAGCGGTAATTGCAGAAATAAAAAGTCAGTCTAAATTGGGCAAGGCTCTTTACAAAAAGAAAAGGGTTCATTTTGGATCGGAAAAAGTAAAAAACCTATTAGAGATAAAGAAACTTGCCAAAAAAGCTGAAGCTTTCAGTTAATTAGAAAAACCTTTATAGAAAAAATATTCGTAATAAAACTGAAACACTTTTCATAAACATAAAAAATTTACATGAGGTAATTAAACATGAAAGTAGCCTATTATCCAGGATGTTCATTACATGCCTCATCAGCCTTTTATGACCATCAAACTAAATTAGTTACAAAAAAATTAGGTATTGACTTAATAGAACTTGATGATTGGAATTGCTGTGGGGCAACGTCAGCATGTAAGACAGATACCTTTTTATCTATAGCTCTCCCTGCCCGTAATATAGGTATAGCTGATGCCAGTGGTTTAGATGAACTTGTAATCCCTTGCTCCTCTTGTTATAGTCGCTCCTTAGTTGCTCAAAGCGTTCTAGCAGACAATCCTGATCTAAAAGATTCAATAAACAGTGAGCTCTCAAAAAAAGTTTCTGGAAAAATCAAGATTGTAAGCATCGTAGAGCTTCTTTTAAAAAAAGTTAACTCGCCAGAATTTAATGAACAGATTAAATACAAACTTGAAGGGTTCAAACCAGCTTGCTATTACGGTTGCCTATTAACGCGTTTCCCCTATGATATAAAGGTTTCTGATAATGTAGAAAACCCGCAAGGCATGGATATTATATGTAAACAATTGGGTGCAAAGCCCATCGATTGGAATTACAAAACAGACTGTTGTGGAGCCTCTGCTACCGTTAATGATACAGAAGTGGCCTTGCGTTTGATGTCGAAGATAATGAAAGATGCAATAGCTCGTGAAGCTAATTGCTTTGTTACCACTTGTCCTATGTGCCAGCTTAACTTAGATGCATATCAAGATATGGTTAGAGAAAAATATGGCATTCCACAAAAGATGCCAGTCTACTTTATAACTGAGTTGGTAGGGCTCTCTTTAGGATTAAGTGAAAAAGACTTACAAATAGATAGGCATTTTATTGATGCCACAGGATTATTAAAGGAGATTAAACAAGTATGAGTAACAAGGTTAATAATATAAGTGGTTCTGTCTTGATTGTCGGTGGTGGTGTTGGAGGGATGCAAGCAGCTCTTGACCTTGCCGATGGAGGGTTTAAAGTTCATATGGTTCAAAGAGACTCTTCTATCGGTGGAATTATGGTAATGCTCGATAAAACCTTTCCAACCGGTGACTGCTCTATGTGCATGATTTCACCAAAGATGGTTGAAGTGGGTCGCCATCTTAACATTAAAATTCATTCCCTCTCAGATGTAGTCTCAGTAAAAGGCAAACCTGGTGATTTCACCGTTCTGGTAAAACACCATCCAAGATATGTTGACCCTGATAAATGTACAGGATGTGGAGAGTGTGAAGCTAAATGTCCAAAAAAAGTTCCAAGCGAGTTTGAACAGCAATTGGGTTTCCGAAGAGCAATATACTCCCTTTTCCCTCAAGCTGTACCCAATACGAGGGTGATCGATGCAAAAAATTGTATTTATCTCACAAAAGGTAAATGCCGAAACTGTGAAAAAGTCTGTAAAGCTAATGCCATCAATTTTGAAGATAAAGGGAGTGAGGAAGAGCTAAGGGTGGGAGCAATAATACTCTGCCCAGGGCTTAACCGTTATGACGCTACAGTCAGAGGGGAACTTGGGTTAGGAAGGTGGAAGAATGTTCTTTCATCGATCCAATTCGAAAGAGTTCTTTCTGCTTCCGGTCCCTTTAAAGGTGAAATAAAAAGACCCTCCGACGGCAGACATCCAAAGAAAGTAGCATGGATACAATGTGTTGGTTCTCGCGATCCAAACAATGCTAACCCTTGGTGTTCCTCCGTCTGCTGTATGTATGCTACAAAGCAAGCTATTATTGCTAAGGAACATGATGCACACATCGAACCTACTATCTTTTTTATGGATATGAGAGCTTACGGAAAAGACTTTGATAAATATGTGGAGAGAGCCAAAAACGAATATAATGTTCGCTATCAAAGAGCTATGGTTTCAGCTGTTCGTGAAGACCCAGAAACAGCCGATTTAATTTTAAGGTATGCACTTGAAGATGGAACTCTAATAGATGAAGTCTTTGAGATGGTTGTTTTATCTATCGGATTAGAGCCATATAAAGATGCAGAAGAATTTGCAAAGATTTTTAAAATAGCTCCTAATCAATATAACTTTGCTAAGACAACAACTACTCAGCCCATTCAGACCTCTCAAGAAGGTATTTACGTAATGGGTACCTACCAAAGTCCAAAAGACATCCCTGAGACTGTCATGCAAGGTAGTGCAGCCGCAGGAGCAGTCATGTCTTTATTAGCCAAGGCTAGGGGGACTGAAACAGCTGTAAAGCAACTCCCACCTGAGATCGATGTCTTAAATCAAGAACCAAGAATAGGGGTATTTATCTGCCACTGTGGTATAAATATAGCTGCCACAGTAGATATAGAAAAAGTGGTTGAAGCTGTCAAGGATTTACCCAATGTAATCTATGCTACTAATACCCTTTACGCTTGCTCTCAGGATAGTCAAGAGATGATAAAACAGCTTATCAAAGAACATAATCTTAATAGGATAGTGGTTGCATCTTGTACACCAAGGACACATGAACCACTTTTCCAAGAAACCATTAGAGAGGCTGGTTTAAATAAATACTTATTTGATTTAGCAGATATTAGAGAGCAATGCTCATGGTGCCATATGGGTAACAGGGAAGCAGCTACAAAGAAAGCCATAAGAATCACTAAGATGGCTATTGCAAAGGCAAGGCTCCTGGAACCCTTAAAATCAGAAACAGTGAATGTTACCCCTATTGCAATGGTCTTAGGTGGCGGTATAGCAGGGATGACTTCAGCTCTTTCCATAGCTAATCAAGGGTATAGAGTCCATCTTGTAGAGAGAGAAAAAGAATTAGGTGGACTTCTTAAAAATTTATACACAACTTTGGAAGGTGATAATGTTCAAGCCTTCCTGAAAGAGAGAATTGCAGAAGTGAGATCCCACCCCAACATTACAGTCCATACAGGTGTTGAGGTTCAAAAAACAGATGGCTTTGTTGGCAATTTCGTTACAACCCTAACTAATGGAGTGACCTTTGAGCACGGCGTAATAATACTTGCTATCGGAGGTGAGGAATATGTTCCCACAGAATATTCTTATCAAGAAAACGAAAGAATAATCACCCAAAGAGAGCTGGAGAAAATTCTTGCCTTAGGTGAAAATCCCAAAGCCGGTGAAACTTATATTATGATACAATGTGTCGGCTCTCGAGAGGAGCCATATCAGTACTGCTCAAGGGTCTGTTGCCAAGATGCCATAAAAAATGCCATTGCTATCAAGCAGAAAAATCCTAAAACAAATGTAATAATACTCTATCGCGACATAAGAACCTATGGTTTAAGAGAGGATTACTATAAAAAAGCTCGCGACCTTGGGACAATATTCATAAGATACGATGTGGACAAAAAACCTTTAATAGAGTCCATTGATAATAAAATAACCATCAAAACATGGGACTATTTATTAAACAAAGAAGTTGTTTTAACGGCAGACTATATCGTCCTTTCTACCGGGCTTAGACCCCACTCTACTACCGAAAAAGTCAGTAGCATGTACAAAGTTACGCGAAACCAAGATGGATATTTGTTAGAAGCTCACGTTAAGCTTCGTCCCGTCGATTTCCCAAGTGAAGGAATCTTCCTTGCCGGGTTAATACATGCACCTAAGAATCTTGATGAAACAATCAGTCAAGCTCTTGCAGCAGCTGGGAGAGCTGGAGTTGTTCTGTCCCATAAGCAATTAAGCGTCTCGGGGCTAATTGCTAAGCATCGGAAAGAACGTTGTATGTCATGCTTGACTTGCATGAGAGTTTGTCCATTCGATTCGCCTTACATTGCTGAAGATGGTAGAATAGCGCATAATGAGATAAAGTGCCATGGTTGTGGAATTTGCGCAGGTATCTGCCCTGCAAAGGCATTTCAAGTTAATAATTTCCGTGACGACCAGATACTCGCTATGATCGATATTGCAGCAGAATGTGAACCTTAACAAAATAAATTAAAATCCTGACAGAAGGAGTAAGTTATGGCAAAAACAGCCGAGGGAGAAATTACAAAAGAAGCAACCCCGATAGAGAAACAACGAGAGATCCCATCTGATTGGGAGCCTAATGTTATAGCGATAGCGTGTCACTATTGCGCCTTTGCTGCAGCTGATCTTGCTGGAGTAATGCGCCTTTCATATCCTACTAATGTGAAAGTGATCAGGATACCTTGTACTGGCAAGCTCGATTATATCTATCTGCTTCACGCTTTCGAAAAAGGCATAGATGGTGTTTTCGTAGCTGGTTGACTTCAGGGACAATGCCATTACCTGGACGGTAATACATACGCTGCAAAAAGAGTTCAATATATAAAGAAGCTACTACCCAAAATAGGTATTGACCCCGATCGTTTAGAGATGTTCAATCTGTCAGCTGCTATGGGACCGAGATGGGCTGAGATTTGTTCCGAATTCACTGAGAAAATAAGAAAGCTCGGCCCTTCACCAATGTGGTATGTGATTTATAAGAAAAAAGGAAATAAATAAGGAGTGAATTGGTATGATAGTAGGTCAACAGAAACCCTTTGAAGAAATTTGGAATATGGTCAAAGACTTTAAGAAGGTCCTCGTTTTTGGGTGTAATACTTGTGTTGCGGTATCTCATGCGGGTGGTGAAAAAGAGGCAGAGGTCCTAGCCTCTATGATCAGAATGAAAGCTGCTCAGGAAGGAATTGACATGAAAGTTAATCATACCTCAATAATGAGGCATTGCGAGCCCGAATATTTTGAATCTGTAATGGATGAAGTGAGACAATACGATCTCGTACTATCAATAGCTTGTGGTGTAGGAGTGAATTTTCTTGCCCAGAGAATAGGTAATATACCTGTTTATCCAGGTGTCAATACTACATTTTATGGGGCAGTCATTAAGCCTGGCATGTTCTTAGAGCTCTGCGCAGGCTGTGGCAATTGCATTGTTCATCTTACTGGGGGCATTTGTCCTATAGCCCGATGCACAAAATCTCTAATGAATGGACCCTGCGGTGGTACCGATAGAGGAAAATGCGAGATAAGTCAAGATATTGATTGTGGTTGGTACTTGATAGTAGAAAGAATGAAACAATTGGGTAAATTAGACGCACTTGTTGAAATTCAACCACCCAGAAACTGGTCAACCTCATTCCACGGTGGACCAAGAAGGCTGGTATATGAACATCTATTAGATTTAGAAGAATCTGAAGAGAAAAAGGCATAGAGGCAGGAGGAAAACAAATATGAAAAGTGGAAGCAACCTTGAGCGAGTAATTCTAAGTGGTAAACCTGTAGTAACTGCAGAATTAGGTCCCCCAATAAGTGCTGACCCCCATGAAATTATTGAAAAAGCTCACATTCTTAAAGGATACTGTGATGCAGCAAATATAACTGATTGTCAGACTGCTGTTGTAAGAGTCTCAAGCTTCGCAAGCGCTGTCTTAATTCTAAGAGAAGGGTTAGAACCTATAATGCAGATGACATGCAGAGATAGAAATAGGATAGCCATGCAGGCTGATTTATTAGGCGCAGCTGCTTTAGGAATCCGCAACTGCTTGTGTATAGCAGGCGATCACCAAAAATTTAGTGCCGCTGGAAGACTAAAGGGTCATCCTGGTGCAAAAAATGTTTATGATGTTGACACTACCCAATTAGTTCAAATCTTAAAGAATATGAGAGATGAAGGTATATTACAAAGTGGTGACAAAATTCATGTTCCTCCAAAATTTTTCATCGGTGCAACTTGGACACCTGCTGGTGACCCAATAGATTTCAGACCTCTAAATTTGCTTAAAAAAGTCAATGCTGGTGCTGATTTTATACAAACACAGGGCATTTATGATGTAGAAATATTTAAATCTCAAATGGAAAAGGCAAGAAATCTTGGCTTGCATGAAAGGGTCGCCATTTTAGGAGGAATCATTGTTCCTCGGAACTTTATGATGCTTAAATATATGGACACATCTGTTGCAGGAGTGACAGTTCCTAAGTCACTACTTGAAAGAATGAGAAAGGTAAAGGATGCGGCTGGTGATGATAAAAAGAAAGCTAAAGAAATGCAGGAAGCAGAAGGTATCAAGATTGCTGTTGAGCTCATCCACCAAGTTTTAGAGATACCAGGTGTTAGAGGTGTTCACATTCAAGCAATTGAGTGGGAACCAGCGATTAGAGAAATTGTTCAAGCAGCTGGTTTATATCCCAGGCCCACTTTTGCTGATTGAAGTAAATGTCCTATTTTATGATTTTATAAATCCTTTGCACTTTATAATAACAGAGGTACTTTTCGAGATATAAAGGGGTTAAGGGTAAGTAAGAATCGACAATCTCTCAATGCCTTTAACCCTTAATCGTTCCACGTGGAACAATTTACTTAAAAAATGATAATCGACAGCCACATTCATTGTGGGAAAGGGCTACCTTATGAATTAATCTCATCTTTATTAGATAAAGCAGATATAGACGGAGCCTGCCTTTTCCCTCCTGTAGAAGAGATTTACGACCGCTATGACCCTTTTTTTCAGGATTCATCTTACTGGCAAAACAGAAGAAAAGAAGCAAACCGCTATCTCCTCAATATAGGGCAAGTACACAAAAATATCTTTCCTTATTTATTTGTATGGAACGATTTTGCTTTTGAAGAGCTCTCCTTAGGATACAAAGGCATAAAATGGCACCGGCATGAAGACGAGCCGAGGTATAATTACAAAGATAGAAGATGTTTTGAACTAATTGAGAAAATCACAGAACTACAATTACCGATCGTTTATGAAGAGAGCTATGAGAATACACTCTTCTTTGTGAAGGAGCTTGCACCAAAAGCGATTATCATCATACCACACCTTGGGATGTTAAATGGAGGTTTTTACGCAATCGAAGGTTCCGGAATCTGGAAAAGAGAGAATGTTTACGCTGATACCGCCCTTGCTTCCACTCAACATATTAAAGAGTTCATTAATAAATATGGTACTAATAAACTGATTTTTGGTAGTGACTTCCCCTTTGGACAGCCCGCATCAGAGCTTCGTAAGATACTAAACCTCGATATATCTGAAACGGCTAAGGAAGACATTATGGCTAATAATATTCTCAAACTGCTGAAGATGCAATGAAATTTATTAGCATTTTCTTCCTTCAAAGTCGTAAAAGATCTTTGTCAAAGAATACCTGAACGCCAATCCTCTTTGCAGCATTAAATAGTAGAGGGCCATTAAAATTAGCTATTATTTTGTCACCCTCTCTTCTAATAATTACAAGAATAGCTAAGTCATTTTCATCTTTTAGATCAAGGAAAGCTCTAATTGATTCATCAATAGAGAAAGTATAGTCGGGAATTAAATAAAAGGGCTCAATTACTATGAAAGCAACGTCAGGATCATCTATTGCTTGAAGCCATTTAAGAGGGGTATCTTTGTAATCCATCAGTATGTAACGTTTTATATCTCTAAAACCGGGGATACCTTCGGGGAAGAGGATTATTTCGTCTTCTGAAACCTCAAGAGATCCAAATCTTGATGTAAAAAACTTAATCATTCTCCTTTTAAAGCCTCTTTAATTTTTGTAAATTCCTCTAAACTCGATTTAGCAGAAAGCTCATTCTCCTTCTTGATTCTTTCGTAAAGCTCTTTACGATAAATTTTCATCGTTATAGGTGCTTCAATGCCTATCTTTACTTGATTTGAGTTTATATCTATGACAGTAATGGTAATATCGTCACCAATCTTGATCGCTTCAGAGACTTTTCTTGTAAGTACGAGCATTAAATTTTACCTGAGAAAATCGAACAAAGATTGAGAAAGTTGTTTTACAGAGGATTGTCTTAAAGCTTGAATTGCTGTCTCATTTTTAGCTATAGCACTAATTATTTCCGCCAAATCTACATCTTCTGTGTTAGAAAGGACCGTTCTAAGATAAAGGGTGCTATCTTCATTACTGGATATCTGTTGTTCCAGTCTATTCAATAGGGCTCCAGCAAAAGCCTGATTGTTAATTATATTATTAGCAGCCAATTCAAAAGGTTTCATTAAAGCTTTGACCCTTGTTGTGTCATTATTATTCAAAGCTTGATAAAGGATATCTGTCATTTGTATAACATTTGAGAAGTTGAAGCTATCTTCAAGAAGATCATCTGCATTATATATTTCTACATTTATTGTAGTACCAATGCCTGGAACATAACGTATATATCTGCCGTCATTCAGAGTAATTTGGTCTACAGTAGAGGCTGAATAGGCAAAAATGTGGATACCTGGTATATTAATAGGTATTATTGCTTCTTTATCAATTAGAACATTTATATAACCTTCATCTCCTTCATACACATAGGTTGTAGAGTTAAAAGATGGGATATCAGTTCTAAACCCGGAAAAGACGTATCTGTCTCTAAACTTACTGTTTGCAAGATTGAGAAGATGATCCCTTAACTGTTTTACCTCGTTAGCAATAGATTGCCTTCCTAGGGGATCAACATTATCACTGATACCAGTGAGAGAGAGTTCCTTTAATCTAATTAAAGTGTCAGAGACTAAAGAGAGTCTCATTTCTGTGTAGCTGAGATGAGAAATAGCTTCGTCTATATTCCTCAAAAATTGGTTATTTAGATTAATGGATACTTTGTAATCAAGAGACCTGCTGGTGCCTATCACATCGTCTGAGGGCTTATTTATTTTTTTGCCAGTAGCTAATTTTTCGTTACTTTCGGATAGATCAGTCAGATTCTTCTGAAGAGAACGTACAAACTGGTTATATATCATGAAAGTTGTAACTCTCATAGCTCTAAAATTGTCTGTAATAATTCATCCGTTACTTTAATCATCTTAGCAGATGCTTCATAGGCTCTTTGAAACTTAATCAAATTAATTGCTTCTTCGTCCAAAGATACACCAGATATAGACTCTCTACGCGTTGAGATCTCAAGAAGAAGGTTTTGCTCAAAAGCAAAGCTATCTCTTGAAGCAGAAGCCAATGCTGCTGATTCAACAACAATTCCTCTATAGTAATCTGAAAAGGTTAAACTCCCAAGATTATTTATTTGAGATTGTGAAAGTTTAACTATAGCAAGTGCATTTTCGTTGTTCCCCGGTAACTGTGTAATATTTGATGAGGCTGCAATTTTATTGGGATCTGTAATTGCAACTCTAAAATTTTTTATAACTTGAGTTAAGGGGCTTAAGAAAAATCTATCTCTATTTGATACTGCTCCTGTTATGACAATGTTAATACCGTCGAAACTTATTGAAGTCCCGTTTGGGTCATAAATACCTGTTGTTACAGTTGAACCGGTTCTTTTATTAATTACATAATAATTATTTGCAGAATCGAAGGTTATATCATATTCATCAAGAGTCAAGGAGGTATAATCAGTTATGATAGCGGAAGTAATATTAGCACCATCGGAAAAATCTCTGGAAAAAAGGTCTAAGGGGATAAAAAAATCATTATTTGTAGAACCATCAAGTCCGTAGCCTACTCTATGTAAAAGATTTAATTCCTTTATGAGAGAGGCAATAAGTTTACGAAACTTGGGATGTAATGTATTTTGAAGATGATCCCTTACATCTAAAAGACCACCAACTTTGCCCTTTTCAACAAAGTTAGTTATCTTTACGTCATCAAGAAATAATTCTTTATCAAACTTGTTGTCGTATATTAATGAGAGTGGATTAGTTTTTACACCATAAACGAGATTTCGCATACCAACCGTAACATGCACATTACCGAGCTCATCTTCATAAAAGCTATAGTCTATCAACTCCGAGAGTTGATTGAGAAAATGCTGTCTCTGATCTCTAAAATCTAAAGCAGTACCAGTGTTACCAACCTCAACTTGGACGATTTTTTCATTTAATATAGCTATATTTTTTGCAATTGTATTGATCTGGGAAACTAAATTTTCTAATTCTTCATTGATATGCTTAATATTTTCCAACAAATCATACTCTATCTTCTTAGCTGAATTGGTTAATGCTTGAGCGCTCTGTAATAAAATAACCCTTTGGGAAGTGCCCTCAGGGTTTGTAGCTACTTCATGCCAGGCATTAAAGTAATCATTTAATGCTTTTGAAAGACCAAAATCCTTTGCTTCATTAAAGATCTGTTCAATCCTGCTATAGGCTTCTAACAAAGAAGAGGATCTACCAAAATTTTGATATTGTCTGAGCAACTGAGATTGAATGTACTCCTCGTAATTCCTTCTGATTCCGGCTATAAAAACACCCCTTCCAATTGTTCCGCCCTTGCCCATTGATGGTGGCATAGTGGTTAAAATCACTTCCTGCCTACTAAAGCCTTGGGTATTAATATTAGCAATATTATGACTCACAGCATTTAATGCTCTTAAATTGGCAAAGAGAGCGGACTTCCCGATATCTAAAATTCCAAGGAGGTACATCAGGCCTCCTTTGATATAGTGTTGTTCGCTGTTGAATGATTAGTAAATATTCCGCGACTCTGAAGAAAAGCTAAAGCATGCTGGTGAAAGCTTATAGAACGGTCTACGAGAATCCTATTAAATTCGTTAAGTTCTCTTATGTTCTGAATCAAAGAGATCAACTGAAGTAATAGAGGCTGTAAAGAAGCATCCTCCATGAGTATTTTATTTAGAGCCTCATGATTCGAATCACTATTAATGTTGCTGTCAATACAATAATTTCTTAAAAGTCTTTTTTTCTCTTCTTCAAGAAGCCTTAATCTCATAACTACTGTATCCTTCTCCTTAGACAAAGCTTCAAACTGTGAAACATTAAGATTAATAAGACACTCTTTCTCTCTCTGGAGTAGGCCCTGTAAAACAGTATACCCAGAAATCAACTCTTTCATTATGACTCTTAAACTATCTTTATTATTCATAATATCTCTTTCAATAGACTCTCTACAATCTTCTTGGGATCAACCACATATGAGCCTGTTTTAATCGCATTTTTGATTGCAGATACTTTTTCTGACCTAACATCAGGTATTTGATCAATAGCAGACTTCAACTCTGCAATCTCCTTTGCCCTATTAGATATATCTATTCTGTCTGTCGGAGATAGAGTCTTTGAGGTATGTGAGGCGCCCTTTGGTTCTGTCTTGTTTATTTTTTGAATATTCTGAGCTAAATCCTGTAATTTGGGGTTTTTATCGTTATAAATTTTCACTATAGCCTCCTCAAAGGGTTTTATTTATGATATCGTAATTTTTGAAAATTTCTTTAATTTCATGTCATATCAATGAGTTCAAGGGGATCTATATGTTTTCCGTGCAATACTATCTCAAAATGAAGATGGGGACCTGTTGAATTTCCTGAATTCCCAACCTCAGCTATTATTGTATTAGTATTGACTTCATCATTTTCTTTTACTAAATTTACTAAGTTATGAGCATATTTACTTATCAGTCCATCACCATGATCAATTATCACAATATTACCATAGCCACTTTTATAGCCACTAAATATTACTTTGCCACTTCTGATTGGATATACAGGCATTCCAAGAGGGGCGCTTATATCAACACCCCAATGAAATCGAATGTCTCCATTGATGGGGTGTATTCTTAAACCAAAATTAGAGGAAACTTTACCATTAACTGGTAAGCGCTCTCTATTTGGTTGCTGTAAAACCTCAATTTTTATGTTATTTTCTTTGATTATACTAACGTCACTCTCATCCTCTTTAGTCTCAACAGGTCGTTGAATATATTTGTCTTTTAAAAGCTTCCTTGTTATCATTTCTTGAATGCCAATACCTCTTTCAGCAATGAGCTTAGCAATTTCAAGATCAAAAAGAGTCATGTAAGTATCGCGGCCAAAATTGCCTGTGGAAAAATCTGGAATAGTTTTTCTCATTGCTTTAATCAATTCATAAATGAAAAGACTCTCTATTTCCCTGGCAACAGCCTTTATCAGTTTTGGATCTTCCTTACTCCTTAAATATTGAAGGTGGCTAAAATGGTCAATGGGGATTTCTCTTAAATTATAGAGTGCCATTACATAATCTCCACTTCAGCTTTTAAAGCCCCTGCCTTTCTGAGAACCTGAAGTATTGAGATTAAATCTCTCGGAGTAACACCCATGGCATTTAAGGCTTTTACTATCTCACCTAAGGTGGCTCCAGAAACTTGAACTAAAGAAGCTTTTTCTTCTTTTATTTTAACCTCCTCCTGAGGTACAACGACAGTCTCTGCCGAGGGAGGAGAGAGTGGAGGGGGCTGAGAAACTCGGTATTCAGTCTTCACCTCTATAGTTAAATTTCCATGAGCTATTGCAACAGGTGATATCCTAACATTTTCACCAATTACAACAGTGCCTGTTTTTTCGTTGACAACTACCCTTGCAGGGGTATCTACTTGGACATCTATAATCTCAATGCGTGAGATAAAAGTGGCAACTTTATTAGTGTATTCTGGAGGTATCCTTATTTTTATTGTTGAGGGATCAATAGCCTGAGCATTATCAGATTGCAGAGTCTCGTTTATCTTCTTTGCAATAATATTTGCGGTAGTAAAATCTGGTTTGTGCAAAAACAGTTTCAATTCGCCATTTATACCAATAGTGAAAGGTGGATCCCTCTCAATGATAGCGCCTTCTGGGACTCTTCCTGCAGTAGAATGATTCTTTTGAACTCGTGCACCAGTGCCTCCACCAATGAAGCCACCAATTGAAACAGGTCCCTGAGCAAGGGCGTAAACATTTCCATCAGCAGCTTTTAAAGGTGTTATCAAAAGAGTTCCGCCTTGCAAGCTCTTGGCGTCCCCAATGGTAGATACAAGGGCATCCACCCTCAATCCAGGCTTAGGGAATGGTGGGAGAGTCGCTGTTACAATTACTGCTGCAGTGTTTTTAGCCTTAATATCATTTGGTCTAACATTTAGTCCCATTCTTTGGAGCATATTGGCAACGCTCTGCATCGTAGAAATACCCTTATCTCCTGTTCCATCTAAACCTACTACTAAACCATAGCCTATCAATTGATTTTCTCGTACACCCTCAAAAGTTGCTATATCTTTGATCCTTTCAGCAAAAGTCATATTTAAGGTGACATAAAAAAGAATTTTAACTACCAAAAGTGAAAGAGTAATTATTTTACCAAAACTTCTCATATCAAACCCTTTTAAAATTTGTGATAATTTAAAACGGCCAGATTCTGTCTATAAATCGAGCAAGCCAACCAGGGCTCTGCTTATCCTGAATGATTCCATCGCCTACAAAAAAAATCTCAGCATTTGCGACCTTACTACTTAAAACAGTATTATCTACTGCGATGTCTTCAGGTCTGATTATTCCTTTTAGAACGAGAATCTGTTTTTCATGATTTATAGTAATCTCTTTCCGAGATTCTATCACTAAGTTTCCATTAGGTAGCATTTCTACCACCTGAGCGGTAATTGTACCTATCAACTTTCCTTCTCTTGCAGTAGCACCACTGCCATCAAAGTCGCTCTCGGCCGATCCTTTAACTGTTGGTGAGAATGTATTACCTTTACCAAAGAGATTAGTAAAGTTCAGATTATTAGGAATACCAAAGATTGTATCAACGCCTGCATTAGTATCAGATTTTCGACTAAGGGATGTATCTGCTTTGCCGGAACCTGCTATTGTCTCTATAACCTTAATTGTTACAAGATCATTTAACCTTCTAGCTCTTGTATCTTCATAAAGACTTGGCCTTTCGACCCAAAGAGAATTCAGAGTAGGTCTACTTACCTTCTCCTCATGAAAGACATACTTTGGAGGAAGTTCTGGAAGATTTGGAGTAGTAGCACATCTATTAAGTAAAAGCAACATCAGAACTAAGAAAAAGGTTTTTAATGTATAAACTTTGTTTTTAGCTTTTACATCCTCAAAAAGATTAAAAATGTACTCTAACGGTATTCTCATCTATTAATACTCCTGTTATAATCCTTTTAGAAGCTGTATTAATAACTCTTACTGTTTTACCAACATAAGCATTTTCTTTAATTTCACCTGTCGCCCTAATTATAAAATGGGGTGACTCAATTACTATAGAGACTAATTGCCCCCTTTTTACTTGTTTTTGATCATTAAGAATTAAATCTGTAATTGGTATATTAGCAGTAATAGGACGACTCAATCTCTTACCGACTGCTTCATCAATCTTACGTATACTTCCTTTAGGAATCTTTTCTAAATCAAAGAGTGCTAAATAAAGATCTTCCTCCTTTAAAACTTCACCCTTTCTCATGGGTCTACTACACAAAACAACCCATTCAAAAACTCTAACATTAGCAGTTACAGTTAATTTTTTATTATTTTTAAACTCCAGCAGAAAAACAGCCCTACCAGGAGGTTGCCTTTCTATGAATACCCTCTCAGGCAGCTCATTAATAATACCTTTGGGGCTAAGATCGGTCACTTCGATATCAGCCCATGGATAATTCCTTTTGAGATATTCTGTTAGAAACTTAGTAAGATCTAAAGTTCCAGAATAAGAGTATCCCTTGGAGAGAAAGATAATTAAAACTAAAGGTAGAAGAGCAGTTATATTTATTACTAAGCTTAGAAGAGTTTTAACCATTTTAAAGGACCTCTATCTTCTCAAATTATTAACAGTCTGGAGCATCTCATCAGAGGCCTGAACTGCCTTAGAATTGATCTCATAAGCTCGTTGACTTATGATCATATTTACCATTTCTTGGACGACATTTACGTTGCTTAACTCTATAAAACCCTGACTGATTGAGCCGAGCCCTTCAGTAGAGGGATTCCCGGTGGTGGCTTCACCAGAAGAATCTGTCTGAAGGAAAAGATTCTTACCAATAGCCTTTAATCCGCCCGGATTGATAAATCGAGCAAGTTCAATTTGACCAATCTCAACTGGCGTAATACTACCAGCCTGTATTACTGAAACCCTCCCATCTGAACTAACATTAATATTTATCGTATTTGCTGGTACCGTTATTGCAGGTTCAATCGGATGTCCATCGGAAGTTACAATTCTTCCTTCATTATCTAATTTAAAGGCACCAGATCTTGTATATGCAACCGTGCCATCAGGCATAGATATCTGGAAAAAACCATCTCCCTCGATAATTAAATCAAGAGGATTACCAGTATGAACAAAATCACCTTGATCGAATATTTTTTGCACGGCAACGGGCTTTACCCCAAGCCCTATCTGAATGCCCGTAGGAACTTGTGCTCCTTCGGCAGATATTGTACCAGGTGACTTAACACTTTGATAAACCAATTCCTGAAAATCTGCTCGCCCCCTTTTAAAACCAACAGTATTGGCGTTTGCAAGGTTATTAGCTATCACATCGATATTGATTTTCTGTGCTTCCATACCTGTAGCAGCCGTAAATAAAGATCTTATCATTTATAACCTCCCCATCTCGTTATTTACTTTTGCTGCAGATTCGTCAAAAGTCTGAATTGCCTTTTGATATGCCTCATACTCTCTGAGAGTAGAAATCATTTTCACCATCTCTGTAATTACATTTACATTAGATGTCTCTAAATATCCTTGCTTAATCAAAGCATTTGATCTTTGACCCTGATCATTTGAATGAAAAAGTGAATCTCCTATTTTGTTAAGATTTTTAGGATCTTTAAACTTTACAACCCTTAAAACATCAACCGCTGTATTATTCACTAAAATTAAACCTGTGGGTGTAATTTCTATTTTGCCCTCTGGTAATATAATTGGACCTCTTTCTCCGAGGACCCTTATCCCATTATGAGTAGTCAAATATCCTTTGTTATCTTTCCTAAGATCGCCTCTCCTTGTATAAAGATTATTTTCTAAGGCTATAAAACCTTCTCCATCAAGAGCAATATCTAAGGGATTAGATGTTTTCACCAAATTGCCCTCTGAATAATCGACTAATGGTGAAGTATGGAAATTCATTATTTTAAGATCTGGTGTGGTGTTTGTTAAATCTTGAGGTAGCAAATAATCGACAAAGGAGATTTTTCCTTTCTTATAACCAATAGTATCTACATTAGCAAGATTTTGAGTAATAATATCCATATGCAATTCCCTCATCAATGCGCCAGATAGCGCTATATATATAGCTTTATTCATACAAATGGAAGTGCAAAATTAATGCCAAACAAAGTGACTCCTTTCAAAATACGCCTTATTGGACAGATTAATGGATTTATGGAATCCTTTGAAGGTAAGAAGAATTTTTTCTTTAAAGAAATTGACTATTAATGGACCCTTATGATTAATCAAGAAAAGGAAGAATTTTCCTATTGAGAAAGTTTTGCCTTTGCCTGGCTCTTCTTTAAATTGAGAAAAAGTTCAACTTCTCCCAAAGGTATGTCTAAAAGCCTTGAAATCTCCTGTAATTCAAAACCTTTTTCCTTAAGGTAGACTATTTCATCATAACGATCTGTTCTTACTGAAGAGGGTATCATTATACATTCAATTCTCTTTAGAAGTTGCTCAAGTATTGCTATTTTTCTATCAACATCGGACTCAATTTTTTTTAAAACATTGATTCTTTGATCTATTCTTTGAATTATCAAATCTGCTATCTCATTGGCTTCAGCAAGCTGAAAGGTGATCATATTATTTAGAGTATCCTTAGACTCACTTTTAAGTTTTATTATCTTACTAAGCATAATCAGACCCTTATATTAATCTTCGTGTTTTCTTTTTTGTCGGGCTTTTTAGTCACTTTCTTCTTTTTAAAAGGATTCTCCTTTAATACCTCCTCTTTTTTCACTATCGGAGGTATTTTAAAAATTTTTTTAGTTGGTTCTATAGCCATAAGAATCACTCCTGATAAACCATTTTTTCAATGACATATCTTTCTTTAAAGATTTTTATAATTTCTTCCAAACTTTGCTCACTAATATCGAGTAAACTCAGCCATTTTTCAATCCCGAGATCTATCTCAGGCAGTGGTTCAGGATACCCTACTCCAAGTCTTACACAAATAGCATCAGATAACCCTATAGTTGCACAAAGCATCATTAAATAAGGATCGTTTTTAAGCTCAATAGTTGAATCAAAACTATGATGCATAGAGATAACATAACATAATACCTCAGGAAATCCCCACTTTTCAGCAAGATAATAACCGGTCTCTGTATGATTAAAGCCCAATTCCTCATCTTCTACCCTCAGAAAGGGTATCTTTTTTTCTCTGACTTCTGCAAAAATTTTTTCGAATTTCTCTGGTAAACTATTATTAATGACAATTTTACCAATATCATGCAAAAGTCCTGCCACTACTGCTTCCTCCCTCTTTATATAGCTCACTTGAGATCCCAAAATACCTGCTGCAATAGAAACTCCTAAACTATGCTCCCATATCATTCTTTCAGTAAGTCCAAATCTTTTATATATTCCTCGAGTAGCTGCCGATAAAACTATTAACCTTGTCACTTTTAATCCCAGTATTGATAGAGCCTCTGAAATTGTGTCAATATTTTGTCTTACACCATAAAAGGATGAGTTGGCAATTTTCAATATTCGTGAAGTCATAGCTTGATCGGCCATAATAGCCCTTTGAAGTTCATCAAGTGAGGATGTAGGATTATCTATTAACTGTATAATTCTTGCAGCTACCATTGGAACAGATGGAAGTTCAACAGACTTTAAAATAATTTCTTTTGAAGTCATTAATTAACTCCTTTTAGAAGTGTCAGTGAATTGACAGTAAAATAATTTGATTCAATAGTAAAAAAATTTTTGAATATCCTCTCTCAATGAATACATTTTCTGTGCTATAAATCTTTTATCTTCATCCTTGATAGATAATTCAAGCATAATAACACTCAAGTCTTGTGTCCATATGCCATCGTCCTCAATTTTTGGAGTAAATTGCCTTGAAAAACCTTCTGCCAAAGCTGTAATTGAGACAGATTGACAGTAAAATTCCGCTTCCGCAGGTTCATGATGATATCTTACTGAGTAAACAATTTCTTCTGGCAACTTGGCATCCTCTAAAAACCATGCTCCTGCTTCTGGATGAGTACAACCGAAACTAGATCTTTCTTTTTCAAAAATATCTTCATTCGTAGGAATTTGCAAAAAGACTTTTGGATCCATTTTATAAAAAATTAGACGCCCGATATCGTGAAGTAATCCACAGACAAATGATTCCTTCGGACTTGTTATATAATTAATCTCAGATAATAAAGCGGTTATAAAAGCAACCTCAAAGTTATGTACCCATAAATTCCTTATGTTGAAGGAAGCTTTTGGTGGAAAAATGCTCATAACAGTCATTCCCAAAGCTATCGACTTGAGTCTATCAAAACCTAATAACATTATTGCATGCTGAATATCCCTAATCTGTCCAGAAACCCTAAAATAAGCAGAATTAGCAACAGATAAAACCTTTTCTGCTAAGACATAATCGTGAGAGATTAGCTCATACAGGTCATTTGCACAGGATTTATCGCATTTTGAAATAATAAGAATCTTCCTGAATATAGAAGGCAGTGTAGGCAAGCTTCTCAAACTTTTAATAAATAACTTTACGCCTTCCGATGTAAACAACTAAATTTCTCTCCTTTTTAGGTTGATTGGAACTCCAAATTCCTATCGCTACGGAGATTGATCCAAAGGCTTTACCAACACTATTTAAATATTCTTTCATATAAGTGTTTGTATCTTTCAGCTTTTTATTAGTATTGATGTTACCTTACATTCTTACCCCGTCACCTATTTTGACGCTCAAGGCTATGTAAGGTCATCTATGTCATAGCCCATGGATGAAAGAGGTCATTGGGAATTTAAGAAGGTTATAGCTTTTAAACATAAAAGCTTTTTACTGCTATGACAGGCATGGAATCCATAGGCTACAACTATATCAATCTCTTTTTTTCCTAAAGAAATCAATCCATTTGTCATCAAAACCCTTTTTTACTATAATTTCACTAATATATATATCAAAAAATATACCAAATTAGAAGGGGGAAACAAAAATCTAAATATTTTAATCCCTCATGTGTAAATTATATAAAACCTTTCCTACAGAAAAATCTGCCCAGGATATCATAATATGAGGTAGTGTTGACCTTGTCACCATATCAAATAATGGCAATGGTTTTGCGATAAAAATAGCTATACTAAAGGGTGCCATTAGAATAGTCCCATATATTATGATTAGTCCATTAAAAAGATAGCCATAAACAGCTGTTTGTCTTGAAATGAAAAGCATTGTAACTATAAATAGGTCAAACATGGAAAAGAGAAAGGCTAAGAAATTAGCAGGCTTAAAACTAACTATATTAGGGTCTATTTTGTCTGTAACAAAAAAAGGGTGTACCCTAAGGTGTAATATTAAACCACTAAAGGCTAACAAAAAGAGAGCTAATAAAAGAATTTTTTTATCCATAGTTTTCCCTTATCTTAAAACTTCACAATACTTCCTAAGTATAAAGTGCCTAATATTGGAAAAAAATGCAAAATCCACCAGCCCAATTTAAACTTCATAAAATGTCTAAGCATACTAACTACCTCCATAAAAGATGCCCTATTACATATACAAAAGAGATACTTAGAAGGAGAATGATCCACCAGCCTGCTTGAAGAAAAGATGTTTTCTTCATCAACTTACCCAAATCCATTATAAGCTCCTCTGATCTAACTACTTACCATCTACAGTCTATCTGACTATTGTCGTGATATTTCAACTAATAATTATAAATAGTCTCAAGTATAAATAAATACTAATAATGAAGTAAATACTAATAATGAATTAACAAAGGCATATTCACCCTTAGTGTGAAATTGTAATTAGAGAAATTGAAAAAAATAATTAACTCAACTTTCGCATTAAAAAACATTTAACAAAGCCTTAATAATCAAAGGTTAAGTGCTAAAATATTAACAAAAACATCCTTATTTTCTGATTATATATTGTTTGATTATATATTGTTACCACAAAAAACCAGAATAAGGATGATGTTCTATGAATACGATGTTCTATGAATACAATTGTATCACAAGATGATGGAATTAGGGGTATGAGAATAATTTTTTAGAAAAAATAGACTGAGACTTGTCAAGAAAATTGGGCTTACTGGTAGCGTAAAATCTTCTGTGTAAAATCTTGAAGGA
>CAYPJO010000033.1:0-20583 GCA_964411065.1 uncultured Thermodesulfovibrio sp.
AGGAATTAAGACCTCATTTAGAAGGGATTGCGACACTTCCTTTTTTCAATTTCTCAAACTGCCCTATGCTGATGAAGCACTAATCAAAAAGATAATGACAGAGATTAATGACCAAGAGCTTAGAGATAAGCTACTAAAGGCGGTTGTAGAGAAAGACAAGCCTTTAGGTGTAGCAGAGAAGAATATTTTGTCAGAATTAGGATTCAAACCAGATGCGGCTAAGAATGTGGTTAAATTAAATTGGACTATAAGCAAAGTTAGCAGTGTTCTTGGCTTTTTTTGTTTGGTCTAATTCTTTTTCTTGTAGCTATGAGTTATGATCCTACTATCTATTCTGACTCTAGTGTGACAATAAAAACTGGTTCTGAAGAAGCACTATCTCTTATAGGATCGATTTTTACGCTTCTCTCAGTATTGGGCTATTTTGTGGCAAGAAGATACTATAACTACTTTGTTCCTATACATCCTAAAGATTCCTTGCAAAAAAACCCTTGGCAAAGGAGAAGTAAAGAAAATCAGCTTAGATAACAAAACAGATTTTACTTTGGAGGGTGCTGATGCACTTAAAGGCATGGGGAAGGCTTACCTGCTAATACTGCTTATTGGCACTCTTGCTCTTATGTTTACTTCCGTTTTTGCTTGGGTTTCTTGGCTTTCACTCGTTGGTGCTTTCTATTACTTTGTAATAAGACCTCTCAATGGTAAATGGGGGAGTGAGAACTCAAATGAACCCTATAGTTGCAATTGTTCTGATAATTGGGATGATTCAGGAAACCCAATGAATCCGAGTTCCCCTTGGTTTAAAAAATAATTCCTAATCCTTCTACTCCCCTTCCATCTTTCGTCTTACGGGTTCTTTAAGACGCTCGGCTATCTCCTTTCGCTCCTCTGGAGGGTTCGATATAATTGGCTTACGGGCTTTAAGGGAGGATAAAATAAAATTGTGTCTATTATATACTCATAGGTTAGGGTATTTGGAAATAGGTAGTGTTAATAAAAATAACAACAAATTGGAATGAACCTAATCTACATGTTTGGTAATTTAAATCTTAACATATCCCCCCGACAGGCTTAACAGTTGAGATTTGTGGAGTGCCAGTTTTCTTAGCCAAAAAATGTTTCGTGGGGTGGTCATAATCTTTGAAACCCTTATTTTTTCTATATGGACGGTAAGGGATTCGAACCCTCGACCTCCAGAGTGCGATTCTGGCGCTCTCCCAGCTGAGCTAACCGCCCTTCATATTGACTTCTATTTGTAAATATTATTCAGAACACGATTTAGAGGTATTATAGCAAATGGCATTGGAATATCTCTAATCTCTTAAATGCTCTTAAAAAGCCAATTTTATAATTTCGTACTTGAAAGATAATTAAAAATATTTAATGGCCATCATGCTCGATCTACCTTTTTAATTGTGATAATATCAAGTAATTTTGAATTATCTTTTCTTGTTTTGGTGATTGTTTTGGCATTGGAAAAAAGATGAAAATATTATATATTACTTATAATTCCTATGACTGCTGGAATACATATTGAACCTGAGTGGGAAAAAATTTTAGAAAAATTGATGTTTCAAAGAGGAATTGCTATTCTTTTAGGAGCTACCGATTCTGGCAAATCAACTTTTGCAAGATATTTAGTAAATAGGCTTGTCTCTGCTAATGTTAAGACATCTATTGTTGACTCTGATGTCGGACAATCAACCTTAGGGTTACCAGGAACTATAAGTTTAAAACATTTTAATTATCCTCAGGAGTCGGAGGAATACTATTTTGAAAAGATTTTTTTTGTAGGCTCTACCAATCCCATGAAAAGACTTAATTTAATGATTGAGGGAACCAAGAAGATGGTAGATCTATGTAAAAATAAATCGGAAGTTATAGTGATCGATACTACAGGTCTTGTTGCAGGCGAAGAGGGTAAAGCTTTGAAGATTGGGAAAATTAGAGCTATAAAACCAGACCACATTATTGCTCTTCAAAAAGGAGAGGAGCTTGAACATATCCTTACCCTATTAGATACTTTTCAGATACATCGTTTAAAGGTCTCAGCTATGGTAAAGACTCGAGATAAGGAACAGCGCTTTCGGTATAGGCTGGAAAAGTTTAGAAAATATTTTGATAAAACGAGGATTTCTGAGTTTTTTTTGAGCCATAAAGATGCTCGTTTTTACTTTCCCTATGATCAGAAAGGATTAACTCAAATTAATTCAAAAGGTAATTTACTGATAGGTCTAAATAATGATGAGGACACGGTTGCGTTGGGAATTGCTACGGAGATTTCTAAGAACTCTATTCAATTTTTATCACCCATTAATTCTATCAATAATATAAATAAAGTTATCTTCGGAGATATAGCTATCATGTTAGAATACCAGTGAGCATTAGATAATCTTTTTTTGTCTACCCTCTAAAGTTTAATCGGATCAATATCTATCGTTAACTTAACATTTTTGAAGCGATTAATTTTCTTTTCAATTAGGTGAACAGTCTCATTAAGTTTACTCTCATTTTTTGATTTGAGTAAAAACTGTAGCTGTTTAATGCCCTTTTTATGATGAATTCGGGTCTCCAGGGGACCTAAAATTATTATTTCATTATCGTATTTTTCCATAAAGGAATTTTTAATATTTTCTTCAAGGCTACCGTCTTTCTTTTTTAAGATAATATTTAATAGAGCGAGTTTCATAAAAGGGGGGAATCCACCCTCTCTTCTTAAAGATAATTCATTTGTATAGAATCCTTTGAAATCGTAGTTTTTTATAAAGTTGAGGATTTTATTTTTGACGTCTTTTGTCTGTAGAATTATATGACCTTCAGGGGAAACAATTTGTGCTATTTCAATAACTTCTTGGAATAATATTTCATTTGACTTAAAGCCGGAATTTGCAAGTGAAACGTCCACATCTGCAAAAACAGCCAATTTAAAGTTATTATCTTTTATTCTCTTTATCTGATAACTGTGTCCAATTATTAGAGTCGCATGTTCATTTTCAGAAGATAAATTAAATCCCTCTTCAAACAGGATAGATTCCTCTTTTAAGAATTTAGCCAAGTCATCTTTTACTTTTTCTATACCTAATCCAAATGAGATTAGCCTATGACTATTGCAGACTGGGCAGCTATCATGAATATTCTCCTTGAAATAGCATCGGTGGCACTTTAATGACTTTTCGTTCTTGTACACTACTAAGGGAAGTTGGCAAAGCTGGCACTTTACAATATTACCGCAATCCTTGCAGATTATGTAGGAATACCCTTTTTTATTCACTATTAATATGACTTTATTCTTAGCAAGAAGATGTTTCCTCACAGCCTCTAAGATATCTATTGATAGGGAAAATTCAGGTTTGAACTTATTCCATCTATTGATGATATGTATTTCTGGTCTTTTTTTCTCAGAAAAGATGTTAAGCAAATCTGGATTTGAATGGTCAAGCTTTTGAGGTAGTCTTATCTGTTGATATTTACCGATTCTTATATTATGAATAGATTCAACAGAAGGGCAAATAGAAGATAATAGAACGGGTATTTTTTCAAAGAATCCTCTTTTTATCGCAACATCTCTTCCATTATATCTTAACCCTTCTTCACCTTTATAAGAAGTGCTATGTTCACTAAGTACAGCAATAAAAGATATTTTCTTTAAAGGGATCAAAATAGCTGATCTTGTCCCTACTATGATGTTATATTGATTAGAGAAAATGCCCTCAATGTTTTCTAATCTTTGTTTTTTTCTCTGTTTACTATGAATGATGCATATTCTTTCATAAAATATTTTTCTCAAAATATCAGCAATTCTTTCGACTTTATCTATCTCTGGTACTAAAAATATTGCTCCTTCAATAAGAGGGGATGCTTTTTTGCAAAATTCCTTTAGAAACATATGTTCGTGAAAGCGTGAAGGTGCGTGAATAAAGAATGATTTGTAGTTGCCTCTGGTAATAGAATTAATTATGGGATAGAAAATGTCGAATGTGTCTTCTGCTTTTACTTCCTGATGCTCTTTTTTAATGTTATTGGCAGGTGGAGATTTAAGAACTATTTTGCTTGACTCTTCGAAAAAACAACTTGCTAAAGCTACTCCCTCTGGAGATACATAATATTTTGAAAGCCATTTTAAAAAGCCAATTGTCTGTTGAGAGCCAAAGTGTTCATGGATTGAAATTATTTCTTTAATTCCAGATTCGTTTAGATTTTTGACTGAACTTCTTACTTCACATACAAGACCAAAGGAGGTACGTCCGCTAAGAGGAGCTCTTACTATTCTGCCGATTATATCAGTAGGAAAGTTTGCTGGAAGCTTATAAGTAAACGGCTTGATTTTTAGAGGGAAGATTACATCGGCATACATTTTTATAAGTTGTTGATAATGAATTTACCTTCTTTCATTACGGCTACGATTTTGTTTTTTTCAGGATTCAGTAATTCAATATCTTCTATGGGGTTTCCATCAATAACTATCAAATCTGCGTATGCGCCTGGTTTAATTACTCCAATCTTACCTTGCATGTTAAAAAGTTCAGCACAATTCACAGTAGCTGAGCGTATTATTTCTAAGGGGGGCATCACCTGACGTCTTAAAGTAAATTCTAAGGCTTGATATTTATGAAAAGGTCCAAGAAGATCTGTTCCAAAGGCTATTTTTGCTCCCCTTTTGTAAGCCATTTCAAGAGAAGTCAGTGATTTCTCTTTTAAATCACCTGCTTTTTCAATGAGCTCGTCAGGGAATTTAAATCCAACCTCTTTCATATAAAGAGTTTCATAAGTTGCTAATGTTGGCACCAAAAAGGCATTCTTTTCAATAAGAAGATCAAGAGTTTCCTCGTCAATTAGGTTCCCGTGCTCAATTGACCTTACACCACAAATAAGAGCTCTTTTAATTGCCTTTGCAGTGTAAGCATGTGCCATCACATAGGTATTGGCAGATTGAGCCTCCTCAACAGCAGCTTTGATCTCTTCGATGCTGAATTGGATATTATCAATTGGGTCGGTTGGAGATACAATTCCGCCAGAGACCATAATCTTTATATGTGTTGCACCTTTCCTCAGTTCATCTCTGACTGCTTTTCGGACTTCTGAAACGCCATCACATATGCGACCTAAAGTGCCGATTGAAGGATACCCTTTTTCAACAAAGTCTTCGCCTCTTGGTCTGAGGTCTCCATGACCACCTGTTTGTGAAATGGCATGACCGCAAAAAAGAAGTCTTGGACATTGAAAAATGCCTTCCTTTATAGCCATAGCTAATCCCCAATCTGCTCCTCCAGCATCCCGTACAGTTGTAAAACCTCTTCTTAACATCTCTTCGCCTATTCTTAAAGATTTGGCTGTAATATAAGATGGTGGTAAATTACGAAGTTTTACAAGGTCGAGATCTATTGCTGTAAGATGCACATGGGCATCACATAGGCCTGGCATAAGGGTTTTGCCCTTGAGATTGTATACAATAACATCGGAGTTTTTGATTCTTTTATCGCTGACTTCTTTGATCTCGGAGTTTTCAATTAAGATATTGAAATGTGGTTTAATCTCACCTGTCTGGACATCTAATAAATTACAATTCTCGAGTAATATAATCATATATATGTGTCCCCTTTTTTATTATTTTATTAAGAAGTTCAAGGTAAAGAAGGGTGCTCTAATCACTCTTCTTAAGTGGGTTAAGGATCTATAAAATATAAGCTCTCTCATCAAAAAAAGCTTAACACTATCGCCTTTTAGAAGGCTATTTATAAATTTAAAAAAAACTTTGTTGAATAATCAATTATGAGGGGTCTGATAGAGTCACGGGAAAACTAATAAAAAAGTTAGATTATCTTTGTATAATTCTTTGGCGAAGGGTTTCTCTCTCTAATCTTCTTAATTCCCTTTGATCTACATCCTCTGACTGGGTATTAGGATTTGTGATAGTAGTTTTTCTAACGCTTCTTTGGGGTTCTATTGTTACACTTTTGTCAGGTATTGGAGTAGCTAAATCATCAGTCTTTACTTTTGATGTGATACTGTCGGCTGCAGTTTCCGTTGCTCTTGGCTTTTTATGCTGATAATCTGAAATTCTCACTTCTATTCTCTCATCTCCTCTAACCATTACAACTCTATCATGATGAATTTCTGATAGAGCAAAACCGCTGTATATAGCTCCTTTTTGTAAAGCCTTCTGTCTTTTACCTCGACCAGCAGTATTATGAGGAGCCTTAAGGTCTTCCATATAAGCTATACTTATTGTATCAGTTATCAGAGTTCCGTAGAGAACGAATTCTGGTTTAGGTAATTGCATATCCTCTTTTTTTTCTGGAATTTTTCTTTCTGGATGAAAGAGATTTTGTTCAGCAATTAAGATAAAATTAGATGACATGGGAGTTTGAGTCTCTGTGGTGATTACAGGATATTCTATCTTGGTTTTTATGATTGAAGGTGTGGATATTTTGATCTCCTGTCCTAATAATGGCAAAACATTAAAATATGCCAAGTAAGAAATAAGCAAAATAAGGAAAAGATTTAAAATAGTGAGATTTTTCATAATAGCTTTAAGAATTTTCATGTTAAGTTTTATGTTTAAATACTTTCTGTTAGATGTAATAAATTAATAAATAATAACAGAATTTAAACTCTTTTGTCAGCCGAAGTATTAGGTGTAAGAATTCTTAAGAATTCTTTTGATTATCATTATAGTATAAAATACTATAAATGTTTTTTTTTCACTAAAAGTTTTGAGTTATAATAGAGATAAGTCAATTCAGTAATTAAAAATATGGAATATCATGATTTATACCTATTGGTAATAATTTGTTTAGTTAAGAGGTTTTCATTTTATTTTTTTAGCTATACCATAGTTAATGAAAGAGCTTAAGGAGGTAGCATGTTTCAGCCGTCTTTTGTAACAGTAGTTTTAGTTATAATCTTGATACTTTATTTTTTATCAAGCGCTATAAAGATTTTGAAGGAATATGAAAGAGGCGTAGTCTTTAGACTCGGAAGGATCATCCCCTTGAAGGGTCCTGGTTTAGTGATAATATGGCCTATAATCGACAAGCTTGTTAGGGTTAGTTTAAGGACAGTTACGATGGATGTTCCACCTCAAGACGTTATAACTAAAGATAATATTACAGTGAAAGTTAATGCAGTTGTTTATTTTAGACCCATCGATCCCATAAAGGCTGTTACAGAGGTTGAAGATTATTACTTTGCAACCTCTCAGATAGCCCAAACAACTTTGAGAAGCGTTTTAGGGCAAAGCCAATTAGATGATTTACTGGCAAATAGGGAGCAATTAAATGCGGAATTACAAAAGGTTATCGATCAACAGACAGAACCATGGGGGATTAAGGTTTCTGCAGTAGAGGTGAAAAATGTTGATCTTCCTACTGAGATGCTTAGAGCTATAGCTAAACAAGCGGAAGCTGAAAGAGAGAGGCGTGCAAAGATAATCCATGCAGAAGGTGAGTTACAGGCTGCTCAAAAACTCGCAGATGCAGCAAAAATAATCCAATCTGAACCTACAACACTTCAATTGAGATATCTACAAACACTTACAGAGATTGCTACTGAAAAGAATTCAACTGTAATATTCCCTGTCCCAATTGATCTAATTAAAATGTTTATGAAAGAAAAGCCTTAAACTCAATTTATTATAAACAAATTTTTACGAGATCGAAATTTAAAAGGTAAACATTAATAATAGAGGTAAAAATAGATTAACTGATAAAGGGTGGATAAGGCTCCTTATTCTTCTTCTTTTCATAGGGGGACTTACAGCTATTTTTTACTTCACAGGGCTTTTCCATTTTTTTCTCGATAAAAATAGATTGATAAAATTTCTGGAAGACTTAGGACCTCTCGCTTTTTTAGGATTTATCCTATTGCAAACACTCCAAGTGGTAGCAGCTCCTATTCCAGGAGAGGTAACAGGATTATTAGGTGGATTTTTTTTTGGTAAATTCTTAGGTATAATTTTGTCGACTATAGGATTAACCCTTGGTTCTTTAATAGCCTTTACTCTATCGAGAACCTTAGGAAGGCCCTTTGTAGAAAGAGTTGTGAGTGAAGCCACCCTGAAAAGATTTGACTATCTTTTACACCACAAAGGTGTTTTTCTTATTTTTCTTCTCTTTCTTATCCCTGGATTTCCAAAGGACTATCTATGCTTTATTTTGGGCTTAGGACATCTGTCAACCTCTGAGTTTCTTGTAATCGGAGCAACAGGAAGATTGCTTGGGACTATTATGTTAACCTTTGGCGGAGATTATCTAAGAAATGAGGAATACTATAAATTCTTTGTCCTTGCTGGTATTGCCATTGTTGTGATAATTATTGCATATGTATATAAAGATAAGTTGGAGAGGCTCTTTAGACTTTGGCATGTAAAAACCTACCGTAAAAAGAAAGCAAGACGAAATACGCAGAATGATAGAACATAAAAAAACACTCCTTTTTGCAATTCTCCTTGCTGTAATATCACCTGCTGAGGCTTTTGCTGTTTTTTTACCACATGATTATCCAGCTAAATACACTCACATGATTGGCAGAGTGCTCTTTTTCTTCTCCATGATAGCTATCACCGTATTTATTCTTCGTAATAAATTAGAAAAAGAGGAAAAATGGAAGTATTTCCTTATCGCAATTATTTTTTTGAACTTATGGAACTTGACGGTTTTTTTCGGTCGTTTTTATGAACTACCTTTGACAGATGGTTCTATTGGCTGGGACTACTTTATGAGAGATGTCATAATCTTTCGTTATGTAGAGCTTGTTTTTTACTTAACGAGATTTGATTTCATATTGCTTAATGTTGGCATGTTTTTCTTATATTTATCTTTAAGAGTTAATCTTAAAAAGGCGACAGAGCCATCAAACCAGATCTTATTACCTATAATGCTTTTGCCTTTTTTGCCAATTGCAATAGTCCAGATAGTAGGTGGTTTAACCTTTTTGTTTTTATCATTTCTCTGTTTAACAACAAGCTGGGAACTTCTAAAAAGAGAGAAAGATAACGTTTTATGGAACTATAAAGTCTGGCTAACATCATCATTGTTTATATATTCTATTTCTAGGTCTTTTGCATATATCTTTCAACATCTCTTTATTGTCACAGGGAATAAGCCGTTTTGGGAGAGTATTGAGCCTGTGATTGGTAGCATTAATTCAATCTTTTTGTTCTGGGTAAGTTTTGTAACTCTATTTTTTATAGTAGTCTATAAGGCATACCTTAAAATAAGAGAAGAAGAAAAAAAACTTGAGAGAGTAAATCTTGACTTGATGCAACTAAACAAAGAATTAGAGACATTAGTAGCAGAAAGGACTATGGCATTGATGGGGTTGACTGTGGCTGATAGGGTGAGAAATCCAGCAGTTATGATTGGTGCTTTGTGTAAAAGAATAATAAAGAAAGAGGAAAAATTGAATCAAGATATACTTGATATTATAGATGAATGTAAAAGGCTTGAGGCAATTGTTGGAGAATTTGAAAATCTTTTAAAAACGAGGCAGAGTGTTTTCGAATACGGGGATTTAAACGAAATAATAAATTCAATTTTTTACTTACTTGAGCAGGAGGCTCATGATAAACAAATAAGTTTTATATTAAATTTATCGGAAAAACCAGTGAGGATCAATTTACAGAGGAATCTTTTGAGGTCAGCAATTTACCATGTTATTAGAAATGCTATTGAGGCAACTCCGCCAGGAGGAGAGATAACTATCACTACTCTTGCAGAGGGAGAAAAAGTTTTTTTAATAATAGCAGATACAGGAAGAGGAATACATCCAGAGAATCTTGATAAGATATTTGATCCCTTTTTTACAACCAAAGAGTTAAGGTTCGGTATGGGCTTGCCATTAGTTAAGCAGATAGTTTCTGAACATCTTGGAGAACTTAGCATTAAGAGCGAACTCGGTAAAGGCACCACTGTTGAGATGGTATTCCCAATTAGATGGAAACCCCCTAAGTGATTAGAAGGACTTTGTATCTTTTAGATTTTATAAACTCTGAAAGATGGGAAAATTCTTATGTTTTTTTAATCCTTCTAAAAACTTCATCATCACTAAGCAATGTACTAATGAAAAATCAAAAATAATTTGTTGTTTCGATATCTATCGGTATATACTATATTAAAATTCCAGATTAGTAAGAATATGAAAAGAAAAAAGAACCTGAATTTATTTCTAACTTCAATTATCTCTATGACAATTTTATCAGCTATTACTGCCTGTTCGCTTACTAAAAGCTTATTAACAGAAGAAATAAAAGCCAATAAAATCGCTGGCTCTTTCTCACTAATTTTATATAGCAACCGCTTTAGTGGAGACTTTGAAAATGTGGCTTTTCTTGATGTGGAAGGAGATCAGTATAAAATTGAGATATTTGCTCCTGATTTTGATTATGAGATAGTCCGCAATTTACCCGCAGATAAAGCTATAAGAAAAGCGGAGCAATTTATTGCTTCCCACGGTTCTTTTAAATATGCACAAGTAAGCCAAATCAAAGATCCATATAACAATGTTATCGGCTATGAATTTAGGCCACTCTATTCAGCTTCGCAGTTTGGATTTTTTGATGTTTTAGACATAGATTACCGGTTAGAAGGTAATAAGATTATTGTTAAGATAAGTTTAGTCCCTGAAGTTAAAAGATTTTTTTTAAATGATGATATCTCGACTCTTGAACCCCAATAATAAATCTTATAATACTAATAACTTTTAGACATAGCAAAAAGAAAAACAAACACTAAAAATTTCTCCTTACTCTTTCTTAGGCTATCAACACTATCTTTATTCCATGTTTTTAAATGTAAGTAGCGACCTCATCACTACCTTAGAAAATTAAGATGTCTGCTTACGATATAAAGGCTTTATTTTCTTAAAAGAGACCACAGGGTAGATGGTATAAATCTAAAGTTATAAGGGTCTTTTGAATTCATCTTCAGTTTTTATTGAGAGATGTTTTGTCTTTGCTGAATTTTAAATATTATAGCCCTTCGGAGCTGACTCTTTTTATTAATGTAGGTTAATTAGGTTAAGTAATTTAGGTTATGTTAAAATGAACATATTTTGAAAATTTGATATAATACTACTACTTATTTTTATCTAAAGTTCAAAAATAACTTTATGCATATTTGTATTATTGGTACTGGATATGTAGGTCTCGTTATAGGTGCCTGTTTTGCAGAATTCGGTATTTTCGTTACCTGTGTGGATAAAGATAAAAGCAAAATAGAGCTCCTTCAAAAAGGAATCGCGCCCTTTTATGAGCCAGGTCTGGAAGATCTTATTAAAAAGAATATGGCTCAGGGACGTCTAACTTTTACGACTGACATCGGAAAGGGAGTAAAGAATTCCCTTGTTATATTTATTGCTGTAGGTACTCCGCCAAGGGGTGATGGTTCTGCTAATTTACAATACATTGAAGAGGTTGCTAAGGAGATCGCTTCTCATATTAAGAATTATACAGTTATTGTTACAAAAAGCACAGTTCCGATTGGGACAGGAAAGATAATTGGAAAAATAATCTCTGAAAATCTGAAAGAGGAAGTAGATTTCGATATTGTTGCAAACCCAGAATTTCTTCGTCAAGGCTCAGCAATTGAAGATTTCTTGCATCCAAATAGAGTAATAATCGGTGCAAAAAGTGCTAGGGCTATAGCTATAATGAAAGATCTATATAGACCTCTCTCTTTACTCGATATACCCTTTATAATCACTGATATCGAGACCGCTGAATTAATAAAGTATGCTTCAAATTCCTTTCTTGCAATAAAGATATCCTTTATAAATGAACTTGCTAAGCTCTGTGAAAAAGTCGGAGCTGATGTGAAAGTTGTAGCTAAGGGGATGGGATTAGACGATAGGATAGGTGGCAAGTATCTTCATGCAGGTCCAGGCTATGGAGGTTCATGTCTTCCAAAAGATACGCAAGCTTTATTGCGTATTGCTTCAGAGCATAATATAAATATGGAAATATTATCAGCAGCTTTAAAGGCAAATAAGAATCAGCTCATGTGGGTTATTGAGAAGATTAAGGGTGTTTTGCAGGGAGCAAAAAATAAGACTATCGCAATTTTGGGTCTATCTTTTAAACCAAATACCGACGACATTAGGGAATCCCCAGCAATAGCTATCATCCAGGAACTCCTAAGAGAAGGAGCCTATATCAAAGCATATGATCCTTATGCTATTGAAAATGCTAAAATGGTTCTCCCTGATATAGTCTACTGTAATGATGCCTATGAGACTTGTTTAGAGGCAAATGCTTTAGTAATAGTCACCGAGTGGAATCAATTTAGAAATCTTGACTTAAAAAGAATTCTACTCTTACTCAAAGACCCTTATTTTTTTGACTTAAGGAATATCTATGAACCTGAGAAAATGAAAGCACTTGGATTCAGATACTATTCAATAGGGCGCTCTTTTTCATAACTTCTTAAAGTAGACACCTTAAAGAGTCTTTAGGCTCGACTTTTAACTTTTCATATCTAACCAATCAGTGAGGATATACCAGAGTGTTCATACATTCTATTCTTTAAGGACTATTCTTTAAGGAAGAGAACCCTTTAAATCTTTTTTAATAGTCCCAACGGGATTCGAACCCGTGTTTTAGCCTTGAGAGGGCTATGTCCTAGGCCTCTAGACGATGGGACCTTTTATCATCACTCCTATAAGTTTTATATATAATGGAATTATTTTTGGCTGGGGAGAGAGGATTCGAACCCCTAAAAGCAGATCCAGAGTCTGCCGTCTTGCCGTTAGACGACTCCCCAATATCTCATAATTCTAAAGATGAAAGAACGATTAATTTTAAAAATAGCATAAATTATGAATTACTGTCAAAAGTTGTGGCGTGAAGACCTTTATAAAGCTTTAAATGATTGAGAGATCATAAAAAAATTACTGCCTCATCTTTAGAAACTCTTGGAGGAGCTTTTGGCACCATAGCTGGATATCCTACAGGAACAATCGCAATAGGCCTGAGATTATGAGATAGTTTCAGTATACGACTAACATCGTTCTCTCTAAAAGCTCCACACCATACAGTTCCAAGACCAATCTCGGTAGCAACAAGCATCATATTCATTAAACTACAAGAGACATCTTGAATAGCATATAAGTATATGCCTCTTTCGCCATAACGACTGCCAATTCTATTATCAGTGCATCCAACAACTACCAAAGGGGCTTCGGCAATGAAGGTCTGATTGAGTGCTGCAATAGCAAGTTCTTTCTTAATTTTTGGATCTCTTACAAAGAAGAACTTTCTTGCCTGTAAATTGCCTGCACTGGGTGCCCATATTAAAGCTTCGATAAGCTTTGCAATCATTTCATCGGAAATATCCTTTTGGAGAAAATTTCTTATACTCCGTCTCTCTTTAATGATTTCAAGTACAGATTTCATCTTTATTAACCTCCCAATTGTAGCCACTATCAAGAGATCGGCTTGAACTATGATAACAAAAAATTTAAAATTTAATGCTTTCTCTTAGGTTTGAGGCTTTTATTATGTTAAAATATTAGAAAAAGTTTCGAGAGTTAACAGTTATATTCTTTTCTATTATATTATTTTTATATTTTTTTGTTATATAATGCTTCTTTGATATTTTAAATTTTCTCTTGTTGAGTCTTTTAGGCAAATTGAGGTAGAAGTATCTTTACTCTTTTAAGTATCAAAGCTCTGAAACTTTTACTACCAGTATAAGAATATGCGGAGGTAGTATACATGCCAGAATTAAGAAAAGATCCAATCTCTGGAAGATGGGTAATTCTCTCTATTGAAAGAGGTAAAAGACCAGCTGATTATATCTCTCCATCTCAAAAACGCAAAAGCGGTGGTTTCTGCCCCTTCTGTCCGGGCAACGAGCATACTACTACCCCAGAGATAATAGCTTTCAGACCCTCAAGCACAGCACCTAATACCCCTGGTTGGACTTTACGAGTTGTTCCAAATAAATTCCCTGCACTACAAATACATGGCTCTTTGAATAAGATGGGTGAGGGTATGTTTGATAAAATGAACGGAATCGGGGCTCATGAAGTTATAATTGAATGTCCTGATCATCAGCTTTCATTATCTACAATGAGCCAAAGGGCTGTTGAGGATGTTTTATGGGCATATTATTTTAGAATAATAGATTTAAAGAAAGATGTTAGATTTAAATATGTCCTCGTTTTTAAGACCGAAGGTGAGGCTGCTGGTGCTTCTCTGGAGCATACTCATAGCCAACTTATTGCTTTACCTATTATCCCCAAGGCTGTTAAAGAAGAGATTGATTCTTCAAAAAAATACTTTGAGAACAAAGAAAGGTGCATTTTTTGTGATATCATTAATCAGGAGATTTATACTGAAAAAAGAGTCGTTTATGAAAACAAATCATACATCGCAATAGCACCCTTTGCCCCAAGAGAGCCTTTTGAGACCTGGATTTTACCTAAGAATCATGAATCAAATTTCTATCCTCCTCAGAAAAGCTTTTCGGAGCTTGCCGAGTTACTTCAAAGGGTTTTGAGACAATTAGATAGTGTATTGGATACTCCGCCCTATAGTTTTGTTTTGCATACTTCCCCTTATATTGAAGAGATCAATGAGTTTTATCACTGGCATATAGAGATACTTCCAAAATTAACAAAAGTAGCTGGTTTTGAATGGGGATCGGGATTCTATATAAATTCTACTACACCTGAAGAAGCAGCTAAGTTTTTAAGAGAAGCAAAGGTATGAAGATTGCTTTAGTTGTTTCAGAGGCTTTTCCCTTTTCAAAGACAGGAGGACTTGGAGATGTAGCAGGAGCTCTCTTTAAAGAATATCATAAGATGGGAGAAGATGTTTATCTCTTCATACCTTTGTATCGAGAAACTCTTCGAAAATTCCATCTTGGTATAGTAGAGACTACTTTTCGTTTTGATATTCCATTAGGTCGAGAGACTAAAAGATGCACTGTCTTTAGGTTCACTGGAAATGATGGTTTACAGCTTGAAAAGGGCGCAAAAAATGTTTTTTTTATTTCTAATAATGAGTTTTTTGATAGGGACGGCTTTTATGAAGAGTGGTTTGGCGAGTATGCTGATAACGCTGAGCGATTTACCTTTTTTTGTAAAAGTGTTTTAGAACTTATAAAAGCTTTAGGAGTAAAGTTTGATATCATCCATTGTCATGACTGGCAGACGGGTCTAATACCTCTTTATCTAAGGATCTTTCATAGTACTTCTGAATTTTTCAATAATACAGTAACAGTCTTTACTATACATAATGTTGCCTATCAAGGGGTTTTTCCTCCAGATAAATTGTATATCACAGGGCTGGGACATGAAGTTTTTCATCCAGAGGGGATTGAATTTTATGGAAATATAAGTTTGCTAAAGGCTGGCATTATTTCAGCCGATGCAATAACTACTGTTAGCAAGACTTATGCAAAAGAGATTCTAACTCCTGAGTACGGTTTTGCAATGGATGGGATTCTTAGAAAGAGAGTTGATAGCCTATATGGGATAGTCAACGGGATTGATTATGAAGAGTGGGATCCTGCATCTGATCGTTATATTCCTTTCAAATACAATGAAAACGATTTCTATGGTAAGAAAGAAAATAAAAGAGAATTGCTCAAAAGATTTTCATTAAATAATGAACTTGAGAGGCCTTTGCTCTGTTTCATAGGAAGGCTTTCCTTCCAAAAGGGGATAGATTTGCTTATTGCTTCTATAGATGAATCGATTATAAAAGATGTAAATTTATTAATTATAGGGAAGGGTCAGGCTGAGTATCATGATCCTTTGAATTTTCTACAACAGAAGTATCCAGACAGGGTTTATTTTTATAACGGTTTTGATGAATCCTTAGCTCATTTAGCTTATGCCTCTTCGGATATTTTCTTAATGCCTTCGAGATACGAACCCTGTGGGTTGGGGCAGATTATAGCAATGAGATATGGGACAATACCTGTGGCAAGAAAAACAGGTGGATTAGCTGATTTGATCGAAGACGGTGTGACAGGATTTCTATTTGACCATTTTTCAAAAGAAGCTTTTTCTATAGCTATAAAAATTGCTCTGAACACTTATAAGTATAAAAAGCTTTGGATGGAAATGATTAAAAACGCTATGAGCCGTGACTTTTCCTGGCAGAAATCGGCTAAAGAGTACTTGAATTTATATCACAAGCTTTTTAAAAATAAATTGTCAAGTTAGGTGTTTTTGTGGAAGACTTCATATCCTATCAAGATGATTTACAGAAAAATTGCTATGACAAGTTTTCTGTCTTTTTACAGTTGGTCAGAGCTATTTTGCAAATAGAAGATTTTGAGCTCTTACTTAAGAAAGTTACAGAAGATACAGCAATGTTTTTCAATGCGAATGTATGCCTTCTTAGATTAGTAGAAGATAATCGTCTTCCTGTAAAGGCGTCCTTTGGACTACCACATATTAAAGATATAGAGAAGGATTTGACTGTTTCTTTTGGTGAGGGTATAGCCGGAAAAACTTTTGAGTTAGGACAGACCATTATTTTTGAATCACTTGACGATATTTGTCATTACAGCAATCTGGCGAAGTATATGGTTTTATACACAGCAATATGCACTCCTCTAAAAATTGGGGAACGTATCATTGGTACGTTAGGGCTTTACAACAAAACATCTCCTGATGGCAGAAAGATATCTTTTTTCCCCAACGATAAAAACTTGTTAGAAGGTTTTGCATCGATTGCAGCAATAATCATAGATAAAGCACAACTCAAAGAGAATTTACTTACCAAAGAAAAAGAGATAATGCATGCTAAAGAGAGCGAAGGGAAACTCAAAGATATGTTAGAAAGACTTGTGGAAGATTCTCCTGATGCAATCGTGACGACCGATTTAGAGGGGAAAGTTCTTTCTTGGAACAAGGGAGCAGAAAGAATATACGGCTTTAATAAAGAAGAAGTAATCGGTAAGTTTTTACCCTTTATTCCAGATTTTTTAATGGAGACCGAGAAAGGTTATTTTGATCTTCTCAAAAAGGGAGAGTCCATAAAGGACTTAGAGACCATTCGTAAAAGAAAAGATGGGAAGATAATCGATGTAAATCTCACTTTGTCCCCCATCAAAGATCAAACAGGTGCTGTAATCGCTACAAGCGGGATCTCAAGAGATATTACTGAAAAGAAAAGGATCGAAAGAGAACTTTCTATAAAAAATGATCAACTTTCAAAGCTTTATTTCATTAGTTCAGCAGTCAGAAGCACTCTGGAACTCGATAAATTACTCAGAATTGTTTTAACTGCTGTTACAACAGGAGATGGGTTTGGTTTTAACAGAGCAATGCTTTTTTTATTAGACGAAGAGCAAAAGATTTTGAGAGGTACTACAGCAGTTGGGCCATCGAGCTTTCAAGAGGCAATTGATATATGGACGAAAATATCTGAAGAAAAAAAAGACCTTTTCACATTAATAAAGGAAATAGAGAAAGAGCCTTATAGGGAACCTTCCTATATAGAAAAGCTTTGCTGTGGTCTTATTATACCTCTTGATAAGGAGACTATCTTTAACAAAGTAATTAACGAGAAGAAACCTTTAAATGTTACAGATGTATCTTTATATAGTGAAGATCAACACCCTTTTACTGATCTATTAGGATCTAAAGCCTATGCATTGATACCTTTGATTTATAAAGATAAAGTTATAGGGGTTTTATGGGTCGATAATCTTTTTTCAAAAAGGCCCATATCTAATAATGATATTGATTTTTTGACGAATTTTACCAACCAGATGGCAGCTTCAATTGAAAATGCAAGACTTTTCCAAAAAGTTATTAATACTGAAAAGGAGATGGAAAATATATTCGAGTCAATCTCGGATATGTTATATTTAAGCTCTTCTGATTATACAATAAAGAGAATAAACAAAGCTGTTACTCAAAGAATTGGTAAACCACCAGAAGAAATAGTTGGTAGAAAGTGTTATGAGGTATTTCATGGACTTGATAAACCTTGGGTAAAATGTCCCCATCACAAAACCCTGATGACGAAAAAACCCTTTATTGAGGAGGTAGACGATCCTAATTTGGGGGGAACCTTTCTTATCTCGAGTTCCCCATTTTTTGATCAGTCTGGTCAAATATTCGGTACTATTCATATATTAAGAGATGTTTCTGAGATTAAGAAACTCAGAAATAAACTTATCTACTCTGAGAGAATGGTAGCTTTAGGTGAAATGGCTGCTAAGGTTGCTCACGAGATAAGAAACCCTTTGCTTTCAATTGGAGGGTTTGCAAAAAGACTTGAAAAAAATCTTAGCGGAGATCTTTGGGAATATGCAAAAATCATTGTAGATGAGACTCACAGGCTTGAAACTGTTTTAAGCGATATTTTAGCCTTTGTCAAGAGCGGTCGTATTGAGCGTAAAAGACTTAATATTGAAGAGCTTATAAAGAGCGTAGAGAACCTGTTAGGTCCAGAGTTAGAGGAAAGAGGAAATAAATTAATAAAGGAGATTCAGCATCCTGCTGTCTTATATGGGGATCCTAATAGATTAAAGGAGGTTTTACTTAATCTTATTGATAATGCTAATAAAGCTACTGATGCTGGAACGATAACTGTCAAGGTTTATAATCAAGATATCGAACAAGCCATTTTTAGGGATTATACTGAAGCTGATAGATATAGAACTGTGGTGATTGAAATAATAGATAATGGTTGTGGGATTAAGAATGAGCATATTAATAGAATATTTGATCCCTTCTTCACCACAAGAACGGCAGGGACTGGTTTAGGCTTATCCATAAGTAAGAGGATTATAGAGGAACACGGTGGCAGGATCGAGGTTGAGAGCGTATGGGGTGAAGGAACAACCTTTAAAATATTCTTACCTCAAGAGGAGGAATGATGAAAATTCTTATTGTTGATGATGAAAAAAACATACTTAAGCTTTATAAGGCAGAATTAGAAGATGAAGGGTATACTGTTGTTTCTGCAAACTCTGGGACAGAGGCACTTCAACTTTTTGAAAGCGAGAAACCTGATATTGTAACCCTTGACATCTTGATGCCAGATATGGATGGCATTCAAGTTTTAAGATTAATGAAAGAGAAAAATCCAAAGATACCAATAATTATGCTAACGGCTTATGATTACAGAGATGATTTTTCAGTGTGGGTTGCAGATGCTTATGTAGTAAAATCGTCAGATCTTACCCCTCTTAAGGGTACCATCGCTGATTTATTGCGCAGAACTCGACAATAGCTAATCTTTATACAAATGTTGAATAAAAAGTTCGAGATCACATCACATTTTTGTTGTTAGAGCTGAAAGTGTAAAATAGAAATAAAGATGCATCAAATAAGTAAGCAGATAGGACTTTTTTATAAGAAGGCATCAGTTGATTATGCTGAACCAGCAAAGATATCCCTGATCTTTTAGTTTTTAGTATTTATTGGTTTTACAACAAAGAAAGCGTCCTTAAGAAATTTGCTAAGTGATCCTGAAAGGGCTTTAAAACCTGTAGTTTTGAGAATAATTAAGTCTTTTTAATTAGCAGGGATAACAAGAAGAAAATTTTAAGAAGAAAAGGCATTCATATTTTCCTGAGTTTATCAATTAGAATTTATAACTTTGCGAAAAATATATTGTCAACAAAGGCAAAATAAATTATTATACCTGCTAAGATTCTGTTAAGTTCAACAGCCCTTTCTGATTCTCTTGCTCAGGCTTTCTCGAAAAGTTTCTTAAATGATGGGGGTATCTAAAAAGCTTCAAGTTTGCCAAGACTGAATAGATATCCCTGTGTTTCGTTCTACCAGAGATCTCCCCTTACCCTTTTGAAAATATTCATTTAATACCCCTTGTAAAACAAAAATAAATGGTGGCTGACTTTTTTTGTACCCATTGTTTATAATCAGGCAGCCTACTGATAGTGTGGCTATTAATGATAAATGAAAAATGAATATTTGCCTTATTATGCTTTAGCCAATCTACGGGTTCTTTGCATAGGGCTAAAGGTTCCAGAGTACAATTCTCTGATTAAGTCCTCGCAACTATATATATTTTTTTCAAAAATAGTAACTATTCTGCCAACTTCATCTAAGGTATGAGCATCGCTGCCACCGATACCTTTGGCTCCATTGCCTCGCGATCTTATCCAATTTTTTGAGAGTTCATATTCATCTTTACTGCATCTGCCGTTTATTGCTTCAATAATATGGGCTGACTCAAGGACAGCTCTGCTGGCTGATCTGTTCTTCCTGAATGGATGGGCAGGAATAGCAATACCTCCTTGTTTAATGACATAACTTGTAAGTTCAGAGGCATTTAATCCTCTTGGCATGTTATTAGAGGGGCAAAAAACAAGAAAATCAGCCTCAGTAGTTGTATATTTCCATCCCAATGGCAATACAGATCCCTAACTTGTCACTAATTATATCGTGGTCTGTGATGAAAATGCCATTAAGACCGATTTTATAGCTCTTCGTGTAAGATCACGAACTCTTATAATACTGCATGGCGAAAAATATGTACATGCATATCGAGTATCATTTTTTTAATATTAATATTAAATAATATTGTCAACTACCAATGGTAGTGTATCATGAATTGTGTAGCAAGGAGTAATTGGATAAGATATACCTCCT
>CAYPJO010000034.1:0-20552 GCA_964411065.1 uncultured Thermodesulfovibrio sp.
AGTATGCTTTACTACTTGCTTTTTTAAATCTATCTGCTCAAATTGAAGTGGACTTCTTAATCCGTAACCTCTTACATCCTTTAAAATTCTTTCGTGTACAGCATTAAACTCTCTATTAAACATTTCCGCATCAGGGAAAGGCAAAATTGGTTTGTCATCTTTTGTTTCAATCAAAATAGGATTTAGCGTTTTGAAGGTTACATTGTCACTCTGAATCTTCTTTTCATTCATAATGAAAGCTCTCTTAAATGATATCTCTACTTCATCAGTTACTAGAAATGTTTGATTTTGAAGAATTCCATTATATAGATTGACGATAAATTCATAATCACAGGAGCTCACTATAAGGGAAATGTATTTATTCTCTGGAAAATAGAAAACCCTATCTTCTATTTCAAAATTAGAATCAATAATTATTTTCTCTTTTTTAATCTCCCTTGCAGGAGGCATCAATACGGCAAAAGAAAAGGACTTTGATATCTTTGTTTTTTCACTATTTCTTTCTGGATAAAGCTTGTCTTTATATTCACTATCAGCTTTTTTAAGACAATCTTTTATCAAAGAAAGAAATCTATGTCGGTAAACAACGGGGAGTTTAGAAGCATGAAAAATGACTTTAATTCTCATTTAGAACCTCTACAAATTATATCAAAAAATTTTATTAATGGATTGTTGCCTTATCAAAAACCTAAACAAGATATAATAGCTTTTTTTTGATCGGAACTTCATCCAAGGAAGCGTAAGTATGGTTAAAGTGTTTAAAAGTAAAATACAATAATCTCAATGGGTATTCTAATTAATAAACTTAAAGGAACTTTCAAGATATGTAGTACCTTTAATGAAATCTTTTACTTTGTTAAAAAGTAAATGCAATAAAAAAGGGGGCTTTTTGCCCCCTTTTAAGACCAAGTTTCAAAGTATTTTAGAATAAACCTTTAACCCTGCCTGTCTCTACATCAACATCTACTCTTCTGTATGCTGGATCTGAGGCTGTACCAGGCATTAAAGTAATCGTACCTGCAACAGGTACTACAAAACCTGCACCTTTGTAAGTGAGAATGTCACGGACAAAGAGTTTCCAGCCCTTAGGCACTCCCTTTAGATTTGGATTATCGCTGAGGCTAAGATGGGTTTTGACCATGCAGGTGCCAAGTTTTGCCAATTCAGGGTCTGCTTCCATTTTCTTCGCCTTAGCAAGCGCATCAGGTGAGTATTCAACGCCGTCAGCACCATAAACTTCTTTTGCGATTAGCTCAATTCTTGTTCTAAGAGGTGTGTCGAGTTCATACAAGAATTTGAAATTGGTTGGTTCATTGCATGCATCGACGACTGCTTCTGCTAATTCAATAGCACCCTCACCGCCATACTGCCAATGTTTGGAGACAGCAACTCTTGCACCAGCAGCTTCGCAGATTCTCCTTACTGCTTTAATCTCATTTTCAGTGTCCGTATAGAAGGCATTGATACAGACCACTGGATTTATCCCTGATTTCTTCACGATATTTACACAATGTAACAAGTTTTCGCATCCCTTTTCTACCCATTCAACATTCTCTTCTTTATACTCATTGGGAATTGGTTTGCCAGGCACCGGGATTGGTGCGCCACCATGGCACTTCAAAGCTCTAATTGTAGCTACTACTACAGCAGCATTGGGTTTTAAACCTGAGAATCTGCATTTAAGATTCCAGAATTTCTCAAATCCAATATCTGCTGCAAAGCCGGATTCTGTAACATGATAATCAGCCAGTTTTAATCCTACCAAATCAGCAATGACAGAGGATTGACCGATAGCTATGTTTGCAAAAGGTCCAGCATGAACCAATACAGGTTGACCCTCAAGTGTTTGCATAAGATTGGGTTTAATGGCTTCAACCATCCATGCTGTCATAGCACCAGCTACTTCAAGGTCTTCAGTCGTTATAGGAGTTCCATCCTTTGAATAAGCTACGACTATCTTGCCCATCCTTTCACGCATATCTTTTAAATCCTTAGCGACAGAGAGAATAGCCATAACCTCTGATGAGACAGCTATAGCAAAACCTGAACTCATCATGAAGCCATCATTCTTACCACCGATACCAATTATAATATTCCTTAATGCCTGGGCACAGAAATCAATTATCCACTTCATCTCTACATTACGAGGATCAATGTTTAACCTTTTCAAGTTACGCTTTGCAAGCTGTTCATCAGTATAATTAGCCTCATGCTGCATCCTTGCTGTCAATGCAACCATTGCAAGATTATGAGCATTCATGATTGCATTGATATCACCTGTAAGACCTAAAGAGAAAGGCGTGAGAGGTATGCACTGAGCCAACCCGCCACCTGCGGCAGAACCTTTAATATTCATAGTGGGTCCACCAGAGGGCTGACGAATGGCGGCAATGACTTTTTTACCAATCTTACCAAGACCCTGAGTCAATCCCATTGTCGTGGTAGATTTTCCTTCCCCAAGTGGAGTAGGAGTAATAGCTGTGACATCAATATACTTAGCATTGGGCTTATTTGCAAGACGATTGAGGACCTTCTGATAATCAATCTTAGCAATATAATGACCATAAGGTAAGAGCTCTTCGTCTAAAAGACCCAATTCGTCTGCGATATCCTTGATTTTTCTCATGTGTGCTTCTGCAGCCTCTGCAATCTGCCAGTCTGCATACTTGGTTGGATCAAGTGGCATATTAAACCTCCTTTTGTTTTAATATATATAATTTAATTAGAAAGAGCCTCTATTTTTACAGAGCATACTTTAAATTCTGGTGTTTTAGTTACAGAATCCAAAGCCATATCGTTAGTTAAAATATTTACTGCAGCTTCAGCATAATGCATGGGAATAAATACTTCTCCTCTTTTAACTGCATCGGTTATCTTCGCTCTTATCTTTATCTCCCCTCTTCGTGATGCAACTTTAACCAAATCATTATTTTTAATATTCAATTTAAGAGCATCTTCGGGGTTTATCTCTATGTAAGGTTGACCTGCCACAGCTTCTATAGCTTTGACCCTTTTAGTCATAGATGCAAAGTGATAGTGGAACAGATGCCGCCCATTTGTGAGTATAAATGGATATTCTTCATCGATCTCTTCCTTAGCAGATATAAAAGGAACTATAGTAAAAGCAGGTTTACCTTTTGGGAAGCCATCTTTGTATAAGTATTCTGTGCCTTGGTGGTCTGGTGTTGGACATGGCCATTGAATGCCTTCATTTTCAATACGATAGTAACTAATGCCTTTAACTGCGGGCCAGAGGTTACCAAGCTCTTTATATATCTCTTCAGGGTTAGAATAATTCATTGGGTACCCCATCCTTTTTGAGAGTTCAGAGATTATCCAGATATCATCCCTTGCCTCTCCTGGTGGTTCAACGGCTTTTCTCACCCTCTGGACTCTTCTTTCGGTATTATGAAATGTTCCATCTTTTTCAGCAAAACAAACACTTGGGAATACAACATGTGCCTCCTTTGCTGTTTCAGTTAGGAATATATCCTGAACAATGAGCAGATCGAGCTTTTTAAGAGCTTTTATGGTATGCCATACATTTGGATCGCTTAAAGCAATATTTTCACCCATCACATAAAGAGCTTTAATCTTGCCATCTATGGCATGATGAGTCATCTCAGGAGCAGTAAGCCCTACTCTTGAAGAGAGTGATACACCCCATGCAGTCTCGAACTTTTTCTGGATATCTAGAGAATTAACAGGTTGATAACCAGGATATACGCTTGGTAAACAACCTGCATCGCAAGCACCTTGAACGTTATTTTGCCCTCTTAATGGATTAATTCCTGTAAATTCACGACCTATGTTACCCGTTAGTAAAGCTAAATTGGCAATCGTGTTAACATTGGCAGTGCCATGGGAATGCTGAGTAATCCCCATAGTATAATAGATACCAGCTTTCCTTGAACTGCCATAGGTTATAGCTGCTTTTATAATATCTTCTTTTGGAACACCTGTGAGTTTCTCTCCTACCTCAGGTGTAAATTCTTCTATAAAAGCTGCCCATTTATCAAAATCAGTCGTAGAAGTCTCTATAAACTCTTTATTATGAAGCCCTTCTTTTAATATCACATGCGCCATACTATTGAATAAGGCTATATCAGTTCCAGGCTTCTGCTGAAGGAAGAGATAGGCAAATTTGCACATTGAAATCTTACGAGGATCGGCAACTATTATCTTAGCTCCTTTTTTATAAGCTTTAATCATAAGATTAGCAATTACAGGATGAGCTTCTTTCGTATTAGAACCTGTGATTAAGATAACCTCATTGTTTTCGATCTCTCTTAAAGAATTAGTCATGGCTCCTGATCCAAAAATTGTAGCCAGACTGGCTACTGTTGGAGCATGTCAAAGTCGTGCACAGTGATCAACATTATTAGTACCAATTACTGCCCTTATAAACTTCTGGAATAGATAATTGGCCTCTGTAGTCGTCCTTGCAGAAGCTAACCCACCAATAGAATCAGGACCATATGTGTTTTTAATCTCCGTCAGTTTTTTAGCTACATAGTCAAGAGCTTCATCCCAGGAAGCTGGTTGAAGTTCACCATTTTTCCTGACTAACGGTGTCTTAAGCCTATCAGGGCTCGAAACAAACTCCATTCCAAATCTGCCTTTTACGCACAACAAGCCCTTATTAACGCCCTTCTGAGGGTCAGCACTTACACGAATAATCTCGTTATCTTTTACATGCAAGACAATGCTACAACCCACTCCGCAATAGGGGCATATAGTGTCTACCTTCTTTACCCCCCAAACTCTTCCCTTCTTTTTCCAGCTCTTACCAGTTAGAGAAGAGGTGGGGCAGACGCTAACACACTGCCCACAAAATTCACAATTCATGTCTTTGCCATCATGAGTAGTAATTTTGCCATCTGGATCTTTTTTGTCGAAGGCTAAGGCACCAACTCCCTGAACTTCGCTACACATCTTTACACATAAGCCGCATTTGATACACTTTTCCAATTCCCACTCAATGAAGGGATTGTTGTCTTTTCTGTAAGCTTTGCCTTGAGATTTAACTTTAGTGATATCTATGTTGTAAGTATATGCCATTTCCTGTAATTTACAATCTCCTGCCCTTTCACAGACCATGCAATCGTTAGGGTGATCTGCGAGAAGTTTCTCTAAATTCTGTTTTCTAAGTTCAAATATCTGTGGTGATGAGGTTATAACTTCCATACCATCTTTGACTTGTATTAGACATGAGTAAACTGGTTTAGCTGAGCCTTTAACCTCAACAGCGCATAATTTACATCTGCCAGAGGGAGAAAGTTGATGATTATAACAAAGAGTTGGGATCTCAATCCCCAGCATTTTAGCAGCCTTAAGGATTGTTGTCTTTTCGGGCACTTCGATTGTTTTTCCGTCAATGGTAACTTTTACCATTTTTACTGCCCTCCTGCTTCTTTTTAAAATTGTTCTGAATTGCTTAAAATTTAAATATGAAATTTAAGTATAATTCCTAACCTCTTAAGTTAAAAGGAAGACTTTACTAATTAAAGGATGAAACACAACGCTACATCTCTGAAGCTCCCTGTGAAGTTTTTTATGAGTAGTGAGGATGAAATCGCCAACAAAGCTTTTAGCAAAAGATAATACTACAAAAGAAGCACAAAAAGTTAATTAATTATTCAAATGAATGCATAAAAATAGCAAATAAATTATTTGAATATGCTGATGTAGATTAACCCAGTTTGATAACTTAGGTTTTAAGAGTTAATTAGGCTTCGGTAGAGTCAAAGGCTGAAAAATCTGGATTTCGGTCAGCTTAAGGCATTCTCCCTTAAATAAGGGAGAATGATGAAGGGATGTTACTATATTTGTAGGCTTAAACTTAGTTATTATATATCTTGTGAGAAAGAGTAATCAGAGCTAACATTATTGGGATATAGAGATTATCTAAGGATTCTATACAATAATTTTAAAAGTTTTCTTTAAATATTCAGTAATGGCAGTTCTGGATCAATTGTTATTCAGAAAGAGATGAAATCTGAAGCGGAATATTTTATTAGTTACAGGAAGCACATAAATAACGTTATTGAAGAAATGTACTGTTTAAAGATGGGAGGATTAAAGATAGTAGAGCGTATTACCAATTTGACTGATACTTACATTATAAATCTCTACAGGTCTGTCGAGAAAGACTTTAGCCCAGAAGGTGCTTCTTTATCGAATATAGCGATTGTTGCAGTAGGAGGATATGGTAGAGAGGAGCTTACACCTTATTCAGATATAGATATCATGATTATCTCAGAGAGAAGAGATAGTCTCTCAGAGAAGATTGCTAAAGCCTTTCTATATCGTCTATGGGATACGAATTTGAATGTATCTCATAGTTTCAGAACTCTTGAAGAATGTCTCGAAGATGCCATGAGAGATATCACTATAAGAACATCCTTAATGGATTCAAGATTTTTAGTAGGGGATATAAAGTTATTTGAAAAATATAAAAGTGACATTTATCAAAAAATATTACTCAGAAATAGAAAGGAATTTATTTTTGAGATAATAAGAGAGGTGGCAAGGAGACACAAAAAGTCTGATCAGTCTATATATCTACTTGAACCTGATATAAAAGAAGGTAAAGGCGGTCTAAGAGACGTTCATGCAGTAAAATGGCTAACAGAGACATCCTTAAGGATTAAGAATTTACAAGATCTCATAAAGATAATGCCTAAAAATGAGTACAGCCATTTTATAAAAGCTTATGATTTTCTATTAAAGATAAGGGTATTTTTACACTCCCTATCAAAGAGAAGAAATGATATTCTCTCTTTTGAATTTCACACTCCTGTAGCTGAGATGATGAACATAAGAAGCACGAAGAAATACGAGTCTGCAGAGATACTTATGAGATTATATTATAAAAAGGCAGGATATATACAGAATGTATTTGATAAGGTCTTGCGCTTAATCTTCTCAAAATTTAATAGGTTCACGGATTTTTCTGTTAAGAAGCTATCCTATAATTTTCTCCTCTCAAAGAATGAGATAGTTGCAATAAATCAAAGAGCTCTAAAGAATATAGATAATATTTTTGAAGCCTTTTTTCTTTATTCAATTTTAGGTAAAAGATTGAGCAATCAATTAGAGAGCGCTATACAAAATAGAGCCCTTTATATAAAAAGAAGCCATATTTATTCTAAGACAGCCCACTACTACTTTAAAGAGATATTAAAAGGAAATAGAACTTATGAAACACTGTTATTAATGCACAAATTAAGCATATTAGATAGATTCATTCCTGAATTTGGTCGTCTAAGATATCTTGTGATTTATGAGCCCTATCACAAATATACTGTTGATGAACATACTCTTTTAGCTATTAAAAATCTTCAAGAAATTAAAAACTCAAAAAATGAAAACCTACAGAATCTCAGAAATATTATGCTTAAGCTAAAGCAGGAAATTCTCTTTTTTGCTTTGCTTTTACACGACATAGGTAAAGGTTTCACAACTGCACAAGATAGAGGTCATGGCGAAAAGGGCTACAAGATAATTAAAACTCTCTTAGAGAGATTTGATATGCCTGCTGAAGACAGAAATAAGATTGAATTTCTTGTAAAGAACCATACCATTTTATCAAAACTTGCTCTCACAAGGGACACCAGTGCACCAGAGACAGTTACCGCACTCTGTGAGATTGTTCAGAATGAAGAAAATCTTGATTATCTTTTTCTCATGTCCTATGCAGATATGACAGCTGTTAACCCCGCCTTCTGGACAGATTGGAAGGCTTACCTTTTTTCTGAGTTGATTAATAAGGCAAAATGTCATCTCAAAGGTACTATAGAGGAAAAAGAAATACCCTTCGATGAAGAAATCTCAAAATTTCTTAAAGATATGCCGGGGAACTATGTAATTGCTCACACCTATGAAGAAATTACAGCTGATTACGAGGTAATCAAGAAGTTAAGGGAGAAGGATTTAGTGATTTTAATTGAGGAGCATCGGGATGGAACAGCCCTATTAACTATCTCTACTACCGATGTCTTGGGGTTGTTCTCAAAGATTGTTAAGGTATTGAGTACAAAAGGGTTAAATATCATTCGTGCAAGACTTTACACTGCCAGATCAGGCTACGTGCTCGATAAGATACTTTTATCTAACTGGAAAGACTTATGGTGGGAGGGCTTAGAGGATGAATTAAAGAGGGGCCTGGAGGAATCAATATTCCAAAAGGAAGAAGAACTGCCTGTAGGGTATAGTGCACTACTTGATTCTAAAGGGAAAAATAATCTTTTAGAGATAAGGAAGAGAACACCTCTTACTAAATATGAGTATTTTATAGAGATAGATGATGAAACCTCTACCAAATTTACTCTCATAGAAATTGCAGTACCCGATAGAATAGGTTTATTATACGAGGTATCAACAATCATTTATCTTAATAAAATAGATATTACATCTGCTATAATAAACACTGAGCAAGGTATCGCAGATGATGTTTTTTATGTACAAAAGGAGGGGAGAAAACTTGATCCCTTTATAGTTGAAAGACTTTTGGGAGAACTCCACGCATTAATGAGCATTTATAGAGTTTAGACATAAAATCCACCTTGCTGTCAAGAACTCAGTTGGCTGTCAAGAGTTATTTATCCTGACAAGGCAAACACACGGGGCAGTAATCTTCACCAAGGTCTAATAAGCACACGTGACCACATTCTGGACAGCAGATACATTGTTCAATAGGTCTTTTACATATCAGACATATTTGCATATAAAAATTTTATCATAAATTTAGCTTTTCTGTTCGAACTTTTATCTGGAATATTAAAAAAAATTTATAGGGAAGTAGAATTCTAATAACTTCTTTTTTAGTGAGAAATCAATGATTGCAAACAGTGATAATTCTATGAGAAAATTAAAGCTGAATCCTCAAATAATTATGAAAGGAGAACTTTGATGATAAAATGGACAGAAGAACTCTCCTTAGGAATAGAAACGATAGATAGCCAGCATAAGGAGCTTTTTAATAGGATAAATAGTCTTGTGGAAGCGATCAGAGAGTCTGCATGTAAGTATAAAATAGGAGATGTCATTAGTTTTCTTGAGGATTATGTTCAAACTCATTTTGAAGAGGAAGAAAAAGTTATGATTAGATACAAATATCCCCACTATGATTTTCATAAAAGCCAACATGAATACTTTAAAAGAGAACTGACAACTCTTAAGCCTGAGCTATTAGAGCTTGAAGGTGGGAAAAATCCTGGCTCCTATGAGTTGTCAGTAACAACTAATAAGCTTGTAGTGGATTGGATATTGGAACATGTATCAAAGGTTGATAAAGAATTGGGTAAATTTCTTAAGACTAAAACATAGAAGAGATATGAATTATTCAGCTAGTTATTTGAGTATGTCAGGGGAAGAGTTAAAGGAGAGATATAGTCATGCTAAGGCTATCCTGAAAAAATGCACTCTATGTCCACGTCACTGCGGAGTCGACAGAACCTCTGGAGAGGTGGGTTTCTGTAAAACAATTGATAAACCCTTTATATCCAGTTGGGGTCCTCACTATGGCGAGGAGAGGCCTCTTGTGGGATATTATGGTTCAGGAACTATATTTTTTGGTTACTGCAACTTGGGTTGCATATATTGTCAGAATTATACTATCAGTCATCTTGGAGAGGGAAGCTACATTTCTGAAGAAAAGCTGGCAAACATAATGATAGATTTACAAAGCATAGGCTGTCACAACATAAACCTCGTCACCCCCACTCACCAAATACCAATGATACTTGCCTCTCTAATTATAGCAAAGGATAAAGGTTTGACTTTACCTATCGTATATAATTGTGGCGGTTATGAATCCTTAGAATCTCTTAAGATACTTGAAGGAATAGTTGACATCTATATGCCTGATTATAAGTATTCAGATCCAGAGATGGGGCTTAAATATTCAAAAGCAAAGGATTATCCAGAGATTGCAAAAATGGCTATAAAAGAGATGCATAGGCAGGTTGGTGATTTGATTATCGAATACGGTATTGCCCGAAGAGGACTTCTGATAAGACATCTGGTTTTGCCTAATAACATTGCAGGTACTAAGGAATTTGTTAATTTTATTGCTTCTGAGATTTCCAAGAATACCTATGTGAATATTATGGATCAGTATCGCCCCTGCTACAAAGCATATGATTATCCTGAGTTAAACAGGAGGATTACAAGCAAAGAGTACAAAGAAGCCATTAAGGTAGCGATAGAAGCAGGAATTACGAGGCTTGACGGTATAAAGATTTAGGCTTATCTTATATAGCCTCCGTAGTATGTATAGATGAAATGTCCCGTGATTGTTAGTCCATCCTTTCCCCATTCATCAGGTAAAGGCCAATAAGGTTCTCCATCCTTTAAAGCCTTAAGAGCTGCGTCATCTAAGCTCTTATAACCAGAGGTTCTGATCAACTCCACAGCTCCAAGTCTGCCGTTTTTGAGGATAGTAAATCTTATATAAAGGTCACCATATATACCCCTTTCTGCAGCATCTCGGGGATATTTCCATATCCTCTCTATCTTTTCTTTCAATCTTTGCATATAGCCTTGATAACGAAACTCTCTGGTGCTAAAGGTGAGTGAACTTTCTGTGGGAGGATTTTTCTCCCTTTCAGCAAGTTTGCTTATTATATCTTTATCAAAAAGTCTTTCACCAGTAAAACTTTCAGGTTTTTTCTTAAGGCTCTCTACCGGGGGAAACTCCTGTTTGGTAAGTGGAGACACAGCAGGAGGTATCTGCTCTCCTGCTCTATCCTCTGGTTGAGGAGATATAACTTGTTGTTGCTCTAACCTTTTAGGAAAGGTTTTTATTATGTTCTTCTCTCTATTTTTCCCAGATAGATCTCTTGATTTTGGGACTTCTGGGGCTTCTTTGAAAGGAAAAGGATGGACTAAACCTCTCCGTTCTGGTAAAGTCTCTCTACTTAGTAATTTCTGTAACTCCTCAGGAGTTATTATCCTTGCATAAAAGGGTTTCTCCCTCGACTCCTTCTTAGGTTCTTTCAGAAAAAAAATGAGAGAGAATAAAAGTAAATGAAAGATAAAGGAATAGATTATAGCTCTTCTCAAAGCAAAGTCCTGATTTTGAATATTCTTTCACTACACCTTATTGATTATAACCTATCCATCGATTTTTTATAGAAGTGGTGAGAAGCGTCAGCATACACTCATTATAAACCAAATATAAGAGGGAGGCTTTTGCTTTTTAAATGTTTCCAACGGCAGACTAAATTTTGAACATTTAGTTGACACTAATTTTTTAGATAATTTTGAAAGAATGGGGAAGATTCTTTTAAAATAGAAGCATCCTTTTATTTTATATTTCATTAGATCGGAATAGTTAACCATGTCCAGTTGCAAAATATGCAATATGTCCAGTAAGAATATCTCGAGGGAGATCGGAGTCTGCTTAGGATGCATAAGAAGTAAACCTGAAGAGGCTCTGAAGGTAGCCCTTGAAGCTCATAAAAGGAGCAGGATTGCCTTTGGATTACCTGTGGAGCCTCCAAGAGCTACTGACGGGGTCTCCTGTAATTTATGTGTTAATGAATGCTCCATACCAGAAGGTAATGTGGGTTATTGTGGTGTTAGATATAATAAAGGTGGCAAAATAGCTGGTGTCTCATCAGAAGAAGGCAAGCTTTCCTGGTATTACGACCCGCTACCAACCAATTGTGTAGGAGATTGGGTCTGTCCAGGAGGAACAGGAACAGGCTATCCAGAATATGCCTATTCAAAGGGTGCCGAGTATGGTTTTTATAATCTAGCCGTATTCTTTCATGCCTGTTCCTTTAATTGTCTCTTCTGCCAAAACTGGCACTTTAAGAAAGAGACCTTAAAGCCTTCTACAGTTTCTGTATCAAAACTGGTATCTGCTGTTAGCAGAACAACATCCTGCATCTGCTATTTTGGTGGTGATCCAACTCCTCAGTTGCCTTTTGTCATTAAGGCTTCCCGTAGTATCCTTAATACAAACAGTGGCAGAATACTTAGAATTTGTTTTGAGACAAATGGATGTATGAACGAATCTCTACTTAATGAGATAATAGAACTTTCTCTCGTTTCTGGTGGTTGCATAAAATTTGACCTAAAGGCATGGGATGACAATCTCCACAAGGTCTTAACAGGCATCACAAACAAAAGAACCCTTGAAAACTTTAGAAAGATTAGTGAATACATCAAAAGGAGGGAGATACCACCATTACTCATTGCAAGCACTTTACTCATTCCTGGTTATATAGATGAAGAAGAAGTGAGATCGATAGCTAAATTCATAGCCTCTCTTGATCCCGATATACCCTATAGTCTTCTTGCTTTCTATCCCTATTTTTATATGTCTGACATTCCCTTAACTCGTAAACATGATGCTGAAAGATTTCTTAGTGCAGTAAAAGAAGAGGGAGTAAAGAGGGTCAGGTTAGGCAACATCCACTTACTAAGGTGAAGGTAAAGGTGAATCAGGTGGTTCTATGAGATTGTGGAAGGGCCTGAGCTTAAACTTTTATTGATTAAGTATTCAGGGAGGTAAGAATGCCTCATGCTTCTTTTATGAGAGAGAGTGATTATCCTCCAGAAGAGGGATTACTACTTAGGGCAAGACTCCATATCAGAGGAGGTAAAAGAAGATTAGAGCAGGGGAGAATATCTGCTGGTTTGGTTACACTCTATGATGCACTCTTAGCTGCTTTAGAGTGGTATATAGAGTCTTCAGAGAGAAGAGAGTCCCTGAAGATTTTAGAGGGAGATAATCTCAAGGATGATAAGAGCATTTATGATATATTAGTGAGGTCTAAGGTTCTTGACGGAAGGTTTGATTATAGAGCCTTTGATAAGCTCATTGAGAGAGCCATCTTGGAAGAAATGGATGGCTATAGTTACAGTGAAATCCTTGAGGAAATTCAGTCTGTTATGACACAACTCGGTATAATGCCCTTTGATGAGACTGCTCTTCCTCCAGAAGATCCTTCAATCCCCTAGCCATAAGTAGATTGCCCTTTCTCAAGGACAATCTACTTAATTATGGTTATATTTTAGAAAATATCTTTTAAAAGTCTCTTAAGATTGTTAAATTAAAAACTTTGCTCTTTGGGCAATCTATCTTCTTTATGGGTTTTAATAAATCTTTCTGTATTAGCCAGTCAGGATACAAAAGCAGGGACTGTTAATTCTGGATTCCTTAATTACCTCATCTTGTCATAGAAGTAAAGTCTTGCATATGTAGCCTTACTCCTATTGTCAGATTCCAATATCCTTAAAACGCCTGATGGGGCTATAGTCTCCAACGCACTCTGACTTCATAAGCAGAGGAGATTCTGTGGTTAAAATTAACACGTAAAAATCAGAAATTTCTGAAATCAGAGACATCAAGAATTTTCAAGGGTAACTGAGGCATAGGGAGTGGCAAAATTTACAGATCTGCCCTCCAAGGTAATTGGTTATTCCTGATTCAAGGAGATAATTCTACTTGCTAATTGAAAGCTATTAGCTATGCAGTCATTAAGGGAGACACCCTTGTAAGCGTTGCCGGTTAGGTATAGCCCTTTGTAATTTTTTAATATCTCCTCAAGGTTATGGAGTATTTGATGGTGCCCCACGAGATACTGAGGGATTGCCCTCTGCCATCTGAAGATCCTTATGAATTCAGGGTCTGAATGAATCCCCAATATGCCCTTAAGCTCCCATAAGACCATCTGGAGTAATTCTTTCTCATCCTGCAGAGCTAACTCTGGAGCTCTTGCACCACCGACAAAGGTTCTGAGAAGGACCCTTCCCTCTGGAGCCCTTTCGGGGAAGATGCTCGAGTCAAAGAGAGTGCCTAATATCTTACGTCCTTCCTTTGCTGGTATGAGAAAACCAAAAGCATCGGTATTATTCTTTATGTTTTCCCTTTTTATACCAAGAGCAACCACTGTAACAGGTGGATAAGGTATTTTATTTATCAGCTCTGAAAGTCTCGAATCTAAATCACCAAGAAGCTTAGAAGCTTCATAAGCTGGTATAGCAAGGATTAGGATGTCGGTCTCATGAAAAGAGTTGTCTTTAAAATAAACTTGATAAGAGTTATTCCTCTTTATAATGGACTGTACTGTTTTATCATTAAAGATTCTGCCCTGGAGAGAGTCTCTAAGAGCCTCTATCAGGGTATACATGCCTTCATTAAAGGAGCAAAGGATGCCTCCAGGCCCAGCGGAGACCTTCTTCCCCTTCTTCTTAGCTTCTTTGCTCATAGCAATAAAGCCCTTTATGAGGCTCCCGTATCTCTTCTCTATCTCATAGACCCTTGGGAAGGAACTCCTTATACTCATCTTCTTTGGATCACCTGCATAGATGCCCGATGCCATAGGATCAAGGAGCTTTTCGTAAAACTCTCTGCCTACTCTCCTTAAGGCAAAAGATTCAAGAGATTCATCTTCCTCCTTACCCTTTGGTACAAAATATTCCCATAAGACTCTCAGCTTGCCTGAGAGGCTAAGTAAGTCTGAAGTAAAGAATGCTCTTGGGTTGTCAGGTATGAGCTTGAGGTTATTTTCAGTATAAATATATCTCTTTCTTGCATTGTCGTTACTCCTTATAGGTAATAGGAATAGGCTCTCAGCCAATTGTATAGTCTCTGGTCTATTGTTAAGGAATCCATTTACACTTGCTTCACAAAGGTAGCCCTCTGACCTCTCCGTCCAGACTTTCCCACCAGGTCTACCTTCAGACTCAAAAATGGAGAGGTCACAGTCGGGTTTTTTCTTCATTAGGGTATATCCCAAAGAAAGCCCTGATATACCGGCACCTATTATGGTAACTCTCAATTTTTAAACCCTCTCTTACGCCAAAAAATAATCAAATAAGTAAGGCGTTTTTTGCTTAACAGGGGTCATAAATTTAACGAGTCTCAAGTCTTTAGCTGGCTTCTTTTACTTATCATCCATTTTAGATCATATTTTTCAAGACTATATCCTTTAATGCCTCTATGAACTTTGGCGAGGTGTTTAGAGACTCTGTTCTTTGAAGGTTCATCCCGTGCTTTTTTGCAATTGCTTTAAATAGTATATCTATCTCGTAGAGAGTCTCTATATGGTCTGAGACAAAACTAATAGGGATGAGAAGGAGGTTTTTGACTCCACTCTTAGCAAGTTGAATGATCTTATCCTCTGTGGATGGTTCAAGCCATTTCATAGGACCCGCCTTACTCTGATAGGAGAGATGCCATGTTATTGTAAGTCTCCGTAATAGGGCATTTATTGTCCCCTTTGTCTCTTCAACATAGGGGTCGCCTTCCTCTATAAATTTTTGGGGTAAACCGTGGGCGCTAAAGAGCACAGGGACCTCTCTCTCAGGGTCTTTTACTTTATAGGCTCTAACGAATAGCTCAAAGCCTTTTTTGATCTTTTCTATGAGGGCTTCAATGTATAAAGGGTTATCATACCAAGAAGAGATGAATCGGACTTTACAAATGGAAAAATCCATAGTAAATGATCTTGCAAAAGAATCAGGTAGTTTAACTTCTAAAGGGGATATGTTAGCAATAGTCTCAAAAAGATTCTTTAAAGAAGAGCCAGAAGTTGCCTTTGAGAATTGGGGATAAAGCGGGAGAGCTATTACCTCTTTCATACCATCTGTAAGCATTTTGTTGACCGCTTCCATAGCGAAAGGATGCCAGTATCTCATGGCAACATAGACCTTAAAAGATTGTTCTCTCAGAGCATCCTCAAGGGCTTTCGCCTGCTCAAAGGTTATCTCAGTAAGAGGTGACTTCCCTCCAATTGATTCATAAGCCATAATTGATTTTTTTAGCTTCATCTTCAAGATTAAAGATGAAAGGGCCTTCTGCATGAAGGGAGGACCAAGCCTTATTATATCTCTGTCTGAGAAAAGATTCTCCAAAAAGGGCTTAACAGCATTAAGGGAGTCAGGACCACCCATGTTTAAAAGAATAAGGCCCTTCAAATCTTTTCACCCCATCTACTGAAGAGTTCATTTTCTATTTTCATACAGTCTAAAATCTTTCCTACTATGAAATCTATCATCTCCTCTATACTCTTTGGGCGTGGATAAAAGGCAGGAATTGGTGGGGCTATACATACTCCAAGCTGTGCCAGCTTGAGCATATTTTCAATATGTATTGGGCTAAGAGGCATCTCTCGAGGGCTAATGATTAAGGTTCTTTTTTCTTTGATCATTACATCGGCTGCCCTCTCCACAAGAGTTTCTGCATAACCATTTGCTATAGCTGAAAGGGTTTTCATTGAACAGGGGACTATGAACATACCATCAGTCTTGAAAGAACCGCTGGCAATAGGAGCCCATAGCTGGTCGTTGTTATAATAAAAGAGGCTATCGGTATTGAATTTCTTTCTTAAAGTCTCCTCGGCGATTGTGGAGAGGTCTATACCTGTCTCTACCTGGATAATCTTTAAGGCTATGGGAGTAATAATTAAATGAATCTCTCCTACCTTTGCAAGTTCATCAAGAAGTCTTATACCAATTATAGTGCCACTGGCGCCTGTGATTGCTAAAATGTACCTCTTCATTCAAATATTATAACTCATTTTGCATTTATTATGTTTTGTGATAAATTCAGAGCCTACCAGAAAATAGGGATGAAATTAGGTCTTCTTATTGATAGCTTTGGTCGGTTAAGTTTTGTTCTTCTATCACAATATTGTTCTTACAAGCATCTTTTAAAAATCTTTTTGTTGGTAATAGTTACAGTTTTTCAGTGAGAAAATTGTATACTTAAATAAAAACCTTGACATAATATTTGTTTAAAGCTTTAAGGAGTAAACAAATTTTATCCTGAGGTGTTAATGCTTGCTAAGAGAATAATTCCCTGCCTTGATGTGATGAATGGCAGAGTAGTAAAGGGCGTTAGCTTTATAAATCTCAGAGATGCTGGAGATCCAGTGGAGAACGCAATCTTCTATGACGAAGAAGGAGCTGATGAGCTTGTCTTCTTAGATATAACCGCATCTCATGAGAAGAGAAAGATTATCTTGGATGTAGTAGAAAGGACTGCGAGGGACTGCTTTATGCCCCTTACGGTAGGAGGTGGAATTAGAACCATCGACGACATACGGGATCTCCTTAATGCAGGTTGTGATAAGGTTTCCATAAACACATCAGCAGTAAAAAAACCCTATTTTGTGAGGGAGGCAGCTGAAAGATTTGGGAGTCAGTGCATAGTAGTGGCAATTGATGCAAAGAGACTAACTCCTCATCTCTCTTTTGAGGACTTAGATGATCATTGGAGCGATGAATTCTTTGCTGAAGTCCTATTAGACAAGGATCTGCTGTGTGCTCCAAAGAATGAGTTAAGGTGGGCAATCTCAACTCATGGAGGAAGAAGAATAAAGCCCATAGATGCAGTTAAGTGGGCTATAAAAATGGAAGCTCTTGGGGCAGGTGAGATTCTACTTACCAGTATGGATAGAGATGGAACAAAGGATGGTTATGACCTCGAGCTCACTAAAGCTATTTCTGATGCTGTCGGGATTCCTGTGATTGCTTCTGGCGGTGCTGGCAACCTTGAGCATCTTTATGAGGGGATTGTATTAGGGCATGCCGATGCGGTGCTTGCTGCTTCTATATTCCATTATAGGGAATATACTATTAGAGAGGCAAAGGAATACTTACGAGCAAGAGGGATCACCGTTAGACTATAATTAATTAAGCAGATGTATTTGGCTTAGCTATTTTTAGAAATTCTGCGATTTTACTCTTTTGGTTACTAGCCATGCAATTGTCCTCTTTCTACAACTACTACAAAGTAGGCAGATTTATATTTGCTCTGACATTTATAATAACTTTCGAATTCGGGGGAAGTATATTAAAAATGCCTCATCTGCTGGTAATTTTGGTTATCTATGCCTCCTTTGCTTTTTTAAAACTATTCTCTGTTCAAAGCAAGTTCCTTTTTGTTGAGCTATTGATTGATATCATTGTAATATCGAGTGTCCTTTACATGAATATCGCTACTCACTCTTTTCTTACCCTCTTTTATTTAGCGCCCATTTTTTTAGCTTCAGTTATGATTAACAGCAGTCTCCAATTCTTAATTCCTGCCTTTGCAGGTCTACTCTATATAACCATCTTTTTGTTTAAAGGAGATCTATTCTCTGAAGTTAATATTATCAACATTATTTTACACTGCTTAGCCTTTTTCTTAATATCCTTTGCTGGAAATGCAATGAAAGGTAAATTATACAGGCAAGAAGCTTACATCAAAAAATTGGAGGAAGAGAGGATTAAAGCAGAAAGCTACAAAAGACTTTATAGAGTGAGTGCGGACCTTATTCACGAGATCAGAAATCCTCTTACTACTATATCGGCATCAATACAGTTTTTAAAGGAAGGCAAAAACAATCCTGAATTGTTAGAGATGTTGTACACCGAGACAAAAAGGCTTACAAATCTTGCTAATGATTTTCTTCTTTTTAGTCGTCCAGAAGATGCCCCTCGTGAGAATTTAAACGTAGCAGAAATAATAAAAAGTCTTGTAAATAACTTCTCCACTAATGATAAAAGATTAATAGCTAATGTGGAAAATGATGCTTTTGTGCTTGGCCACAGAACTTTTTTTGAGGTGGCACTCAGCAATATTATAAAAAATGCTATTGAAGCCGCTGAGACTTCAGTGATTTTGACAATGAAAAAGGATAAAAATAAAGTAGTAATCAATGTAGAAGATGATGGACCAGGTATACAGGAGGGAGCTGAAGAGAGAGTATTTGAACCCTTTTTTACAACAAAAAAATCAGGAACAGGCTTAGGACTGGCTATAACTAACAGAATAATAGATAGTATGGGTGGAATGATCACCTTTGATAAGTCCAAAATTGGAGGAGCAAAGTTTTCAATCACCTTACCTTTAAAAGACAACTAAACATTCTCGTAAAAACGATTGAAAAAATAGAGAGTGTTGAAAGACTGAGAAGACAAAGAGATTAGAGCGAAATCTATATTTTTGGCAATATTTACAAAAATATCTGACTTGACCTCTGGAGTTTAAAAATGAAAGTTTTAATAATTGATGATGAAGTTAACATTAGAAAAACTCTGAGACTGCTTTTAAGCGAATTCGATTGCATTATCTATGAAGCCGGTTCTGTTAGCCATGCAAGGGAGATGATCGCAAAGAGTGTCTTTGATATAGCTATTGTAGATATCCGCCTCCCCGATGGCACAGGTATCGAGATCCTGAAGGAATTCAAGTCAGTCTCTTACGATACTGTTGTCCTTATAATAACCGCCTTTTCCTCTACCGAGATCGCCGTGGAGGCAATGAAGCTTGGAGCATACGATTACATAACTAAACCTTTCAATCTTGACGAGATAAGAATAGTATTCAGGAATATAACTGAAAAGGTTAATCTTCAGAAGAGGGTTAAAAACCTCCAGCAATATGAGGATATGTACCAGAATATTGTTGGTAAATCCCTCGTAATGAAACAGGTTTTTAATATGATAGAAAAAATAGCCCCCTTCGATACGAATGTGCTGATAACTGGCGAAAGTGGAACAGGAAAAGAACTCGTAGCAAAAGCAATCCATAACAAAAGTAGAAGGGCTAATAAACCCTACGTAACAATCAATTGTGCTTCCTTCCCTGAAGAACTTTTAGAAAGTGAGCTTTTTGGATATCTAAAGGGAGCTTTCACTGGTGCCTATTCCTCAAAGAAGGGCTTGATTGAAGAGGCTGACCAAGGCACACTCTTTCTGGACGAGATCGGTGAGATGCCAATGCCATTACAAGCTAAGATGCTGAGATTTTTAGAAGATAAAAAGATTAGACCCCTCGGTGGAATTCACGAGGCCGAAGTAGATGTTAGAATAATAGCTGCTACGAATAAAAATTTCAGAGAACTTATAAAGACAGGAAAGTTTAGAGAAGACCTCTTTTATAGACTCTCAACCTTTGAGATTAAGCTTCCCACTTTGCAAGAAAGAAAAGAGGATATCCCTCTTCTGATAAATCATTTTGTCAATGTTTTATCCCAAAAGTTTAATAAAAAAATCACAAAGATTGACCCTGTATTTATTGACACAATTATGCAGATGGAATTAAAAGGGAATGTTAGGGAGCTTAAAAATATTATTGAGAGAGAGATTATATTATCAGAGGATGGCTATCTTAAATATACCCCCCAACATACTGTGAAGAATTCTTATGACTTACCATCAATCGAGATCCCCGATTCTGGTTTTGACTTGAATGAATTTCTTGTAAGTTTAGAAAAGGTTTTCATCAAGAAGGCCTTACAAAAAAGTGGAGGGAGCAAGACGAAAGCAGCTGAATTGTTGGGTTTATCTAATAGAGAATTAAGATATAAACTGGAAAAATATAAAGAAATTCAAGAAGATTTCAAGTAGGAGAATGTCTCTTCCACTAAGGTATTTTAGCAATTTTTATATTAGAAAATTATCATACTGGCGTTACATCCTTCTCCCCAAAAACGTATTTTCTCAAAATAAAATTTCTCTGAAATATAATTAAATCTTTTCATGATTTAGCCTCCTTAGTTTCTTTTTATAGGCAATATATAGAGACTATCTACTGCTGTAAG
>CAYPJO010000035.1:0-20508 GCA_964411065.1 uncultured Thermodesulfovibrio sp.
ATATGTGACATTTTAAATTAGTAATTAAGTGTGACATTTTAAAATAGTAACCACACCTTTACACCGTATGTCTTCACAATAAACCTGTTAATTTGTTATAATATCCATCACTTTATCTTTAAATAAATTTTTTTATAACTCTCAGTTCCTTAAAGAAAGAAGTTTTTGTATGTTTAAAAAGATCTTAGTTGCAAATAGGGGGGAAATCGCATTAAGAATTATAAGAGCCTGCAAAGAGCTCGGGATAAAAACTGTTGCGATCTTTTCCGAATCAGACTCTACTGCAAGATATGTTAAAAAGGCTGACGAAAGTTATCTTGTTGGTCCTGGCCAGCTAAGGGCATATCTCAATATTTATGGAATTGTAGAGCTTGCGAGGTATGTGGGTGCAGATGCAATCCATCCTGGATATGGTTTTCTATCTGAGAATGCTGACTTTGCTAAAGCTTGTAAAAGAGCAGGCATTACCTTTATAGGACCTCATCCCGAAGCTATAGAAGCTATGGGGCTAAAGATAGAAGCTCGTAAAACAATGGAAGCTCATGGTATTCCTGTTATACCTGGATCGGGGAGAATAACAGATGTTGACGAAGCAATTAGTTTTGCAAAAAAGATTGGTTATCCGGTTATCCTTAAAGCTTCTGCTGGAGGGGGAGGAAGAGGTTTAAGGATTTGTAAGAATGATGATGACATCTTAAGACAGTTTTCCCTATCGAAATCTGAAGCAAAAAAGGCCTTTGGTAACGAGAGTATTTTCATTGAAAAGTATCTTGAAGAGCCTCATCATATTGAATTTCAGGTAGTAGCTGATAAGTATGGAAATGTGATTCACCTTGGCGAAAGAGATTGCTCAATACAAAGAAGACATCAGAAATTGGTGGAGATAGCACCTTCATTACTTTTAGACGAAAAACTGCGACAGCGAATGGGAGAAGCGGCAATTCTTGCTGCTAAAGCTGTTGATTATGATAATGTCGGCACAGTTGAATTTCTTGTTGATAAATATAAGAATTTTTACTTTCTCGAGATGAACACAAGAATCCAGGTGGAACATACAATAACTGAAGAGATAACAGGTATAGATATAGTCCAATTAATGATAAAGATTGCCAGCGGAGAAAAACTGCAATTTAAACAAGAAGATATAAAGCTAAATGGCTATGCAATTCAGTGTAGAATAAATGCAGAGGACCCCTTAAATAATTTCATGCCAGCAACAGGAACTATAACATCCTATTATTCACCTGGCGGTTTTGGTGTAAGAATAGATGGTCACGTTTACAAGGGTTATACTATTCCGCCTTATTATGACTCTTTACTGGCAAAACTCATTGTGAGGGGTCGAACATGGGAAGAGACAGTTAGAAGAATGCATAGGTGCCTAAATGAATACGTTATTAGGGGTGTTAAAACAACTATTCCCTTTTACAAAAAGATTATGGAAGACGAGGTTTTTAGGTCAGGGCAATTTACAACTCATTATATAGAAGAAAGGTTCCCATACCTTGTCTACGAGCAAGAAAAAGATCCATTAATATATGTCTCTGCCATATCAGCTGCAATTGCGGCTTATCATAGAATCTAACAAAAATTCAATTTTCCATAAAATGTCAAAATATTTATATTTTCAATTAAAAGAATTCATATAAAGAAGAAAGAATCTATAATTAAAGAATACATATCGAGAGGAAGAGTAATGAAAGAGTCGCCAATTAAGATTACAGATACTACTTTAAGAGACGCTCAGCAGAGCCTTCTCGCATCAAGGTTACGCCTTGATGATCTCCTGCCTGTAGCTGAAAAATTAGATTCCGTTGGTTTCTGGTCATTAGAGTCGTGGGGAGGTGCAACATTTGATAGTTGCTTAAGATTCCTTGGAGAAGATCCGTGGGAGAGGCTGAGGGAATTTAGAAAGGTTATAAAAAATACTCCTATGCAAACTCTTATTAGAGGACAAAATCTCTTAGGCTATAGACATTACGCTGACGATGTTGTCGAGAGGTTCATTGCTAAGATGATCGAGAACGGCATAAGCATAATCAGAATATTTGATCCTCTTAATGATATCAGGAATTTACAAACAGCTGTTAAATCAACTCTCAAATATGGCGGGAAGGCTGAACTGGGTTTTTGCTATAGTTTAGGTCCAATTTATACCAATGATTTCTTCGTAGAACTTGCTATTAGATTAGAGGAAATGGGTGCTCATACAATATGCATAAAGGATGAAGCTGGCATTTTGTCGCCCTTAGATGCCTTTGATCTTGTAGCCGAATTAAAGAAAAAAATTAGTGTTCCTATTCATTTACATACACACGATACTATGGGGATGGGTATTGCTACACTATTAAAGGCAATAGAAGCAGGAGTTGATATAGTAGATTCAGCTATATCATCAATGGCTGGTGGGGCAAGTCAACCAGCTACTGAGAGTTTGTGTAACATTTTGAAAGGAACACCCCGTGATCCTTTTTTTAGTTTTAAGCTTTTAGGGGAAATAGCCGATTATTTCAAGAATATAAGGAGAAAATATAAAGCATACGAGAGCGAGTACACTTTTATTGATCCAAATGCTTTCATCTATCAACTACCTGGCGGGATGATAGCCCACCTTGTGAACCAACTTAAAGAGCAAAACGCTTTGAATAAAATAGATGAGATATTGAATGAAATACCAAAAGTACGGAGAGACTTTGGTTATCCACCACTAGTGACGCCAATTAGCCAAATAGTAGGAACACAGGCAACATTAAATGTGCTTGGTGGCGGAAGATATAAATTTATAACTATCGAGACAAAAAATTATTTCAAGGGTCTTTATGGCAGTCCACCAGTTGAACTTGATGAAGATGTTAGAAAGAAGATTTTAGAAAACGAAGTGGTTTTTAGAGCTAGACCTGCAGACATTTTATCTCCTGAACTGGGTAAAGCGAGGACTGAGCTAGGAAACAAAGCAAAGAGTGAAGAAGATGTATTATCTTACACTTTATTCCCAAAGATATTTATTAACTACTTAGAATCGAAAGAAAAAGGTGTTTATCCTGAAGAAGAAACCAAAGATGTCGATGTAATAGAAAAAAATACCCAAATGACGGAAACACTTAAAACAGAATTCAAACCCAATCTTGCTCCAACTGAATTTTTGATCAATGTTCATGGCGAGTCTTATAATGTTAAAATTAGCGGTATAGGACATACAGTGAATGGGAAAAAACCATACTTTATATATGTAGATGATCATTTAGTGGAGGTTATGGTTGAACCATTAGTAGAAGTTCTACCCAGCGAATTAGGTCAAATAGATACTAAAGCTACCAAACAATCTATAAGACCAAAGGCTCTCTCTATAAATGATATTACTACTACAATGCCTGGTAGGATTGCAAAAATTTTAGTTAAAAAAGGTGATTTAGTCAAAAGTGGAGATCCCCTTCTGATTCTCGAAGCGATGAAGATGGAAAACGAGATAATATCACCAGTCGATGGAAGAGTAAAAGATATTTTTGTATCTATAGGTGATTCAGTAAATCCTGACGAAGCTCTTATGAGAATTGTGTAGCGGTCATAATGGACTACGAATCTATTATAAGGCAAGTACTAATATCAGCCATACCCATTTTATTTGCTATAGTCTTACATGAAGTTGCTCATGGCTATGTAGCCTACAGATTAGGCGATCCTACTGCAAAAATATTAGGGAGATTATCCTTAAATCCTATTCCCCATATAGACTTAGTTGGAACCATTCTCATGCCCTTGCTACTTTTTGTTTTTACAAAGGGGCAGTTTGTGATAGGTTATGCCAAACCTGTTCCAATTAACCCTTCTAATTTTAGGAATCCTAAGAGGGATATGGCAATTGCTGCAGTTTTTGGACCACTCACTAATTTGATGCTTGCTATCATAAGTTTTCTGATTTTGAAGCATGCTCTTTACCCAATTTCAGAAGCTTTAACATCAGATTTAGCTACAAACATCCTAAAACCCATATTATTGATGTTTGCTGCGAGTGTACAGATTAATGTAATTTTAGCAACATTCAACATGTTACCGATCCCCCCACTTGATGGTGGTAGAGTACTGATGGGATTGTTGCCATATCGTCAGTCTCTCTTACTCAGTAAAATTGAACCTTATGGTTTCTTAATTGTGATACTACTTGTAGCCTTCGGGATATCAAGCTATATAATAGTTCCCGTCGTACGATTATTGCTTTATTTTATTCAAATGCTTTAATCAGGGGATACAAAAATGAGCAAGGAGATTGTTCTCAGCGGAATGCAACCAAGTGGTAAACTACACTTAGGAAATTTAATGGGTGCTCTAAAAAATTGGGTTAGTCTGCAAGAAGAATATGAATGTTTTTACTTTCTTGCGGACTGGCATGCATTAACCACTGGTTATTTAGCGCCAGAGCTTATTAAAGAAAACACCCAAGATTTACTTATTAACTTTATTGCAGCTGGACTAAATCCTGACAAATCAACCATCTTTATTCAATCTATGGTGCCACAACACGCAGAATTGCACTTACTTTTGTCAATGATTACACCCTTGGGATGGCTTGAAAGGGTACCTACTTTTAAAGAAAAACAAGAAGAATTGCGCACTAAAGATATTGCTACTTATGGCTTTTTAGGCTATCCTTTGCTCCAGACCGCGGATATTATTATATACAGGGCAAACTACGTTCCTGTTGGAATCGATCAAGTACCACATTTAGAGATTTGCAGGGAAATAGCTCGGCGTTTTAATAGTCTCTATAGAGAGTTTTTTACAGAACCTCAAGCACTTTTAACAGATTTCCCGAAAGTTCCAGGACTTGATGGCAGAAAAATGTCAAAAAGCTATAACAACGCTATCTACCTTAGTGATCCACCCCACATCGTTGAGCAAAAGATCAAAACTATGGTTACAGATCCGGCAAGAATAAGAAGAACAGATAAGGGAGATCCCGAATTATCACCTGTTTACCAATTACATAAAATTTTCTCCACAAAAGAGGAACAGGAACAAATAGCTCAAGGTTGTAAGACTGCCGGGATTGGATGTCTTGACTGCAAAAAAATCCTCATTAAAAACATTTTTAAATATCTTGAGCCTATTTGGGAAAGGCGAAATAAACTCTTAAGTAAACCTGAGGAATTATATGAAATAGTTTTTGCAGGTTCTCAAAGGGCAATGAGAAGAGCTGAGGAGACTCTCTCTGTCGTTAGAGAAATTATGGGATTAAGATATATAAAACTCTAAATATTCGCAATTAAAAAGTAAAAAACTCTTTGAAGCTTAAGAGGAAGTCTTTTTAAAATTTTTATATATTTTATATAGGTTAAAAAAATAACAATTCTCAATACTAAAAATAAGAGTAATCTAATGAGATTAGGAATTTTTGGTGGCACCTTTAATCCTATCCATTACGGACATCTCAGGGCAGCTGAAGAGTCGAGATTCATGAATCACCTTGATAAAATTTTATTTGTTCCTTCTGGCAATCCACCAGTCAAGAGTTCAGAATTGGTAGATGCCTCTTTGAGATTTCTGATGACACAATTAGCCACAAGCTCGAACCCTTATTTTGTTGTCTCAGATATTGAGATGGGGCATTCAGATAAATCTTATACGGTACGTTCTATTGAGCGCTTTAAAGAACTATATGCAGGCGATGAGTTATTTCTTATACTTGGTACTGATGCCTTCTTAGACATGCCAGCATGGAGACAGCCAGAAAAAATAATTGAGATGATAGATATTATTATTGTTACAAGAGGAGGATATAATCTTAAAGAGATTATTAATTCACCATATATAAAAAAAGATAAAGACAATCTATTTTTTCTCGATGAACTTAACTCTTTAAATGGCTCTAATTATAAACCTGAGTTAGAATTGATTAACGGTCGAAGGCTTAAAGTTTCTCATATTACATCAATAGCTATCTCCTCCACACAAATAAGAGATCTAATTAAAAATGGCAAGAGTATCAAATATCTTGTACCAGAGAAAATTGAAAAATTTATTTATGACAATGATTTATACAGAACCAGGAAAAGTTGATCATCCTATCTCTGAACTAACTGAGATAATCATAAACAATATTGACGATTCCATCTTTTTATTTGATTCAGAGGGAAAGCTAATTTTCTTTAATAAGACTGCTGAAGAATTTGTCAGTAGAATAAAAAGGGATTCAACAGAACTTTACTACACAGACCTTTTTTACAATTCTAAATATTTAATTACACTTATACAGAAAGGGTTAGTTGAGGGACGTAAGTTCCAATGCAAAGATATAGATATAGTCTACCATGGTAACAACATCAATGTCGATGTTAGTCTCTATCCCTTTTATAACAAGAGTGAACTTGCAGGTATTATTGTCTTCATTAAAAAAAATTTTTTAATTATTGACAAAGATGACATTCATTTTGACTCACTGGTAGATATTATCTCATCGATCTCTCACGAGATAAAAAATCCCTTAAGTGGGATAAAAGGGTCAGCTCAATTACTTAAAGGATTGGAAACAAACTCTGAGAGTAAACAATACATCGAACTGATAATCAAAGAGACTACGAGATTAAATTCTATCCTATCTGACTATCTATCTCTCTCTCAAAAACTAGTTTTCAGTGACGTAAACATTCACGAAGCTTTGGAACATGCATTGAAAGTTATGGAAAGTGAGATAAAAAATAAAAACGTCATAATTAATAAGTCCTATGATCCAAGTCTGCCAAATCTTAAAGGTGATGCCAGTAAACTATTACAAGTCTTTATAAATCTGATAAAGAATGCTATTGAGGCGATGGCTGAATCTAAAGAAATTAGAAAACTCTCTATAACGACTAAACCTGCTACAGAGTATATAATCTTTCATGACTATAGTAATAATCAAAAAACCCCAGCTGAGCCCAGAAAACAGAGATGGATAATAATCAGCTTCGAAGATACCGGAATAGGCATCCCCCCCGAAAATCTAAACAAAATATTTCTTCCCTTTTACAGTATGAAGCCAGGAGGTATCGGTTTAGGCTTAGCCCTTTCAAAAAAAATAGTAAGAGACCACGGTGGTACTATTTTAGCTTTACCGAAAACGAGTAAAGGAGCTTTATTCAACGTCTATCTACCTTTTTAATTAACGCCTAAGTCTTAATATCTTATAGGTTTTTAAAGCTAACATAGCATAAGGTTTATGGATAAGAAAGTTTTAGTCATAGATGATGATAAGAGTGTCTGCTGGGTCATTAAAAAAGCTCTTGAACCCTTAGGTTATGAGGTTGAAGAGAGGAACACTTTAAAGGCTGGGATGGAGATAGTGGAGATGTATAAATTAGTCTTGCTTGACTTAGTCCTACCTGATGGAAATGGCTTAGATGCATTAAAGGAGATTAAGACCCTATCACCATCAACTTTTGTAGTGATAATAACAGCTCATGGCCATATGGACAGCGTTATAAAAGCAATGAAAGAAGGTGCCTATGATTATATAGAAAAACCCTTTGATTTAGAGGAACTAACAATCCTCATTGATAAAGCCTTCAGAGATATTTCATTAAGAGAGGAACTAATCAGTCTTAAAAATAGAAGGAATGAAGATTTATCCCCTCAGATTATTGCTTCCAGCAATCAAATGCTTAGAATATTTAAAGAGATAGGTAAAATTGCTCCTACAGATATAACTGTTCTGATAACAGGCGAGAGTGGAACTGGCAAGGAACTCGTCGCAAAAGCAATTCACAATAATAGTAAAAGGAAATATGGTCCCTTTGTAGCAATAAATTCAGCAGCTATTCCAAAGGAACTCATGGAAGCTGAGCTTTTTGGGTGGGAAAAGGGAGCTTTTACCGGTGCTGTTGAGAGAAAAATAGGAAAGATTCAGTCTGCTGAAGGGGGCACTCTATTCTTAGATGAGATATCAGAATTGGATATAAAACTACAAGCTAAACTACTCCGATTTCTCCAAGAAAAAGAGTATAGCCCAATTGGTAGCACTAAAAGTATAAAGGCGGATGTAAGAATCATAACAGCCACAAATAAAGATTTAAGAATGTCTGTTAGAGATGGCTCATTCAGGGAAGACCTCTACTTCAGGCTAAATGTAGTTGAAATAAAAATACCACCTCTTAGAGAAAGGAAGGAAGACATTCTACCTTTAGCTTATCATTTCTTAAAAGAAGCGATTAAATTCTTTGATACACCTCCAAAGGATTTTTCAAAGGACGCAAAAGATGCTTTACTCAATCATGATTGGCCAGGTAATGTGCGGGAGTTGGAGAATATTATTAAAAGAGCAACTATACTTTCAAGGGGGAGTCTAATCGAGAGAAGAGATCTTTTTGAGATTAATTTTGATTCATTTTCACTTCAAGAAATACTCGAAGGAAAATTAGCTGGTATCTTGAATAAAATGATCAAGGTTGAGAAATCTAATCTCTATGATACCCTCTTATCAGAGTTTGAGAAAGTACTCTTTTCAATTGTCTTAAAAGAGACAAAATTCAATCAACTAAAGGCTGCAAAAATACTCGGTATCAATAGGAATACCTTAAGCAAAAAGATTAAACTTTACAAACTAACGTAAAACTCAAGTATATTTGATACTTTGAAAAACCCGAAAAAAACTTTACTCTAACAAACCTATTAGTTAAATCTTATACTCCTTTTCCCAGCCCATTTATCTAATTTTACATTTTACAAAATTGAACACTGAATTTTTAGCAGAATTAATTCACCATTTGTAAAAGCATTAGATTATGAGTAGCCTTTTAGGAAATTGAAAAAATTTCATTCCCTATGAAGGTAATAGACCCTCAATAGCTAAGGCATTATTCAGCTTTGGATCTTTTTGAATGAGATTTTTTATTACAATGAGAGCATCTTTTTTCTTTTTTATAATTTAATTAAAGGTTGATGTTTCATATCATATGGGGAGCTAAAGAAAGGGAGAATTCCTGTTTTATAACATGCCGCCGGCAAAAAGGACTTAGTTAAACTATATTTTTAAATGTTAAATGAGTTTTTGAATGTGACAAAATTTTACTTGGGGCTTCCTTTTAAACCAACTTTGAGTATGGTGTTTTTCAAAAATTTTATTCTATCTCTTATCTCAGCAGCTTTTTCAAATTCTAATCTTTTCGCTGCCTCTTTCATTTCCTCTTCGAGTTTTTTAATCCTTTCTTCAGTAAAGTCATACTCTGTCACATATTCACTGATAAAAGAGTGGTAGAAGTAGTCGGCTTCATAAATTGAACTTAGAATATCTTTAATCTGGCTTTTGATGGTCTCTGGAGTTATGTTATGTTTTTTATTGTACTCCTCCTGAATAGCTCTTCTTCTCTGCGTCTCTTTCACGGCTCTTTTTATAGAGCCGGTAATTTTGTCTGCATACAATATTACCTCTCCATTTACATTTCTTGCTGCACGCCCTGCTGTTTGTATTAGAGATCTTTCAGAACGGAGAAATCCTTCTTTATCAGCGTCGAGGACTGCTACAAGGGAAACCTCTGGAAGGTCCAGCCCCTCACGGAGCAAATTAACTCCCACTAAAACATCGAACTTGCCGAGTCTTAGGTCTCTCATGATCTCAATTCTTTCAAGAGTATCTATGTCAGAATGGAGAAATCTTGTTTTTATACCAAGCTCGCTGTAATATTCGGTTATATCTTCTGCTAATTTTTTCGTAAGAGTTGTCACTAAAACTCTTTCACCTCTTTTTATACGTTCGTTGATCTCTCCTAAAAGATCTTCTATCTGGTTTGCTGCTGGTTTTATAGTCATTTTAGGATCTAATAAACCAGTTGGTCTTATGACCTGTTCTATTATTTTTCCACGAGACTTCTTAATTTCGTATTCTCCAGGTGTAGCTGATACATATATTGTCTGATTCATTCTCTCTTCGAATTCTTCGAACTTTAAAGGTCTATTGTCTAAAGCTGAAGGAAGTCTGAATCCGTAATCCACAAGTGTCTGTTTTCTTGAGCGATCTCCCTCATACATTCCTCTAATCTGCGGGATTGTTGCGTGGGACTCATCAATAACCATTAGAAAATCTCCTTTCGAAGGTCCGCTTATTATGTAATCAATTAGAGTATATGGAGGTTCCCCTGACTGCCTTCCGCTTAGGTGTCTTGAGTAATTCTCAATCCCATGGCAGTAACCAAATTCCATTAGCATTTCGAGGTCGAATCTTACCCTTTGCTCTATTCTTTGAGCGAATAACTCCTGCCCGTTTTTTTTGAAAAATTCAATTCTCTCTTTTAGTTCTTCTTCAATAGTCTCAAAAGCTCTTTTTAATTTATCATAAGGTGTAATCCAGTGGCTATTGGGATAAAGAATAATTTTGTTAATCTTTCTTAATCTCTTACTGCTGAAAGGGTCAATTTCTGTAATGGTATCAATATTATCTCCGAAAAAATCAACTCTAATTGCTGAATCTTGGGAGAAAGCCGGATATATATCGATGATATCCCCTCGGACTCTGAAAGAACCCCTTTTAAATTCAGAATCAGTGCGATTATAAAGCATTCTTACGAGAGAATGAAGAAGTTCATCCCTTTTGAGCTTCATTCCTTGTTCTAAAAATAGATGCATTCCGAGATAATCTTCTGGTGAGCCAATACCGTATATGCAGGATACAGACGCAACCACTATTACATCATTTCTTTCAAGAATGGACATAGTTGCAGAATGTCGTAATCTGTCAATGTCATCATTGATTAACGAATCCTTTTCTATGTATGTATCTGTAGCTGGAATATATGCTTCAGGCTGGTAATAGTCATAGTAACTTACGAAAAATTCTACTGCATTTTCAGGGAAAAGCTCTTTGAACTCACCATATAGTTGTGCAGCGAGAGCTTTATTATGCGCGATTACTAAGGTTGGTTTGTTTACTTCCGCAATAACATTAGCTATAGTAAAGGTCTTACCGGAACCAGTAACTCCCAGTAGAACCTGATGTTTGATTCCCTTTTTTATACCTTCTGAGAGTTTTTTGATGGCTTTTGGCTGATCGCCTTTTGGAGTAAAGTTAGTATTTAGCTTAAAAAAGCCCATATATTTATGTTAGAATAAATCACAACGAAGTTTGAAGCTATAGATGAAAAGAGGCAAAATTATCTCCTCGCGCTATTTTTTTCATGATATCCATGAAGAATGTGGAGTCTTTGGTATTTATGGACATCCAGAAGCTGCCAACTTAACCTATCTGGGTTTATATGCTTTACAACATCGTGGCCAAGAAGGTGCTGGAATATGTTCCTCTGATGGCAAAAATCTCTATCTCGATAAGTCAATGGGATTGGTCTCAGAAATTTTTACTGAGAAGCGACTCAGAAAGTTATTGGGTAACGCTGCAATAGGGCACAATAGGTACTCAACCGCAGGCGGAAGTATCCTTAAAAATGTCCAACCTTTCTTAGTTAACTATATTCTGGGTTGCATCGCTATTGCCCATAATGGAAATTTGATTAATGCACAATATCTGAAACATAAATTAGAGAAAATCGGAGCAATTTTTCAATCAAATTCAGATACCGAGGTTATTCTTCATCTTATCGCCAGGTCTAATCATGAAAATCCTATTGAACGTATTAAAGACGCACTTTCAAAGGTAGTAGGGGCATATAGTATCCTCTTCCTCGATGAATCACAGCTTATTGCAGCAAGAGATCCCTACGGCATAAGACCATTATGTCTGGGGCAGTTAAATGGTGCTTATGTAGTGGCTTCTGAGACTTGCGCTTTCGATTTAATAGGTGCTAAATACCTGAGAGATGTTGAGCCTGGAGAGATATTAGTAATTAATGAAAATGGTTTGCAATCCTATTCCCTTGGTCAACAAACTACAAGAAAGGCACATTGTGTCTTTGAGTTTATATATTTTTCTCGTCCTGATAGTTTTATTTTTAATTATACCCCTGTTAACACAATAAGAAAGAATTTTGGCAAGATGCTCTCTCATAGATCTCTAAGAGATGCCGACTTAGTAATACCAGTTCCCGACTCAGGTGTTCCTGCTGCAATAGGTTTTGCTGAAGAGAGCGGTATCCCCTTCGACTTTGGCCTCATAAGAAACCATTATATTGGTAGAACTTTCATTGAACCAAAAAATAGCATAAGGCATTTTGGGGTAAAAATAAAGCTCAATCCTGTAAGAGATTTACTTAAAGATAAAAGGATAATTGTGGTAGATGACTCCATAGTAAGAGGAACTACCAGCAAAAAGATAGTTAAGATGCTTAAAGAGCTTGGCGGAGCTAAAGAAGTACATATGCGCATTGCTTCGCCACCAACTATAAGTCCCTGTTTTTATGGAATAGACACCCCAACAAGACAAGAGCTTATAGCATCTTCTCATCATATTGAGGAAATAAGAAAATATATAACAGCTGATAGTTTAGCTTATTTAACAGTTGAAGATCTTAAAAAAGTCCTTCCCTTGCCAGAAAATTATTGTTTAGCTTGCTTTGACAGTAACTATCCGATACCTTTCCTCAAGGAAGAACCTTATCAGATGTCATTATTATTGGTTTAATAATTTATAATGGGAGTTACTGTAGCTTTGGTCAGGATACTTTAAAAACTTAACCTTACTAACTAATGGGTATTAGCATTAAATGACATCTATTAACCATTCTACCCCCTTAACCCTGTCAGAATTAACTTTTATAATTAGGGAAACAATCAACTTCTCGTTGGTTGAAAACTATTGGGTTATTGCAGAGATAGGAGAGTTAAAGATTAACCAGAAAGGTCATTGCTTTATAGAACTAATTGAAAAAAAAGAGGATAGGATAGTTGCTCAGATGAGAGCCAATATATGGGCGTATGATTATAGAAGATTGTCTCTTAAGTTTTTAAGAGAGACAGGCGAATTCTTAAGGGAAGGTATAAAAACTCTCTTCCTTGTAAATGTTACTTTCCATGAGGTTTATGGTTTAAGCCTGAATATAAAGGATATGGATACTAGCTATACTATAGGTGAGCTGATTAAGTTGAAAAGGCAGATTATAGAAAGGCTGCAAAAGGATGGGATTATGGAACTCAATAAGACTCTCCATTTACCATTAGTTCCACAAAAAATTGCTATAATCTCCTCCCCCTCAGCTGCTGGTTATGGTGATTTTATAGATCATCTTGAAAACAACCCTTATGGTTATAAACTTAATCTCAAACTTTTTCCAGCTTTTATGCAAGGCGAGGAAGCAGGTTTTACCATTATAAGGGCTTTAAATCAGATTAAGGAAAGCCATAATCAGTTTGATTTGGTCGTGATAATTAGAGGAGGAGGCTCACAAATAGATTTAAGTTGTTTCGATAGTTATGAGCTCGCTTCCGAGATAGCCCGTTTCCCATTGCCAGTGATTACTGGTATCGGGCATGAAAAGGATGAAACTATTTGTGATATCGTTGCCAATACGAGGGTGAAAACACCAACAGCAGCTGCTGAACTGATAATCTCTGGCATAAAAAGTTTTGAGGATCGAGTTCTTTTATGTCATAGAAATCTTATAAGGATTACTGAAGACTATTTAAAAGAGGAAAGGTATAGGCTTGAAAATGTGTGTAAAAGATTTCAACATTCGGTTTTTCGGACAATCCTTGAAAAGATGAATAGATTTCTTGTTATTTCTAATAGACTGAAGTTTTTAACTGAAATATTTCTAAAAAATTCAAAACAAAAGCTTCTGAATAACAAAAAGATTCTAATGATTGTAACTGATAATATCTTAAAATCCTCTTTTGATAGGTTAATTAATCTCGAGCAAGCCCTTAAATATCTTGATCCTATTAATGTTCTTAAAAGAGGCTATAGTATCACTTCTAAGATGGGCAAAGCACTTGTTAATACTGATTCTATAAAAGGTGGTGATTTGATAGTGACCAGACTTTTCAGGGGAACGATAGAAAGCGTAGTTCAGCAAATCAAGAAAGATCAGTGATAATTTTTATTTTATTTTATGGTTTTACTCTCAGATGTGGACTAAATCTTTTTAGAAGTCCTAACGAGCCTTTCGATCCCAGCCTTTACTAAATTGCTTTTTCTGATAGTGTGGTCATAAATATAGCTTTTAAAGTAATATAACCTTGTCATAAAATAAACGATATATCAAATAGGAGAAGGTTCGTCTTGAATAGACGATTTTCTCTGCACCCTTATTTTGAGGTTTTTAGTAGTAGACGTATTACAGCTGTAAGTTTGCTTGGATTCTCATCGGGCTTACCTTTCGCTTTAACGGGTGGTACCCTCCAGGCTTGGATGACAGTTGAAGGTGTTGACTTAAAAATAATAGGCCTCTTTGCACTCGTTACCCTTCCTTACACCCTTAAATTTCTTTGGTCTCCTATAATGGATAGATTTGTTCTTTCATGGTTGGGAAGGCGTAGAGGTTGGATCTTGTTTACTCAGTTATGGTTGATTTTAGGAATAGCCTCTATGTCTTTTTTGTCTCCAGCTAAAGAACCCACTCTCTTAGCAATTGTTGCATTGATTGTAGCCTTTGCGTCGGCATCACAGGATATTGTTATAGATGCTTACAGAACAGATGTGCTCAGAAAGAAAGAGAGAGGTGCAGGTGCAGCGGTATCCGTGCTCGGTTATCGAGTTGCTCTAATAGTCTCTGGAGCATTAGCCCTCATCCTTTCAGAATACATTAATTGGAATAATACTTATCTCTTAATGGCTGCAATAATGTTGATTGGTGTTATAGCAACTCTTAGTGCTCCTGAGCCAGAAAAGTTTGTTACACCACCTAAAACTATGGCTGAGGCTATTTTAGGTCCGATGAAAGACTATTTTGACCGTAAGGGTTCTTTAATAATGTTATTACTGATAATTCTATACAAATTAGGAGATGCCTATGCAGGATCTCTCACTACTGCCTTCTTAATAAGGGGGGTCGGTTTTTCTCCAGGAGATGTTGGCACTATAAATAAAGGATTTGGTATGGCATGTACGATCATCGGTTCTTTAATAGGTGGCGCCACGATGGTAAAATTGGGTCTTTTTAGATCTCTCTTGCTTTTTGGTGTTCTTCAAGCGATTTCCAATCTTTCTTTTATGCTACTCTCTTATGTTGGGAAAAACTATGAACTCTTTGTTTTCACTATTGCCTTTGAGAATTTTAGTGGTGGAATGGGAACCTCAGCCTTTATAGCTCTGTTAATGTCATTATGTAACAAACGTTTTAGTGCAACTCAATATGCTCTTCTTTCATCTCTCTCAGCGATAGGCAGGATTTTTATATCCCCTACAGCTGGGTTTGTTGTTGAATCTGTAGGATGGCCTTACTTTTTCTTAATAACTACTGTCGTAGCTTTACCTGGTTTATGGTTACTCACATACTTGAAAAATACAATCATTGAGATAGGTGGGAATAGTTCAAATGATAACTAAACTAAAATATTCAGAATTGCCTTGGATTTTTGAATATTCAATTTGATCATAGAGAAAAGTTTTATTAGGCTTTTTGATGGATTTTAAAGACCCTAAATCAAAATTACAAAATCCTCTTAGAGACATTTTAAATGCAATTCTGCCTTTTTTGAAGTCTATTCAACTTCTTTTGGAAAGGAGGGCAATAATCATTCCTATTAGTAGTCCAATAATTAAGATATAAAACCAATGTTCCATCTTTCGACCCCTTAATCTTTTATCTCTTTTTATTCATTTTTAGACTTTTTTTGGAGTTATCATCAAAAGAAATATTTTTAATGAGCTCCATATCTATTTTTAACAAACCCAGAAAAATTCGATGCTTTTTGCTCCTGTAAGAGTTACCTCAGCTTACCCTTTCTACTACTGGTTATGTAATGTAACTCCTTAGTTTAATTAAATCTTCAATTCCTACATCTTAATTAACTGCTAAAGATTATTTGACCATGAACTCCCCGATAATAGGTTTGTTTTAATAATAAAAACTCTCTTAGATTCTTATTTGTCAATTGAATAATTTCATTGATAGGTATCTACCAGTATGAGAATCTTTATTTCGAGTTATCTCTTCAGGAGTTCCTGAAGCTACTACTTCTCCACCCTCATCACCAGCTCCAGGACCTAAATCGATTATAAAGTCTGCTGACTTTATAATATCAAGATCATGCTCTATTACTATGACTGAATTGCCTCCATCAACAAGTGTATTCAAGACATTGATTAATCTCTCGATGTCTATAAAATGTAAACCAGAGGTTGGTTCATCGAGTATATAGAGAGTTTTGCCAGTTGCCTTCTTACCCAACTCAGTAGATAGTTTTAATCTTTGAGCTTCACCGCCAGAGAGTGTAGTTGCTGGCTGACCTAACTTGAGATATCCCATCCCCATATCTAATAGTATCTCTAATTTCTTTTTGATAGCAGGGATAGATTTAAAGAATTCAAAAGCTTCTGCGATAGTCATGTCAAGAATGTCTGAGATACTTAAACCTTTGTAGAGAATCTCCAGTGTCTCTTTGTTATATCTTTTACCTTTACATACGTCGCATGTCACATAAACCTCGGGGAGAAAGTGCATCTCGATTTTTTTAACTCCTGCACCTTGACAAAATTCGCATCTACCACCTTTTACATTAAAACTGAATCTTGATTGGGTATAACCTCTAACTCTTGCGTAGGGTAATGAGGAGAAAAGCTTTCTTATTAAGTTGAACAAGCCTGTATATGTAGCTGGATTTGATCTGGAAGTTTTACTAATAGGAGATTGATTAATGCAAATGACTCTATCAATCTTTTCAATGCCTTCGATACATTTATGTCTACCTGGCACAAGAGGGCTTTTATTAAGATGCCTTGCTAAAGCTTTATATAAGATTTCAAAAATAAGGGTGCTTTTCCCTGAGCCAGAAACTCCCGTAACACAACAAAAAATTCCAAGAGGTATTAAAACATCTATATTCTTTAAATTATATTCTGATGCACCAACTATCTTAAGATAATCCTTAGGATTCCTCCTTTTAGGTGGGAGGGGTATCTTTTTCTCACCACTTAGGTAACTTCCTGTGATCGATTTTTTATTAAGTTTGATCACTTCCAAGTTGCCTTTAGCTACCACCCAACCCCCTTCTATTCCAGCTCCAGGTCCCATATCAATCAGATAATCTGCCCACTTGATAACCTCTTCGTTGTGCTCAACAATGATTACTGTGTTGCCCGAGTCTCTAACAACTGATAGACTTTCAAGCATTTTATAGCAATCCTTAGGATGAAGCCCTATTGTAGGCTCGTCAAGAATGTATAGAACCCCTGTAAGAGAAGATCCTATTTGTTTAGCCAATCTTATCCGCTGAGATTCTCCTCCTGAAAGGGTATAAGAATTTCGATCAAGAGTTATATAACCGAGCCCTACAATATCCAGAAAGTTTAAGCGATCTTTTACTTCTTTCAGTATTCTTTTCCCAATAATGAATTCCCTTTCTGAGAGACTTAGTCCATTAATAAATTTTTTTGCTTGCTTTACAGTCATGGCACTAAACTGCCCTATGTTTACACCATTTATTGTTATACTGAGTGCTTCTTTTCTTAATCTCATTCCTCCACAACATTTACAGGTAGAATTTTTTTGAAAGGTTTCTTGATAAAAATCAATTTTAGAAAAGCCTTTGGTGAAAAAATCTTTATCATTTACATCTTCAAAACCGAGACCATTACAACAAGGACAAGCTCCATACTTACTGTTGAAGGAAAATAATCTGGGTTCTATCTCTGGATAATTGATCCCACAACTTGAACAGGCAAGGGATCTGCTGAATAGTATATCTTTCCCTTCGTCAACGAGATTAAGCACCACTGTATCAGAATATTTAAGAGAAGTATCTATAGCTGATCTGATGTGCCTCTCAATAGATGGTTTGACGATCAATCTGTCGATAACAATCTCGATAGTATGTTTTTGCTGCTTCTTGAGTTCAATATTCTGGGTAAGGTCTGACATTTTGCCATCAATTCTTGCCCTTACAAAACCAGCGTTTTTCATCTGGCTAAGTTCTTTCTTATATTCTCCCTTTCGCCCCCTAACAATTGGAGCGAGTATCTGTATTCTTGTGCCATTAGGCAAAGCAAGAACTGACTTGATGATATTTTGAATATCTTGGGAGGAGATGATATTTCCACATTGATAACAGTGTGGAACACCAATACGTGTAAAAAGTACCCTCATATAATCGTATATTTCTGTGATCGTACCGACCGTTGAGCGTGGACTCCTAATTACAGTCTTCTGGTCGATAGCTATAGCTGGCGATAGCCCATCAATAGAATCGACTTCAGGTTTTCGCAATTGTTCGAGAAATTGGCGTGCATAGTTTGATAGGCTTTCGACGTATCTTCTTTGACCTTCAGCATATATCACATCCATTGCAAGAGAAGACTTTCCAGAACCAGAGGGCCCAGTTATCACAGTTATTTTATCTCTTGGTATTTGAACATTTATATTTTTAAGATTATGCTCTTTGGCACCTTTGATGAAAATATAATCTTGTATTTCAATCATTTTAATTATTTTCTATCTAATGGTCTCAATAGATCTAATTTTAGCGACGATCTTTCCAATGGATACAGAGGTTTCTACTTTAACAGGAATTTTATTTTCATCATCTGTCAACCATATTTTGATATCTCCCTTTCTTTTAAAAAGTCCTTCTGAGAGCAATATAGGTTTTATTATAAAGGTGTCTGATACCCAGTTGTCTAAAATTTTCATCTTCTCTTTGCCGATTACTTTAACCTCTGCGCTATAAAACATGTTACTATCGAAGATGTTAATAAAGATTGATTTACCAATATCAAGAGGAAACGTTCTAAAATAGTAAAAACCAGAAATAACATCCCATAACTCCTGATTATCGGGCATTTGATGTTCATATCTCTCACCCTTAAGATGATTGAAATATATAACCTTATTATTCCTTGTATCAAATACTGTCTCCTTATTGCTTCTGTAGCGACCTTCGTGTTGTTTTATCTTGAAATTCACAGGTTTGCCCTTGACTATTGTACTCTGTGCAAAGTCATCTACTTTATAGATATTTGAGATAATAGGTGCAGAATTTACTTTGGAGATAATAATAATGTTGTCTGACTCACTTTGAGCTTCAAGGGTTGCCCTTCCTACATATAAACCCATCCAGTAAACATCGAATGAAAGGACCTCTTTAGAACCTCTCATAATAAAATGTTGCTTTTCTTTATCCCAGTGGATAGTCTGAGAATAAGCAAGAACTATTAAGCCCATTGTCGTAAAAAGTGCATATAGAAGAACAAGACAAATATTAAATATTCCTTTTTTCTTAATAAGAATCGTCATATCAATTATTTAAAAAAGAGATATTTAACTGGTTACATAAATGTTGGCAAATTATGGAATGATTGCATACTTTAGGCCTTCGCCCCGTGAGAGCTTTTCAAAAGCCAACGAAATATCCTTTAGTGGGAATCGGCCACTAATGATGGAAGAGACATCTAAAGCATCTCTAAGTAACTCATAAGCCTTTTTAATATCTGAAGGGTTGAAATGAAAGGAACCTTTAAGAGTTATCTCGTCATAGTGTAATTTGTATGTATCATAAGTAACAACGGTATCCTTTTTACATCCGCCAAATAAAATAACAGTTCCGCCACGCCTAACATAATTTATCGACTTTTCCCAGACCTCTAAATGTCCTGTGCATTCAAAGACGTAGTCTACCCCTATTCCGTCACTAAAAGTCTCTATAGCTTGCAAAAGGTTTGAAGGTGGGGTTATCATATCAGCCCCTATTTGATAAGCGAGATCCAGTCTGTCATGTTCTAGTCCTGTTATTAAGACTTTCGCTCCTTTACGTTTAAGGAGTAAAAGATGTAATAGTCCAATAGGTCCTGCTCCAATAATAAGGGCTTTTCTATCTTTAAGAGGAAGTTTATCGATTCCGTGAACCACGCAGGATAAAGGTTCAAGTATCGCTGCCTTATCGAAAGTTAATCCATAGGGTTTAAAAAACACATTATGTTTGACTATATGTTGAGGTAGTAAGATATATTCAGCATAGGCGCCTAAAACCTTTTTACTTAGAAGATTCTCGCAAAGATTAAAAGCCTTTTTTGCACAATATTTGCATTTCAAACAGGGAGCAGTATGGACGGCCATAACAGCATCGCCTGGTTTAAATTTTTTGACGCCTTTACCTACTTCTGCTATAGTTCCAGAAAATTCATGCCCAAAGGGGCCAGGCATGGGTATTAAGAAATGACCCCTAAGAAAAGCTTTTAAATCTGTTCCACAAGTAAGAGCTGCCTCTACTTTTAATAGGATTTCACCTTCCTTAACCTCAGGCTTTGGCACCTCTCTGAGTTCAAGTGCCCCAGGTTTTACAAGATAACATGCAAGCATAAAGTATGATTTTGTTAGCTGATGGTGGATTTTAATTTTAAGTTTAATTATAGTTTATTCTTTCAAAGAACTTCAACTTTATTTAGTGAAAAGGTAATGTCAATACTTCTGTGTAAATTCCTTTAATGGTTTTCTTCCCCATTGC
>CAYPJO010000036.1:0-1876 GCA_964411065.1 uncultured Thermodesulfovibrio sp.
TAAAGTTAGAGAACCTGACGCGCAACAGTCTCTATTTTAAGCGGACAGTAGTGATCTGAAATATTGAGTAAATGCCTTGTTTAAGCTGCAAAAGCTTTTAAAAATATGTTGATATATACTAATCCATTCTTTTTTGCTCTGGAATAAATGGCAGTGCATCTGCGTGTCTAATCAGGAAATCCTTATAGCGGTATCACTGCTACTTGACCTGCAAAAGATTTACTAACTCCCTTTATAATATTAAAATTTAAAATGCTGTAAGCCAGTCAGTCAAAATTCTCTTTTTTGACCGCTCTTATCCACACACAGTATTAATATACGGCAGAAGCGGAGGTACCTACTGTATGAGCATTAATGATAAAATGATAACAGGAGATATTTTCAACCAGAAAAATTAGATAGTCAAAGAGGTTTTGCTGGACGAAAACCTTTAATCAGAAGTTTGAATGTCTTTCTATTTTTCCTTCATTGTATATGGAGTTGTAAATTACTCCCATTTTCCCATGAGGTTGTATGATAAATTGCCCAATCATATTCTATCTTGAAAAGCCATGCTAAGTTGTTTTACATCATAAGAATAGCTTAAAAGCAAATAAAAGAAAGACAATAGGAAAGGTAGACGGAAATAGGTAGAGATTAACGTTACGAGGGAAAAGGAAATCGCCGTTTTCTTTTTGACTTAGCTTATCATGGCTGTCCCCCTCTTTTCCCCCTCAAAGCTCTTTACTAATGTGTTTTTTCCAATAAAAAATCGGTTATAAAAATTAAAGGCTCTCTTTCTAAAGATCTCAAAGAGGTTCTCCGTTTCCATTTTAAGTTTTTCATAGTCAATATCTTCATCCTTTAACCAATCGTATATCATCTCTTTGGTTACTTCTATATGAAACTGAAAGGCATAGGCATTATTGCCATACCTGAATGCTTGATTGGGATAGAGGCTTGAACGAGCTAATCTTACTGCACCTTTTGGGATATCGAATGTTTCTTCATGCCACTGAAAGACCTTGAATCTTCTCCATAAGTCACCGACATGAGGGTGAGTAGCAAGCTTTCTCATCATTATGTCTGTTAAACCATGGTCGCAAAGTTCTATATCGAGCCAACCTATCTCTTTTTGAGTACCCTTATAAACATTTGCCCCCAGAGCCTTTGCCATTATTTGTGCGCCAAGGCATATACCGATGATTTTCTTTTTATCAGAGATAAATTCCTTGACGAGCTCTTCTGCGCTTTTAATATATGGGTATATATCTGCCTCATTAACACTCATAGGTCCACCCAAAATGATCAAAGTGTCGAAGTCCTTTGTAGAAGGTATGTCTTCTCCCTTTGACAACTCTAATATATCATAGGGAATCTGCTCAGCGATGAGAAAATCTTCGATTGTTCCAGGACCTTCTGATTCTATGTTTTTACAGATTAATACTGACATCAGAACTAAATATGCAAAATCTATTCCGGATAAAATTTATTGAAAAATAAGATTTGTCAGTCCTCAAGAATATACAACTGCTCAATTACTATGCATCCACTGCACAAATATTAAGCATGCCTTTCAATTAACCATCTCAGAATATTCTTCTCCTCTCTTAGCATTCAAGACCTCTATCTCCTATCTATATTTTTCTCCTAATACTTCTAATGCTTCTGCTCTAAACTGTCTGTAATGATTTATCTGAGGTATAAAGGGAGTGCATTCATACCTCATAATCTTAATTATATCCTTCGAAGGCATTGAAAGATGTTCAAAATCTGCCTGTGGTATTAGTGGGATTATATTCATAATGTCTGCACCATTTTCACCAGCATGCTTTACAATCAAGAGCATCTCAGAAGTGTTTACTGCAGGCATAAATACTGGAGGTTAGAATAAAAT
>CAYPJO010000036.1:1976-20492 GCA_964411065.1 uncultured Thermodesulfovibrio sp.
TTTTTAATAGTAGTTTTTCGGAGTAGACAATCTTCTCGAGAAGTCTTTTTTGAGAGATGAGAAGATAAAAAGAAGTTCTAAGCTTTTAAGAAAGAGGGGGATCGATTAGGGGTTAAGAGGGCAACATTCTTGAGTTTTGAATTTTCAAAGAGAAAGCCGGACAATCATAAGTCTCCTTTTTCATATCAAAGGATGAAAGAAAAATTTAAATTCCCCTATTGCAAAAGTGCTTTAATAATATACAAAACGTCGGCGAGGAAGCCAAAGTTTTATAGTTAAGAGTCCGATTAAAAAGCCACCTATGTGAGCAAACCACGCAACGCCACCTTGTTGGTCAAAGCTATAGCTGATCATACCTGAAATTATCTGAAAAATAGCCCAAAAACTTATCACCACAATTGCAGGTAGTCTAACTATATGCCAGAAAAAGCCAAAAAAGAAGAGTGTATAGACCTTTGCACGGGGGTATAACAAGAGATAGGCGCCCAGAATGCCTGAAACTGCACCGCTTGCACCTATCATAGGAATAAAGGAGTCAGTATCTGTCAATGCATGGGAGTAAGCTGCTATAAAACCGCAAAATAGGTAGAAGATAAAAAATCTTAAGTGTCCTAAGGAATCCTCTATATTGTTACCAAAGATCCATAGATACAACATGTTGCCCCCTATATGCAAAAAACCACCGTGCAAAAACATTGAAGTAATAACTGAAACAAGTGGGTGGATAGGCTGAGTAGCTGTGAAGGATATTAGGTTATAGGGAATAGCTCCGTAAAGATAGGCTATTTTTTGTATTCCCAGGTGTGATGTTATCTCCCAAAGAAAGACAATACAGTTAACCACAATTAAACCGATAGTTATGTAGGGAAAGGTGCGTGTTGGGTTGTCATCTTTAAAGGGTATCATTGTTTTATCCTAATTCTTGGGTCTAACAGGGCATAGGCTATATCTGCTACTAAGTTGCCAATCAAGGTTAATATTGCCCCTATAACCAATATGCCCATAATTGTTGGATAATCCCTGGACATTGCGGAGGAGTAAAAGAGTTGTCCCATGCCAGGAATTGAGAAAATAGTCTCAAATATGACACTACCTCCAATTAGACCAGGTATGGAGAGCCCTAAAATCGTTACAACAGGTAATAGAGCATTTCTTAAAGCATGTCCTATTATTACATCTCGTTCTCTTAATCCTTTAGCCTTAGCTGTTCTAATATAATCTTGTTTAAGAACCTCGAGCATGCTTGAACGGCAATATCTACTTAGCCCTGCGATGCCACCAAAAGCACTAATCCCTACTGGTAAAAGAAGATGTTTTACCATATCAAAGAATCTCTCTAAGGGGCTCATCTCCGAAACATCTATGCTTTGAATTCCTGATATGGGTAGCCAGCCAAGGGATACACCAAAGATAATCATGAGTATGAGAGCAAGCCAAAAACTTGGGGTAGAGAATCCTATAAAGACCAGAACAGTGGTCATCTTATCGAATAGGGAATATTGTTTATAAGCTGACATAACACCTATAGGTATAGCTACCGCTAAAATTAAGATCAAAGAAAGAATATTTATAGTTAGAGTAACGGGTATTCTTTCCTTAATTTTATCTAAGACCCTTTTTCCATCGGTAAAGGATCTGCCGAAATCAAGCATAATAAATCTTTTTAACCACTCAAAATATTGGATGTGTATGGGTTTATCAAGACCGTAAAGTTTCCTCAGGTTTTCCCTTGCTTGTGCAGAAGCTTTTAGAGACATCTCTGTCTCTACTTCAACAGGGCTACCTGGTGCAAGATGTATAACCAAAAAGGATACTAAGGTTATCCCAAAAATAAGGGGTATCATTAATATAAGGCGTTTAAGAATATAACTAATCATGCTATCCTTTGGTAACTACGGTATATCTAAATTCTACAACACTTTTTATTAGTAGGAATCTGCAGTAGAGAGAGCTTCATAAGAGTTAGCACAAATAGTTAGCGACTTTTAGTTAGAATAATTTTATTAATGTTAATGTTATAGTATAATAAACCTGTAATTTCTTTCAAAACTTCTGGAGGGAGGAATGGTCAAGATATATTATGACAAAGATATTGACAAAGATATTCTTAAGGGTAAAAAGATTGCCATCATGGGATATGGTAGTCAGGGGCATGCCCATGCTAATAATTTGAGGGATAGTGGCATGGATGTCATAGTGGGATTGAGACCTGGCAAAAGCTGGCAAAAGGCGATATCTGCTGGTTTTGAAGTAATGACTCCAGCAGAAGCTGCAAAGATTGCAGATATTATTATGATTTTGCTTCCTGATGAGCTACAAGGCGACTTTTATAAGAATGACATTGCACCTTATATTAAAAAAGGAGCCTATCTCGCTTTTGCCCATGGCTTTAATATACATTTTGGGCAAATAGTTCCTTTTGAGGACACTAATGTTCTGATGGTAGCTCCAAAAGGGCCAGGGCACCTTGTTAGATCAGAATATCTCAAAGGTAGCGGCGTCCCTTGCTTAATAGCTATCCATCAAGATCCTACTGGCAATACCAAAGAAGTGGCATTAGCTTATGCATCAGCTATTGGTGGGGGTAGAGCTGGGATAATTGAGACTACTTTTAGAGAGGAGACTGAGACAGATCTTTTCGGTGAACAGGCAGTATTGTGTGGTGGAATTACTTCCCTTATTCTTGCAGGCTTTGAGACATTAGTTGAAGCTGGCTATGCACCTGAGATGGCTTATTTCGAATGTCTGCACGAAGTTAAATTGATAGTTGACTTGATTTATGAAGGTGGCATCTCAAACATGAGATATTCCATTAGCAATACCGCTCAATATGGGGATTTGACGAGAGGTCCAAGGATTATAAATGAAGAGACTAAAAAAGAGATGCGAAAAATCCTCAAAGAAATACAGGATGGTCTTTTTGCGAAGGAATGGATTTTAGAATGTAAAGCTAACAAACCTGTATTTAATGCCCTTACAAAGAAGGGCGAAGAACACCCCATTGAAGAAGTGGGCAGACAACTTAGAGCTATGATGCCCTGGCTTAAAAAAGAAAAACTGGTAGATAAATCAAAGGCTTAAAAATGAAAATTGCTCCCGAAGGTTATCCTTACATAGTGTTTTTCTTTTTAGTTACCGTTGTAATCTTTCTTATTTCTCAAATGATTGCTATTGTGCCTTTCCTTTTGCTCTGTTTTATGGTATTTTTTTTTAGAGATCCTGAAAGATCAATCCCTGCAGGAGATAACAACTATGTTTCTCCTGCAGATGGCAAAATAATCTTGATTCAGGATGTTTACGAAAAGGAGTTCTTAAAGGGTAATGCAATAGAGATAAGTATCTTCATGTCTCCCTTTGATGTCCATATTAATCGTTCACCTTGTAAAGGTGTAGTAGAAGATATAAAATACTCAAAGGGGAAGTTTTACTCCGCATTCAAACCTGAAGCTGAGCGATATAATGAAAATATCTCTATCTTGCTCAAGACTCCTGGAGGGTTATTATTGCTCAGGCAGGTCGCCGGTTCAATTGCAAGGAGGGCTATCTGCAGGGTTAAAAAGGGCGAGACCCTTGAAAAGGGTGAGCGTTTTGGGATAATAAAGTTTAGCTCGAGGGTCGATATATATCTACCTAAGGAGACAGTTATAAGAGTTACGCTGGGGCAAAAGGTAAAGGCTGGTGAGACAATTATAGGAGAGAGATTAATATCATGAGTTTTAACAATTTTTGAGATTGCTGTTATTAAATGGCAATTTAGTCAAAAAATTGTAAACTCCTGCCTCTGAAGCAAAAACATAAAAGGTGAAATTTAAAAGAGACTTTAACAAAAAGCCTAAAAAGGGAGTTTATCTTTTACCAAATGTTTTAACTCTTTGCGGGCTTTTTTGTGGTTTTTTTGCTGTCCTGTCAACTCTAAATGGAAACTATCTTCACGCAGCATGGGCTATTGTGATAGCAAATATATTTGATGGTTTGGATGGTTGGATTGCCCGCCTAACAAACACAACAACTCGTTTCGGTATCGAATTAGACTCTCTATCTGATCTTGTCACTTTTGGTGTAGCTCCAGCCGTAATGATCTATAAGTGGGCTTTAATGCCCTTTGGCAGAATTGGATGGGCTGCTGCCTTTCTCTTTGTTGCCTGTGGAGCTTTAAGGTTAGCTCGTTATAATATTCAGACGGGGCAATCGCCATCTAAAGCATTTAAAGGGATGCCTATACCAGGAGCTGCAACTGTTTTAGCCTCTATTGTGATTTTTTATTATGAATTTTGGACAGGGTTACCAGAGAAAAATATCCTCTTCTTAATTATTGTTATTTTGCTCTCCCTTTTGATGGTAAGCACTCTTAAATACCATGCTGCTAAAGAAATAGATTTTAGAGAAAGAAAACCTTTCTGGATGTTAATAGTTTTTGTTATTGTTCTTTTCATCATATTGGTTCATCCATCTACAGCTATTTTTATTTTTGCAATGCTCTACCTATTTTGGGGTATAATTGAGAATATTTATTTTTTTATCCGTCAAAGGCGACAAAAAAATCAGGAAAAAGAATCCAGTGTTAGTACAACTAAATTGGAGTAACTATGCGCTACATAAAGATTTTTGATACCACTCTTAGGGATGGAGAGCAATCTCCTGGCGCATCTATGAATGTGGAGGAAAAGATCCAGGTTGCTAAGCAACTTGTAAGATTAGGGGTAGATTTCATTGAAGCAGGGTTTCCTATAACCTCCGATGGCGATTTTGAGGCAGTTAAGAGAATATCAAACGAAGTTCATGGTGCAGGTATTGTTGCTCTTGCAAGATCTAAAGAGGAGGATATAAAAAGAGCCTATGAAGCCGTGAAGGATGCTCCTATTAGGCGAATTCATACTTTCCACTCTACATCAGATATTCACCTCAAATACCAGTATAGAATAAGTAGAGAAGAAGCATTGAAACGCTCCATAGAGATGGTTAAATTTGCTCGAAGCTTTGTCGAAGATGTTGAGTTTTCTCCAATGGATGCAACAAGAACAGATATATCATATCTTCTTGAAGTAATAGATGCTGTTATAGAAGCTGGAGCCACAACAGTAAACATACCTGATACAGTTGGATATACTCTGCCCTTTGAGTTTGGCAACCTGATTAAGACCATTAAAGAAAAGATAGGAGATAGAGCAACAATATCTGTTCATTGTCATAATGATCTCGGCTTAGCAGTTGCAAATTCTCTTGCTGCAATAATAAATGGAGCTGGCCAAGTGGAATGCACCATTAACGGCATAGGAGAAAGAGCAGGTAATTGCTCAATGGAAGAAGTTGTTATGAATTTAAAGACCCGCAGAGATTTTTATAATGTTGAGACAAATATAAATACGAGGGAGATAATTAGGACGAGCAGGTTAGTCTCAAGAATAACAGGGATACCTGTTCAGCCAAATAAAGCAATAGTTGGGGCTAATGCCTTCTCTCACGAGTCAGGGATACATCAAGATGGGTTACTTAAGGAAAAGATGACTTACGAGATAATTAGACCAGAAGATATAGGACTCCAAAAAACAGAATTGGTGCTTGGCAAACATTCAGGAAGACACGCTTTTAAGACGAGGCTTCGCGAACTGGGTTATAATCTTACTGCTGAAGAGATAGAAATTGCATTTAAAAAATTTAAATATCTGGCTGATCAGAAGAAACAGATATTTGATGAAGATATAGAACTGCTTATTTCCACAGAAATATTAAAGACAAAGGAGTTTTATAAGCTGGTCGATTTGTTCGTAACTTGCGGAATAAATGTAAAACCTAAAGCTTCTGTTAAGCTAGAAGTAAACAATGAGATTATCGAGGCAACTGATACAGGAGACGGGCCTGTTGATGCGACATACAAGGCTATCACAGCCATTACAAAGACTAAGAGTAAATTGCTAAAATTTGAAGTAAAAGGTATCACTGGTGGCACAGATGCCCTGGGTGAGGTAACCGTTGCCCTTGAAGAAGACGGAAAGAAAGTTAGAGGGTTAGGAGCAGATACAGACATAATTGTCGCTTCTGCCAAAGCTTATATTAATGCCTTAAACAAATTACATTATCTCATAAACAGATCTATACTACCTTGATGCTTTTTATAATTCTGAAATAGCTTTAGAAAAAAACATTTTAACAATGCAAAAGAAGATTTTGAAAGCCTTTGAAGAGAGCATAGAGGTTAAAAAAAAATTTATAGAAGAAAATGCTACACTAATTGAAGAAGTCTCAAAATTAATTGCAGAAGCTTTCAATGAAGGTAAAAAGCTTATACTTTTTGGCAATGGTGGAAGCGCTTGTGATGCTTCACATATGGCCGCTGAGTTTGTCAATCGCTTTAAGAGAGAACGCCCTGGTCTACCAGCCATTTGTCTTAATACAGATATGGCTGTTCTGACTTCTATTGCCAATGACTATGACTTCTCCGAGATTTTTGCTCGACAACTCAAAACATTAGCTGAAAAAGGTGATATAGCAATCGCAATTAGCACAAGCGGGAACTCAAGAAATGTTTTAAAGGCTGTTGAGGTTGCTAAAAAAAAGGGTATCAAAGTAATCTCCTTTACAGGTCTAAAAGGGGATAAGCTCGCTAAAAGAAGTGACATAGCTTTCATTGTTCCTTCTGAAAATACTCCAAGGATTCAAGAAACCCATATCACTTTGGCACATGTGTTGTGTCAAATGGTTGAAGAAATATTATTTGATGTTCCCAGAAAAAGCGAAATGATCGAGGTTATATAAAAAATGAAAATACTGGGGATAGACCCTGGCAGTATAAGATGTGGGTATGGCTTAATCCAGAAGACTAACTATAGAGATATTATTTACCTTTCTTCAGGGAATATAAAGGTGTCTCCTAAAAAAGAGCTTCCCTGTAGAGTTAAAGAGATTTTCTTATCCTTAGGTGAGATTATTTCAGAACTTAAACCTGATGAAATCGTTGTAGAAAAGGTCTTTTTTGCAAAAGCACCTAAGGCTGCCTTGAGCTTAGGTTATATTAGAGGCATAGTGATTCTTTCTGCTGCATTAGCTCAAATCCCCATTTACGAATATAGTGCTCTTGAGGTAAAAAAGGCAGTTGTTGGGTATGGAAAAGCTGATAAGAACCAGATTCAAAAGATGGTTAAAGAAATATTAAAGATTAAAAATACGCTCTCAAAAGATAGTGCTGATGCTATTGCACTTGCTCTCTGTCATGCGAACCATCAAAAGTTCTTACAGGATAAACCCTCTTTTATTAAATCTTAAAAAGATTAATGATAGCTACCTTAAGAGGCAAAATATTATTTAAGAAACCTGATAGCATAGTGATAGATGTCGGTGGCATAGGATACCTTGTCTTTGTGCCATTATCTTTGTATTCTCAGATTAAAGATATTAATGAAGAGATTTTTTTACACATCCATACATATGTCAGAGATGATGCTCTTTTGCTTTTTGGATTTACCACAGAAGAAGAAAAAAGAATCTTTACTACTCTCATTGGCATTACAGGTATAGGACCCAGGATTGCCCTTAATCTAATATCAACTTTATCCCTTAATGACTTCCAGAAGGCATTACAGAATGAAGATATAGCCCTCTTATGTCGAGTTCCTGGGCTTGGTAAAAAGACTGCTCAAAGGCTTATATTAGAACTTAGAGAGAAACTCCCATCTATATCCAAAAAAGAAAGAGATCCTATTTTTGAGGATACTTTATCAGCTCTGTTGAATCTAGGGTATAAAAAGAATGTAGCACAAGAAGCTCTTGAAAAGGTTTATAGTAGAGGAGTTAGAGATATTGAGAGTCTCCTGAAAGAGGCTCTAAAAGTTCTGACTAAAGATTGAATAGTAAACGAACGCACCTTTGATCTATTAAAAAGAGGCTTTTCAAAGTGTTTTATAATGAAATAAAATTAAAAAGATTTTAAAGCCAATGCGAAAAGAAGACAAAAAAATAAGCCCTTCTACCCCTCAATTACAGCAGGAAGAGCTATTATCGGAAACTACTCTTAGACCAAAAATTTTAGATGAGTTTATTGGTCAAGATCGGGTAAAGCAAAATTTGAAAGTTTTTATAAAAGCTGCACGGATGAGAAAAGAGCCCCTCGATCATATTCTCTTTTGTGGACCACCAGGGTTAGGTAAAACCACTCTATCAACTATTATTGCTAACGAATTAGTAGTCAATATAAAAGCAACATCAGGACCTGTCTTAGAAAGGGTTGGAGACTTAGCAGCAATATTAACTAATCTATCAGATAGGGACATACTTTTTATCGATGAAATTCATAGAATGCCACGAGCTGTAGAAGAGGTTCTATATCCTGCTATGGAGGATTTTACCTTGGATGTAATTATAGGGCAGGGACCTAATGCAAGAACCTTAAAACTCAATCTACCACGATTTACTTTAATTGGCGCCACTACAAGAACAGGTCTTTTATCATCACCTTTAAGAGATAGGTTTGGAGTGATTTTTAGATTAGATTTTTACACACCTCAAGAACTTATGCAAATAGTAAATCGTTCCTCAAGGCTTCTGAAAGTCGAGATTGAAGAAGAAGCCGCTCTGGAGATTGCTAAACGGTCAAGGGGGACCCCGCGAATTGCTAATCGTCTTTTAAGGAGGGTTAGGGATTTTGCTCAAGTGAAAGGTGATGGAATCATCGATTTAGATATTACGAGAAAATCCTTAGCTTCCTTAGATATTGATAATTATGGTCTGGATGAGCTTGACAGAAAGTTACTTAACACCCTCATAGATAAATTCAATGGCGGTCCTGTAGGAATAGAGACTCTTGCTGCAGCACTGAGGGAGGATAAAGAAACCATTGAAGATGTTTATGAGCCCTACCTTTTACAGGAAGGCTTTATTGAGAGAACTGCAAGGGGAAGGCTTGCAACCACGTTAGCATACAAACATTTGGGGAAAAAGTCTCCTCAAAGCCTTTTTTGATTGCTTTAAAAAAACTCTTTTTTAAAACGAAGTTTGAACTTCAAGCTTTAGGTAAAACTTTTGCTATAAAAAACTTTCTTTTCCTTTGTTAAAGATAAAGGAATTCGCTTTTATATTTTTTGGCTGGATTTTATATTATCAAAAGCTTTAATTGGTTAAAACTTGAAGAGGGTTAATAATTAATTTTTATTGAATATTTCTATCGATTTCATTTATTTAAATGTAGGAAGGAGACGGAAAGTATGAATTCGATAGTTGTATTTATTACTGTCCCTAATGATGAAGAGGCCATAAAGATCTCAAAAACGCTCGTTGAAGAAAAACTCGCTGGTTGTGTAAACATCCTAAAGGGAATTAGGTCAATCTATAGCTGGAAAGGTACTATTGAAGACGATCAAGAAGTATTTTTGATACTTAAAACCAGAAGCCACCTTTTCGATAAGCTAATGAAAAGAGTTAAAGAATTACATAGTTATACTGTTCCAGAGATAATCGCCCTTCCTATTATAAGGGGGTCTGAAGATTATTTAAAGTGGCTTGAAGAAGTAACTTTACAGGAGTGAATTTCCTTTACTTTAAAGGGTAAGTTTTATAAAGCTCGTATCATTATCAAGAGTGAGAAATATTCTCAGAGGTGACTCTGTATTTCTTTCTTACTTCATCACTTTTGCCACAGCTATACTCTCCTTCTGGGCAGGGAGCATAAAGACAGGGCGGACCTGCTTTTGCGAAAATAGTAGGTGCTATTTCTTTGACAATAAAGAGCATCTCTTCGGCTAACTGTCTAATTTCCCATTGGGCTCTGTTACAACATCTCTGCCTAAAAAAATGTAATAGTTCTCGAGCATTCATAGTCACTATTATCTTAGTCTCAGAAGCATTTGGAAGAACAAACCTTGCATCCTGATTTGCCAGTTCACCCTTAATCCCTTTCTCGTTAAGTTTTCTAACAATATGATTATAAGCTCTTTGAGATTCCTTCATGAAATTTATGAAATACTCTTTTAATTCTTTATCTTCCCTAATAGAAGGGGGAATTATATAGTCAAACCCTCTCTCCATACTCACATATCGTTGGGATTGCTGACTGTAAGAGGCAATTCTATGCCTTACCAGCTGATGAGAACAAACTCTTGAGATGCCTTCAATGGCAAAAGTAAAAGATGAATGCTCTATAGGACTCAAATGTCCCATCTTCATAAGCTTTTCTATAAATGTTTTCTGATTCTTCTCAAGTATCTTCTCCCTAAGGGTTAGGATATCGATAGGGCTATAACAGAGCTTTGAAGCCATTGCTATAGTCTCTTCTGGTTCTGGTGTATATTTTAAGAGTATTACTCTCAGACTTTTTTCAGGCATTGTTCTTATTTGCTCATTAATTGTACATACTGTGCAATCCCATTTCTGGTGATCAACCCTGTTATTTTATCACCTTCTTTGACAATTAATCTCCCAGCATCTTCATTTATCATCACTTCAAGGGCTGTTAAAGCTGAATCTTTTTCTGAGATCTCAAGACTCTTATTAATCGGTTTATAAATTTCTGACAGCTTAACATCCCTCCATCTCTCTCTGGGGACATCTTTTATCTCCTTTAAGGTGACAAAACCATATAATTTTTCGCCATCCATAAGGGGGAAACCACCGAAGCCATATCTCAAAAAGTAATCATAAACAGCTGTTTCTACAGTCATAGCTGGGGGTAGCGATATAATCTCTTTGACCATTATATCTTTAACCCTGACACCGTTAAGAGTTTCTTCAAGACTTGCTTGTTGATAGCTCGTTTGAGCAGCAGAGTATATAAACCATCCTACCAAAACAAGCCATAAACCTGTAGTGAATCCTGCAAAGAGTGACAAAAGGCCTACTATTATGAAAAGTAAGGCAATCTTTTGCCCATAGGCTGAAGCTTTACGAGTAGCATGAAAGAAGTCTTTAGTCTTATTCCAGAGATAAGCTCTCACTATCCTCCCACCATCCATAGGGAATCCAGGAATAAGATTGAAAGCACCTAAAATTAGATTTAACTGGGCAAGATAGCGAAAAAGAGCTTTAGTTAATGGGTTCTCAAAAAGCAGAAAAGCGATAAAAAAAACTAAAGCAAGAAAAAAGCTGGTGAAAGGACCTGCAAGAGCAATTTTGATCTCCGCATCAGGATTAGAAGGTTCACCCTTCATTTGAGCAACTCCACCGAAGATGAAAAGGGTTATGTTGATTATTGGTATTTTGTATTTTAATGCAACATATGAATGAGCGAGTTCATGTATTACTACTGAAAGGAAAAGCATAGCGGAAGCTATAATACCAAAAGTCCAATAAGTTAAAGGTGAAAGAAAAGGGTTTGCTGGTGGAAAATAAAAAGTTGAAAGAGACCATGAAATCAATGCAAAAATCACCAACCAAGAAAAGTGAATCTTTATAGGTATACCAATTACTGTGGCAACTTTTATAGAACCAGACTTTAAAAAGCTTTCCATATATAAAATATCGCTCTTAAGGGATATAATAAAAATTACTTATTTACAAAAGTATATCTTTTAAGTTCATAGTTTCCCTTTTGTTGAGGGAACTTCAATTCTTTTTTTATCTAAGGAAACGGCGACTTGCAAGGATCTTCCAAAAGCTTTGAAGATTGATTCAAAAATATGATGGACATCCCTTCCATAATGTAAGATTATATGGAGATTAATTAATGAATGATTGCTAAATGCCCGGAAAAAATCTTCAAAAAGAGATACATGGAGATCTTTAAGAGTTTTAATTTTAGATTTAACTTTGTAGACCAAATAAGGCCGACCACTAATATCTATCACAACCTGAGAGAGGCTTTCATCCATCGGTATAGTAGCTTCTCCATATCTTGTAATACCTCTTTTATCCCCTAAAGCCTTTTTTACAGCTTCCCCAAGAGCAATGCCTAAGTCTTCCATTAGATGGTGATAGTCAATATATATATCACCCGTTGCCTTTATCTTAAGATCTATAGAGCCGTGAAATGAAAAAAGGCTGAGCATGTGGTCAAGAAAAGGAATAGAGGTATCTATCTCATAATCTCCTGTGCCATCAAGATTTAGTTCAACGCGTATGTCCGTTTCGTTAGTTCTTCTCTCATAGGTCACATGCCTTTTCATTTTAACCTCTTTCTTTTTGAGTTGGCTTCAAAGCTTTTTAATGATATTTTCATAGATTCGATAAAAATATTGTTTTCTTCAGGTGTTCCAATTGTAACCCTCAAAGAGTCTCTGACGACATTGCCCATATATCTTACGAGAATCCCCATTTCAATTAGTTTTTTATATACTTCTAAGGCATCCTTAACTTTAAAGAGTATAAAATTAGCCTCAGAGGGATAAGGCTTTATCCCCTCTATAGTGCTTAATTCACTAAAAAGTCTTTCCCTTTCTTTTGTTATCAACCGTATATGTTCTTCAATAATTCTTTTATTTTTGATAGCCTCGATTGCTATGGCTTGCGGGAAAGCTCCTACATTATAAGGCAATCTAACTTTATTTACCTCTTTAATCAAGCCTTCATGAGCAATAAGGTAACCTGCCCGTATTGCTGCTAATCCGATCTTGCTGAAAGTTCTTAGAATTGCAAGATTAGGGTAATCTTTCATAAGATGCAGCAACCCTCTTTTACTTGAAAATGGTTGGTAGGCTTCATCGACTACGACAATACTCTCTGAAATCTCGATAATCTTTAAAATTTTCTCGGTAGAAAAGCAATTGCCAGTAGGATTATTAGGAGAGCTTATGAAAATCAACCTTGGTTTTAATCTTTTGATAGTTTCAATTACTCTATCAATATCAAGATCGAAATTTTCATCTAAGGGTATTGCTTTATGTCTATGCCCTAATGCTTGAGATGAGATCGCATACATCACAAAAGATGGGAAGGGATAGAGAATAGGTCCACCAAAGGTTGTTATCAGATAATTTATTATCTCATCTGAACCGTTGCCCAAAAGGATATTCTCAGGAGTAATCTTTAAATCCTCTGAAAGGATTTTTTTGAGTTCTCTCGTTTCGGGGTCAGGATATCGATTGAGGGTGGAGAAAAGTTTCTTCATAGAGAGTATAAAATCCAGAGGAATTGGACAATAGGGACTTTCATTAGCATCAAGTTTTATCTTACAAGGTAACTCTTTTGCTACATAAGCTTCAAGAGTTTGAATGTTTTTCCTTGTTAGTTTTGAAAAGTTGAAATTATTCATTTCTAAACTATAATAAAGTCGTAAAAAATTATTGTCAATACTTTCTTTATCCTTAGGGTTAGGATGCTATTCTCAGAATAAAAGATTATCAAATAATGAAAATAAATTGAAGGGTCTAACTCTATTATAATATAAAAGATTGTCAAAATTTTGCTATTGCTCTAAAATTGATAAAATGGGGTCATATTAAGGTTTATCCATAAAAAATGGAGATTCAAAGATAGGGGACATTACTAACACTTAGAAACCAAAAAAGAACATACTTCTATCCGATTAAAGTATAATTAATTGGCATATAGTGTTTTGCCAAAGGGAAGTAGGGTTAGTAAAAATATTTATGAAAATTTTAAGAGATATCTCTTAAAGCATAGTTTGATAAGTCTAAATAGGGTTTTTACCTTTAAAACGATTTAAAAGCAGGAGATAGCTAAGCCATTAAAGACGAACATGAAGATTTTGTTAATCTATCCCTATTTTCTCGATAGAAGGATTAAGGAAGAGGATGTAAATGCTCTGCCTATCGGCATCTATTATTTAGGAGCAATGTTAAAAGAAAACAATTACGAAGTAGAGATCATAAATTGCTATAGTATAAAAGATAGGCAAAAAGAAATTATTGACACCTTAATTCATAAAAATCCTGATGTTATCGGATTCTCAATTGTTCATGCCAATCGATGGGGTGCGATCGATATTGCTAAAATCGCAAAAAAAATCCTCCCCAATGTAAAGATTGTTTTTGGCGGTATCGGCGCAACTTTTTTATGGAAGCATTTACTAAAAAACTTTAGTGAAATAGATTACATAGTTTTAAGAGAAGGCGAATATACTCTTTTAAGATTACTTCAACATATTTATGAAAGTAAGGAAGATTTAATCCATTCCATAAAAGGCATTGCCTTCCGAAAAGAGGGGAAACCAGTTACTACTGGACTTCCTGAATTTATTGATGATATTGACTCATTACCTTTACCTTCAAAATATTTTACTTATAAACACATCATCTCTTCTCGAGGTTGCTATTACAACTGTAATTTTTGTGGCTCTCCTAATTTTTGGTCAAGAAAAGTTAGATTTCACTCACCTGATTACTTTCTAAAACAAATAATACAACTATACGATAAAGGTGTTTCCTTCTTTTATATATCAGATGATACTTTCACTGTTAAACCCGACCGAGTGATAGAGATTTGCAAGAAGATCATCGAAAAGGGATTGAAAATTAATTGGTATGCTATTTCTCGTGTAAATTTCGTTAAAGAAGAGATGCTGTATTGGATGAGAAAGGCTGGATGTATTCAGATAAGTTACGGTATAGAGAGCGGTTCTGAAAGAATTAGGCAAAGGTTAAATAAGAATATCAAAACAGATGATATAAAAAGAGCTTTCTACCTTACAAAAAAGTATGGAATTCTGCCTCGAGCTTACTTCATCTATGGCTCTCCTGGCGAAGATGATCACACCATCCAAGAAACTCTTGACCTTATGAATGAGATTAAACCCTTAAGTACGATTTTTTATATTCTTGATATATTTCCAGGTACAACCCTTTATGATGATTTCAAGAATAAAACCGGAGTAAATGATGAAATATGGATGGAAAGATTAGAAGACATACCCTATTTCACAACAGATAAGAGCTTATCGGAGGAGAAGATATTAGATTTTGGGAGGAGGCTCAGAGATGAATTTCATACTAATTTGCCGACTTTTGTAAAAGACATAGATTTAATAGATAGAGAAGACATGTATGAGAACCATGCTGATTTTCTCTCACGTCTTGCTATGACTTTTAGTCACGGTGATTACTCTTTAATCGAGACCATACCGAATAAAGAAGAAGTTGCCGAGTATCTCTATAAAAAAGCTCTTTCCTATTCACCCAATCTTTTTGCTTATCTTGGGTTAGCAATCATAAGACAAAAAGAAGGTAAATATGCAGAATCCTTGACAATTCTCCATGAAGCTGAACGCTTTTACCCTGACAACGAACATATTCTGATCTGCCTCGGTGTAAGTTACATGAACTTAGGGAGATTTGAAAAAGCATTAGATTACTTTTTACTCTTTCCAAAGTCACAAACAGCTCTTAGCTACGCAATATATTGTTGTAAAGCTTTAGGAGATTTCGAAAAGGAGTCTTTAATCCTACAGAAATTGAAGAGCTTTTAAAAACTTTTTTCTCTTACTTTTCTGGAGTCAGAAATTTTGTTGTGTTATCCCTTCCCTTTTACTCTCCTTTAATGGCCTATAGAAAAAATCAATTCAAGATCTTTATCATCAACAAAAGACTATAAGCACCCCCCCTACGGAGATCATCTCTTAAATATCTTTCTTTAAGAGTATAATAGAGTATAAAAGGTAAGCCCTATTTATTTTCCGTCACAGAAGTAGGGATGCTTATATCAAAAATTACTTAGTTGAAAGGAAGTTAAATTTATGATCAAAAAAGTCTTTACTATTTTCACTTTTCTACTCTTAAGTACCAACCTTTGCTATAGTGAAACCATTCGCTTTGCCGCAATACCAAATGTAGGAAAAGAGACCCTTATTAGTAGTCATATACCTCTAATCGATTATTTAAGAAAAAAGACAGGGTTATCCATTAATTTCATCTATATTGAAAATTATCAGTCCCTCCTTGATGAGTTCAAAAAAGGCAGTGTAAATCTGATTACCTTAGGACCTCTTCCCTATGTAACATTAAAAAAAGACTTTAACCCTGCACAAGCAATTGCCCTTTTTAAAGAAAAAGATGGTTCTACAAGGTACAATTGTGCATTAATTACATCTGCAAAGGGTCCAAAGAAAATCAAGGATATAAAAGGTCCTATTGCACTCCCGCAAAAACCTAGTACATGCGGTTACTTCTGGGCTAACATACTCTTAAATCAAGAGGGTATGGACATAAAAAAGATTAAATATGCCCACCTTACCACCCATAACGAAGTTGCAGAAAATGTGATAAGGGGCAAATATGAAGTGGGCACTCTCAAAAAGGTTATCGCTGAGCAATACAAAGGTTTTGGCATTAAGATACTCAAAGAGAGCCCTATGTGGCCAGGTTTCGTAGTTATTGCTAATACTCATACCCTATCTCCGGAAACTATCAAAAAGATTAAGGATGCACTCCTTACTATCTCTCCAGAAGAGAGTAAAGATTTGGTGCAAGGAAAGTATGGATTTGCCGACTGTGATGATAGGGATTTTGATATAATCAGAAAATATGAAAAATACAACCAGTAAGCCTAAAAAATCATTTAGTCTTCTTGACATCAAACCAATATACACGATAACTCTGATTTTTATTATTCTGCTTACAATAGGCTATCTGTTTATGTGGTCAGTCAATAAAAAAAAGATAGAGATAAATCTTGAAAACAACACAAAGGTAATAGAGTCGATGTGGCTATCAGTAACAAAAGCCCATGAAGAGACCATGAAGGCCTATTTTATGCATTATGTGATGACCCCAGAGACCCTAAAGATACTAAAAAGGGCAAACTCAAATAAAACAGATGAACAAAACATGGCAAGGGCTGATTTATTTAGCCATTTATGGGATGCCTATGAGTATCTATCAAAAAATCTTTATGTGAGACAATTACACTTTCAACTACCAAACAACCACTCTTTTTTGAGGTTTCATGCCCCTCATCTTTACGGAGACGACCTCACCCCTCATAGACCAACAATTGTATTGACCAATAAATTACTCAAACCACACTCATCCTTTGAGACAGGGAGGGTTGTATGTGGCTATAGATATGTATTCCCTATAATTGATTTTCAAGGAGACCACTTAGGCAGTGTAGAGCTATCAAGACCCTTTGAATCATTAAGGCAGAACCTTAACGAAGTGGATAAGCAGAGCGGTTATAAGCTTTTGATTCGTGAGGATGATGTAATTAAAAAGACCTTTCTTGAAACACAACGATATTATGTTCCCTTTATAGATAAATGGGTAGTAGAGGATCCCTATAATGAATTACCTGATTCTCCAAAACCACTACCAAAGGAGTATCAAAACATATTAGAAAATTTAAAAAAAGATAAAAACTTTATAGGGCACTTATCGAGTGCTTCAAATGTAACCATGAGCTTTCATGATAAATCCTCAAACAAATACTACAAAATTGGATTTATAAAGCTTTTTGATCCAAGTCAGAAGCACTCTGCTACCTTACTTTCTATTACACCTGCCCCAGACATTGATGAGATAGTTGCGTCACATAAGAGGAACCTACTCCTTTACACATCACTTATTTTCGGTATTAGCCTTTTTGCATATCTATATCTTAAAGAGGCGATAAAAACCAAACAACAACAGTATAAACTTGAGGTCATCACATCCTCTATGGGTGGTGGATTATATGTGATAGATAAAAAAGGTGTTATCAACTTTGTAAACAGCACAGCCTGCGAAATACTCGGCTATAGCAGAGAAGAAATGATTGGCAAGGTTGGTCATGACTTGTTTCATTTTCATGCTGTTGACATCACTGATTGTCCCATATACAAGGCAACGACAGAGGGACATGACTACTCATCTGACGATATTTTTGTAAGGAAAGATGGTAGCAAAATAGATGTTTCCGTCACTGTAAGACCTTTCTTTTTGAATGATGCCTTATCAGGTGCAATCGTAGTCTTTCATGATATAAGCGAACGAAAAAGGTTTGAAAAAGAGCTTTACAGAATGTCCACTACAGATACCCTTACTGGTCTATACAACAGACGCTTTATGACAGAGTCTCTGACAAATATCAAAAATCTCGTAGATAGATATAGTAGCACATTTAGTGTTGTAATGATTGATATTGACAGATTCAAGTCAATAAATGATACCTATGGTCATGAGACAGGCGATAAGGTCTTGATAGAAGTTGCAAAAGTATTGAGAGAGACCATACGAACTGCTGATGTAGTCGCAAGGTGGGGGGGAGAGGAGTTTCTTATACTGCTTCCTAATACCAATCTTCAGGGTGCTACTATAGTAGCAGAAAAGATTCGTGAACAGGTGCTTTCATTGAATATCACACCAACACCATCCATATCAATAAGTGCTGGAGTAGCCCAATACACAGTTGGTGAGAAGATAAAAGACCTTATAGCCCGAGCAGACCTTGCACTCTATGAAGCAAAGACATCAGGGAGAAACTGCGTGAAAGCAGTTGGACCTCGGGATTGACTTGCTATCTAAATACTTTTCTTCAAATCCTAACAAAGAGCTGATAATTAAAACCGCCTTTTTCTCAAAGGCATTCTAAAACAGATTGTTGTGACTCAACAGTTGCTTCTACCTTGCTGAATTGTAAAAGCCCCTCATTTTATCCAAAAGAGAG
>CAYPJO010000037.1:0-20427 GCA_964411065.1 uncultured Thermodesulfovibrio sp.
ATATAATTTATAAAGAATTGTCAAGCCGAAACGAATTCGATGAATAAACCTTTTTATATTTTTGATTGATTCCTTTACTGAAATTTCAGAGGAATATAGAACCTACAAAGCAGAGATAAATACAAATTAATTATGGGATTAGGAAGTTTGATCGAGGATAGAGTTATAAAAACATCAATCTATAAATCCTCAGATAATCATTCTTGGAATAGTATGGAGAGTTAAAATGTGTATTCTCATATAATATTAAGGTATAACTTGAGTTTTGAGGTAAAAAGGTTAAGCTAAATGTCAGACAAAAAGAAGTGTTGAAAAAGTGTTTTCCATCAATATAAAATAAAAAGGTGCGGGCGTAACTCAGTGGTAGAGTGTTAGCTTCCCAAGCTGAAGGCCGCGGGTTCGAATCCCGTCGCCCGCTTTAATAATATCTACTTTTTGGTCGATTCCCTCCCCTAAGACTTCATTACTAAAAATAAGCTATTTTTGATGATTGAGATAGTCTTTTTAAAGACTCAGAAAGGAAGAATACTTGTAAAGATAGTTGTTAACTTGGTTTTTAGAAAAATGAATGCCGGAGACGAGACTCGAACTCGTACACAGCTAAGCTGCGAGGGATTTTAAGTCCCTTGCGTCTACCAGTTCCGCCACTCCGGCAATTTTACTAAGATATCATAAAATTAATGGGTGTGTAAACACCTCTGTGTTTTTTTCAAAATTACGAAAGGTGCTCCAAACCGTTATTTTGCTTTTTCCTTTTCTAAAATGTTTATTGTCTCTGCACCGATTAAAAATATACACCATGAATAGTATATCCATAATGATAAAATGACTGATGCTGATAGAGAACCGTATAGAATGCCAAGATTTAACACTTTTGCCATCAGAACTGTAAAGATATACTTTGCTATTTCAAGAAAAAGGGTAGTTAGTAATGCTCCAAAGATAGCATTTTTTAATTTTATCTTTTGTCTTGGAACTATTAAATATACAAAAGTGATAGCAGTAAGAACTAATGCAATAGGGAGAATGACCCCAATTAGAACTCCCGTTATTTTACTAATCTCTATAAAAGGTAATAAATCTTGATAATATATAAGCATTGTAATAGCAGTAGAAGCTAAGAAGGATATAAAGATTAAAATTATCATTAAAGTGATGAGTAGTAATGAAAGAACTAAAGATGATAACAAATTACGCTGTGAACCATTCTTAAAAATTGCTTTCATACTGAAATCTAAGCAGAGAAAGAGTTGATAAGACTGTAAGGCATATAAGAAAATAGTTAAGCCACCTATCCCTTTAATTGAGATTAGTTTGATTACCTTTTCTGTAACTTTGTAGGTTATATCAGGAAAAAGTTTATTAAGCCTAGATGTAAAAAATCTCAAGAATTCCTCATTTGCGCCAAGTATGTAGTTAAAAAGAGTTAAGAGAAGAAGGCAAAAAGGAATAAATGCCATTATTGAGAAAAATGTCAAAGAGCCCGCAAGCATCGGGCAGTCATCTCTAAAGAAATTAATAAATCCTTTGGTAATAGCTTTGGGGTATTTTGACAGGCTACTCAATACTTATGTAAACCTACCATTTTATGAGGGCAGAAGCCCAAGTGAGACCTGCCCCTATAGCTTCAAGCAAAATATAGTCTCCCTTTTTTATTCTGCCCGAATCTACAGCCTCATCAAGAGCAATAGGTATCGATGCAGCAGAAGTATTACCATACTTATCTATATTTATCAAGACTTTTTCTAACCCGATGCCAAGTCTTTTGGCAGCAGAAAGGATTATTCTAAGATTTGCTTGATGAGGTATCAACAAAGAAAGATTTGAAGGTTCTAATTTATTAACTTTTAGGGTCTCAATTACAAGATCTTCTAATATCTTAACCGCAACTTTATAAGTCTCATTGCCCTTCATTTTTATATAATGGTATTTATTTTCAAGGGTGTATTGAGATGTTGGGTGTAAAGCGCCACCACCAGGAATATGAATGAGGTCCCATAGGTCACCATCAGAATAAAGGTGAGTTGAGATGATTCCGCTATCTGAATTGGTTGGTTCTAATATAGCAGCTCCAGCTCCATCGCCAAAAAGAATACATGTGCTTCTGTCGGACCAGTCGATAAATTTAGAAAGGATTTCAACTCCAACAAGGAGGATTTTTTTGTAAACACCAGATTTAATAAAGCTGTCAGCAATTGACATACCAAAGAGGAAACCACAGCAAGCAGCACTAATATCAAAGGCTGCTGCATTCTTTGCTCCCAGCTTACTCTGTAAAATACAGGCTGTGGCAGGAAAGGGCATATCTCCTGAGACAGTGGCAACAATTATTAAATCTAATTCACAGGGTTTGATATCCTTCTTCTCAAGAGCTTTTTTAGCAGCATGGTAGGCAAGTTCTGATGTTGTCTCCGAGTCTCTGGCAATCCTTCTTTCTTTTATTCCTGTTCTTTCGGTAATCCATTGATCGGTTGTGTTGATAATTTTCTCAATTTCAAAATTTGTAACCTTTCTATCAGGTAAGTAAGAACCTGTTGATGAAATTTTTGTTTTTATCATGAACTGAAATCACCTAAGTTTATCGTATTTCCATAAAGTATCAGCAATCTTTTCATGAACTCTCTGTTGAGCAATTTCTATTGCTACTTTTATAGCATTTTTAATAGCAATAGAGGTGGAGCGACCGTGACAAACAATAGATGTGCCATTTATCCCTAAAAGGGGAGCGCCTCCATACTCCGAATAATCAGTTTTTTTCTTGAAATCCTTTAGAGCAGATTTAATCATTAAGTACCCTAATTTGCCTATTTGTTTGCTGGCAATTTCTCTTCTCAACAACTTCATGATGGTTTCTGCTAAGCCCTCACTCACTTTTAAAACAATATTGCCAGTGAATCCATCGCAGACTATTAAATCTACAGTGGATGAGAATATGTCTTTACCCTCAATATTGCCTATAAAATTTAGATCAGCCTCTTTCAATAGTTTAAAAGCCTCTTTTGTTAATTCGTTACCTTTGGTATCTTCTTCTCCGATACTTAATAGAGCAATTTTTGGAGGTTTACCATTAAAAATAGCTTTGAAATAGGCATCGCCCATATGAGCAAATTGAACAAGATTTTTAGGTTTGCAATCAACATTGGCACCTACATCAATCAAATAAAAGAAGCCTGACAGAGATGGCATAGCCGTAATAATTGCAGGTCTATCAACCTTTGGAAGTTTACCAAGCAAAAGTAACGAGGTAGCCATCATTACACCTGAATGGCCAGCACTTACACATGCATCTGCCTCTTTATTCTTAACAAGCTCAACTGTTTTTCTGATGGAAGAATCCTTCTTTTTTCTGATAGCTACAGAAGGTGATTCTTCCATAAATACGACTTCTGATGCATGAACTATATTTATTTTATTTTCAGGATAGCTTCTGTTTTTTAGAATATTTTGTATTTTCTCTTTATCCCCAACCAGGATAATCTCGATACCATACTCACTAACTGCTTCAATTGCTCCAGCTACTGGCATTTCGGGCGCAAAATCGCCACCCATCGCATCAACAGCTATTCTCATTTGTCTTTAGATATCGTATCGATCACTTTCCTTCCATTATATGAACCGCAATTATCGCACACCCGGTGGGGAAGCTTTGGTTCGTTGCAATCCGGGCAAGTTACTATGTTTGGTAATCTTCCCTTCCAATTAGCTCTTCTTTTGTCTCTTCTTGATCTTGTGTGCCTATGTGTTGGATTTGCCATTACAATCACTCCTCTTTGACTATTAATTTAGTTAGGATTTTAAGTCTTTCATCAATCCATTTTAAATGACAGGTACATTTGTTTTTATTTAAATCTGCTCCACATTGAGGACATAACCCTTCACATTCATTGGAGCAAAGAGGTTTCATAGGGATATTCAGGATCAATTGTTCACTGACTATCTCTTCAAGATCTATCACTCCTCCCTTATAGAACCCAACATCGAGGTCATCCTTCTGGAGTTCAAAGTATCCTTCCTCATTAATTTCCCTCAAAGGTCTGAGTTCAATATCTAAAGTAGAATCTATCTTTTGTATAAAAGAACCTAAACATCTGCTACATTGTAACTCTATGTCGCAGACAACTTTTCCTTTTAATAAAATGTTTTCTCCTTTTTTTAATAACTCGATTGTGAGTTCATAGGGTGTTATTGTCCTAAAATGCTCAAAAGTTTTTTCACCTGCTACTTTTAATTTTAACCATTCCGGGGGGATATCATTAATCAATATCTTCATTGGATTTTACCTTTAAAATTAATAAAGATAGAATTTTAATTCTAATTCTAATAAAAAGTTTTGTCAAATTAAACCGTTATTTAGCTTTATTAGCAAGCTAATTAAGGAGACGGTAGATGGAGCTTAGCTGAGTATATCGCCTACTTTAAGCCCTGAATTGCTAATAAACTCAGAAGACTTAATCTTAGGTCCAGCAGCAAATTGAACCCTTTTGATATGTATTACTCCACCATTGCCAGCTACAGTAAAGACTTCATCATTTGTTGCAACAATCTCGCCAAAATTTGCTTTTTTCTCAATTTGCTCCTTTGAACAATCGAAGATTTTTAATTTCTCACCTTTAAAAATTGACCATGCCCCTGGAGATGGATTTGCACCTCTTATAAGATTGTAAACCTCTTGTATAGACTTTGACCAGTCTATTTTAGTCAAATCTTCTGTGCATAAGGGCTCATATGTTGCCTGTGAATCATCTTGAGGTATCCGTGGCGCTATTCCCTTTTTGATCATCTCAATTGCTTCAACTATAGCCTCGACCCCTAAGGGAAAAAGTTTATTAAAATAAAGAGATCCTGTTGTATCATCGGGTGAAATTTCTACTTCCTTTTGTAAGAGAATAGGCCCTGTATCTATACCTTTGTCAGGCCAAAAGATTGTTAGACCTGTTTTTGTCTCCCCTTTTATTACAGCCCAGTGGATAGCACTCCCACCTCTATGCTTAGGTAAGAGAGAAGGATGGTACTGTATTGTCTTGAATGTTGGCAACTCTAAGATTTTTTGTGGAATAATATCTGTAACAAAAGCCATCACATTTAAATCTGGTTGCAATTTTACGAAGATATCATAAACATCTGGTTCTTTCATGCTTTTTGGTTGAAAAATTGGTATCCCTTTGATATCGGCAAGTTTTTTAATACCTGAAGGTTTATTGGGGGGATCAGGGGGAGCAAAAACTCCAACTACATTCTCATTTTTATTAAGTAGAGTTTCGAGAACCTTCTCGCCAAAAGCTGCTTGGCCAATTAAAACGATACGCATTTTTACCTCCCTTGATGACTAAAGCTTAAAAATGTCAAGAGAAAAAATACTTTTTATAATAATAGCATACATGCTGATATCCTTAAAAATAATCAAGATTTTTAAAGAGTACCCTTTAAAATCCTTGCATTTTGATTAATTAATATAGTCTCGCTTGCAAAGAGATAGCCAATTATCAGGCATCCTTTCAGGAGTAATCAGGTGAAGTAAGTATATTAAAGAGAGAGATCATAAAACTAATAATTTTTATTAAGGTTTAAAAAATTCCTTAAGAGATCTTTGCCTACAGTTGTTAATATTGATTCAGGATGGAATTGAACACCCTCAACTATAAAATCTCTATGTCTTACACCCATTATAACTCCCTCTGATGTCCAAGCACTAATCTCTAAGCAAGCAGGTAAAGTCTCCCTCTTTATAACAAGTGAGTGATAACGAGTTGCTTCAAAAGGATTTGGGAGATTTTTGAAAATGGTTAATCCATCATGATAAATTAAAGAAGTTTTGCCATGCATTAGTATAGGCGCTCTAACAATATCACCTCCGAAAGCAGCACCAATTGCTTGATGTCCGAGACAAACACCTAAGATGGGTTTTTTACTAGCAAAGTGCTTGATTACACTTATTGATATGCCAGCCTCTTTAGGAGAACAAGGACCAGGTGAGATAACAATTCTTTCTGGATTTAGTCTCTCTATCTCCTCGATAGTAATTTTATCATTCCTAAAAACCTTAATATCTTCACCAAGTTCACCGAAATACTGGACAAGGTTATATGTAAAAGAGTCATAATTATCTATCATTAAAAGCATATTAATGATTTGAGGGGTGTTCCCCTACCTCCTTTTAAACTATTCTTTCTCTTTTTGAAAAAATTCTATTGCCTTCATCATTGCAGTTGCTTTGTTAACAGTTTCCATATATTCATTTTCAGCAATTGAGTCTGCAACTATTCCTGCACCTGCTTGAATATAAATATGCCCATCTTTCACAATAATAGTTCTAATTGTAATACAGGTATCCATATTGCCATTATAGCTTATATAACCTACAGCGCCAGCATAAGGGCCTCTTTTTACAGGCTCCAATTCTTCAATAATCTCCATTGCACGCACTTTTGGTGCTCCTGTTACTGTGCCTGCTGGGAAACATGCTTTCAGCACATCAAAGGCGTCAAGACCCTTTTTTAGTTTACCTTCAACATTAGACACAAGATGCATTACATGGCTATATCTTTCTATACTCATTAATTCTGTGACTTTGACAGTTCCAATCTCTGCCACTTTCCCAACATCGTTTCTTCCTAAGTCGACTAACATAATATGTTCTGCTATCTCCTTGGGGTCTTTTTTGAGTGATTCTTCAAGAAGCTTATCCTCTTCTTCTGACTCCCCCCTTCTCCTAGTACCTGCAATCGGTCTTAAGATAATTTTATCACCTTCAAGTCTAACGAGAATCTCTGGTGATGAGCCAATAATTTGAAAATCTCCAGAATCGATGTAATACATGTAGGGTGAAGGGTTTATTAGTCTGATAGCTCTGTAAATGGTAAAGGGATGTGTATCGGTAAACTTTTGAAAACGTTGGGATAGGACAACCTGGATAATATCACCTGATTTAATATATTTTCTAGCGTTTTCTACAGCTTGCAAAAAGTCTGACTTAGAGAAATTAGAAGTAAATTGGCCTTCTATATTAGTGTTTAAGAGACTCTTATTAAGGAGCCTTATTTTTAAAGAATGCATTGTTTGATAATTTATTGCAGAACCTTTTGTGTAGATACTATTGTCATTAGTTTTAAGACTTTCTATTGTTTTATCAATTTGTTCTTCAGCGGTATTGTAGATCGATTTTAAATCCTTGCTATTTATATAAGCATTAAAGACAATCTTTATTGTCTGTTTAAGGTTATCAAATATTAAAATTTTATCTGTTAACATCAAATAAATATCAGGAATGTCTATAAAGGGCTTCTTATAATCAGGCACTTTCTCAAAGGATTTAACTACGTCGTATCCTATATATCCAACAAAACCTCCAATAAATCTTGGTAAACCCTTTACAGGAACAGGTTTAAATTTGCTAAGGATTTCTTTGACAGAATTAAGTGGATCTGTACTTTGCAAAACTTTTTGGTCATTTTGTGTGACAATAAACAGGCTGTTATCTTTGAACATTAATATAAGTGTAGGATCAATACCTACGAACGAATAGCGAGCCCACATCTCACCGCCTAAGACGCTTTCCAGCAAAAAAGAAGGTCTTTTATTGAGTTTAAGATAAGTATTGACAGGAGTCTCGATGTCTCCAAGTATCTCTTTGTAAAGAGGGATTATATTGCCTTCTTTTGATAAAGTCTTGAATTCACTAAAGGTGATATTCATAACTCTATATTCTAACTTAGATAAGAAAGTTTTTAAAACCAGATTCTTGAGGGGGATATCTATTCGGGAGTTTTTATTAAAATTAAAAAAACTTTGAGAAATATATTTTAAAAAATCTATTGCAACTAAATTATTGATGACTTAAAATAATAACACTATTATGAGAATTGGATTAATAGGAGGTAGTGGGTTATACAATATAGATGGTGCAGATCTATTAGATGACATTTCCTTATCGACTCCTTATGGGTTCCCCTCTACCACCTATAAGATGAGCAAGATAGAAGGGATCGAAGTTATTTTTTTATCCCGACACGGGGTTACTCACACAATACCACCTCACAAAGTAAATTACCGTGCAAATATATGGGGGTTTAAGTCTCTTGGTGTAAAAAGGATAATCTCTATTAATGCTGTTGGTGGAATCAATAGATTATTAAAGCCAGGAGATATACTTGTTCCTGACCAAATAATAGATTTCACTTTTGGAAGAAGGCTTTCGACTTTTTATGATGGTGAGAAGGTTGTACATGTCGATTTTACTTATCCATTTTGCTCAGAAATCCGTTATTGTATCAGCAAAGCATCACTAAATATTGGTATAGATATTATAGAAAAAGGTACTTATGTGTGTGTTAATGGACCTCGGTTAGAAACAGCTAAGGAGATAGAGCTATTTTCATTCATTGGTTGTGATGTTGTAGGAATGACATTAATGCCAGAAGCAGTTCTGGCTCGAGAACTTGAAATTTGTTTTAGTTCAATTTGTTTGGTAACAAATCCTGCAGCTGGTATATCAGTAAATAGACTCACAACAAAAGAAGTTCTAATGACAATGAAGACCTACCACGAAAAGATCAAATCCCTTATCAAGGAAACCCTGAGATTGATCCCTTCCGAGAGATATTGTCAGTGTAAAGATGCCTTAAAAGATGCTGAATTATAAAGGCATCTCAAAGATTATAGCTACACTTTTTTATATAGGATATACGCCCATAGCTCCTGGAACCATTGCTAGTTTAATTGCTTTATTGTCAGTTTGGATAATTAAGCCTTGCAATCTATTGCTCTTTATAATGGCTATCATTCTTTTTATTGTCGGGGTTATCTGTGCTGAGATTACAGAAAGAGATTTCAAAGTTAAAGATCCTCCTAAGATAGTTATAGATGAATTTGTAGGATATATTGTATCTATCCAATTTTTACCACTTAGTATTGGTTACTTACTCTCTGCCTTTTTATTATTTAGATTTTTCGATATACTAAAACCTGTGCCTATTAAAAAAATTCAACAACGATTTAATGGTGGTTTTGGTATCATGTTTGATGATATAGTGGCAGGACTATTAACGAATTTGATCTTGCATGGTTGGAGGCTGCTATGAGATGTTTCATTGCTATCGATTTTCCAGAGGGAATAAAGAAAGAGATCAGGAAAATATTGGAAGTTGTCAGCCCTCTCTCAAAAGATGTGAAGTGGGTTCCTATTGAAAACATTCATGTGACTATCAAATTTCTTGGTGAGGTAGAGGATACCTTGATCCAGAAAATTAGCCAAAGGTTAATTGAAGTTTCCTGTCGGCATAAGCCTTTTAGTATCGAGATCAAGGGAGTTGGAATGTTTCCTAACGAAAGAAGACCTAATGTTTTATGGGTTGGTATAAATAAACCCGAACCACTCACAAATCTCTATCAGGACATCGAAGATTCTTTACTCCATTTAGGCTTTAGTAAAGAAAAGCGCGAATTTTCACCCCATGTAACTATTGGAAGAGTTAAAAATCCGAAAAACATTACTCCTGTAATTAAAACTCTCAATGAATACAGAGATAAAGTTTTTGGAATTGCAACAATAGCCGATTTTTTTCTTATGAAAAGTGTATTACTGCCATTAGGTGCAAAATACTCAAAGCTATCAACTTTCAAGCTCACAGAGATGGAATGAAATTTGAGAGATTTAATACATAGTTTTTGTAAAAAAGATTTGTTATGTACGTTGGTGATCAGGCTTTGCTGGTATAGGAGTGTCTTTTCAAGGCATCAGCAATTTTTACGACTTTCGACATTTCCAAAACGTCATGGACTCTTATAATGTTAGCCCCATTAAATACTGCAATTGCAACTGCTGAGGCAGTGCCTTCTAATCTCTCTGAAGGAGGGGCATCTCCAAGGAGTTTACCGATAAATGACTTTCTTGAGACACCGATAGCAATTGGTTTCCCGAGGGATAAAAATTCCTTTAGATTTGCTATAATCTCTAAGTTATGTTCTACTGTTTTACCAAAACCTATACCTGGGTCAATGATAATTTTATCCCCAGAAATGCCAGCTTCTTTACAGAGTAAGATGCTCTCTTCAAAGTAACTTATAATTTCAGGTATTAGGGCATTATAAAAGGGGTTAACTTGCATATTTCGAGGAGTTCCTTTTATGTGCATGAGTATAACAGGAACACCGTATTCAGCAACAACAGAAGCCATTTCTGGGTCAAATCTTAGAGCACTTATGTCATTCACTATGGAAGCACCTGCGTCAAGAGCCCTTTTAGCAACCTCTGCCTTATATGTATCTATGGATAATGGAATTTTAGTTTTCTTTGCTAATTCCTCTATTACAGGTATCGTTCGCCTAATCTCTTCTTCTGCATCGATAGGAAAGGACCCAGGTCTTGTAGATTCACCGCCAATATCAATTATGTCGGCTCCGTCATCAATTAATTTAAGGGCATGTTTGATGGCAGAATCTTTTTGAAAATAGAGACCTCCATCAGAAAAAGAATCGGGGGTAACATTTACTACCCCCATTATGTATGTTTTTTGTGTGAAGTCGTATTTTAGGCTCTTTGAGTCAAAAATCACGAAGAAGTTACTACCTCGCTTTTGGCTATTATATTATCGATCTCAGCACCCTCTAAGGTTTCTTTCTCAAGAAGTGTTTTAGCAAGTTTATCCAATAAATCGTAGTTATCTTTCAATAGTTTTTTTGCTGATTCGTAGGCTTCAGTTACAATTCTTTTGATTTCATTATCAATTTCTTCTGATGTTTTGTCACTGTAATCTTTATGTCTGGCAATTTCACGTCCTAAGAATATCTGTTCATCCTTCTTTCCAAAAGTAAGAGGACCTAATTTGTCACTCATTCCCCATTCTGTAACCATTTTTCTTGCAAGATCTGTCGCTCTTTCAAGGTCATTGCCTGCACCTGTAGTCATATGATTTAAAGCTATCTCTTCTGCAGCTCTACCGCCCAAGAGGATTTTAAGAGTGTTTAATAAATAATCTTTTGTATAGGTATAGCGATCGCCTAAGGGAAGTTGTTGAGTCACCCCAAGAGCTCTACCTCTTGGAATTATACTAACTTTATGTATAGGATCACTACCAGGAGAGAGTTTTGCGACTAAGGTATGTCCTGCTTCATGATAGGCAGTGTTCATCTTTTCAGCTTCGCTTATGACCATGCTCTTTCTCTCGACACCCATTAAAACTTTATCTTTTGCAAACTCGAAATCTTCCATGTCTACTTTATTTTTAGATTTTCTTGCAGCTATGAGAGCCGCCTCATTAACTAAATTTGCTAAATCGGCACCTGTAAATCCAGGTGTTCCTCTAGCAATATTTTCAAGGGATACTTTTTCGTCAAGAGGGATCTTGCGAGTATGAACCTTTAAAATCTCTAATCTCCCTTTTACATCTGGAACGGGAACAACAATTTGTCGATCAAATCTTCCTGGACGTAGCAAGGCGGGATCTAACACATCAGGACGATTAGTAGCGGCCAGAATTATTATCCCCTCATTGCCTTCAAAACCATCCATTTCTACTAAAAGCTGGTTGAGAGTCTGTTCCCTTTCATCATGTCCGCCTCCTAAGCCAGCACCTCTATGCCTGCCAACTGCGTCAATCTCATCTATGAATATTATACAGGGTGCGTTCTTTTTAGCTTGTTCAAAAAGGTCTCTTACTCTGGAAGCGCCAACTCCAACAAACATCTCGACAAAGTCAGAACCCGAAATGGAAAAGAAGGGTACACCAGCTTCACCTGCTATTGCTTTTGCAAGAAGGGTTTTACCAGTTCCAGGGGATCCGACTAAAAGAACGCCCTTTGGAATTTTACCGCCCAATTTTGAGAACTTCTGGGGATCTTTCAAAAACTCCACTATTTCTTCAACTTCATATTTTGCTTCTTCGATTCCAGCAACATCGGCAAAAGTTACTTTTACGGACTTTTGGGAGACTAACTTTGCCCTTGCTTTACCAAAAGACATAGCTTTATTGCCACCCATTTGCATTTGTCTCATAAATAATATCCAGATTAAAACCAAGAAAATAATCGGTCCCCAGGAAAAGAAAAATGTTACATACCAAGGGTTTTGATCTGGTGGTTTTGCAGCTATTTTAACGTTCTTTTCTTTTAGTTCTTTGACGAGATCAGGGTAATGGGCTACATAGGTTTTAAATTTAGTACCGTCAGTCATTCTTCCGGTAATAAGATATTCTTTAATAGTGACTTCTTCAATCTCTTTCGCCTCTATCTTTTTTATGAAATCTGAAAAAATGATCTCCTTTTCTGCTTTTGGTGGAATAGTAAAAAGGTTATAGAGCAAAATTATTGTTGTTCCCACCAGCATCCAAATTAAGAGACTTTTATAAAAAGTCTTTTTGTCCATATGATTTTAGTATTTTAACATATTTGACTTAAATAACTCTCTTTCTATGTCTATAAGTTTTTGTATCCCCTGTTCAGCAAGTTTTAAAAGGGTGTTTAATATCTCCTTTGAAAAAGGCTCCAACTCAGCAGTTCCTTGAATCTCTACTATTTTACCATTTCCTGTCATGACTATATTCATATCTACTTCTGCATTAGCATCTTCTTCATAACATAAATCGAGTCTTGGCTCGCCATTAATAATTCCAACACTAACTGCGCCCAAATAATCTTTTATCGGATTTTTTTCAAGTAAACCTTTTCTTAATGCTTTATAAAAAGCTTCATTCATTGCGATATAAGCACCAGTAATTGAAGCAGATCTTGTTCCACCGTCAGCTTGAATTACATCGCAATCGACCCAAACAGTTCTCTCACCAAGGGCCCTCATATCAACGACTGCCCTTAGTGCTCTACCAATCATGCGTTGTATTTCGTGTGTTCTGCCCCCGATTCTACCTGACGTTGACTCTCTAACGTTCCTCGTTGGGGTTGCTCGAGGTAACATACCATACTCTGCAGTGACCCAACCTCTTTTTTGGTCTTTCAGAAAGGGCGGAACTTTCTCCTCAATAGTAGCAGTGCATATTACTCTTGTTTTTCCAAATTCAATTAAAACTGAGCCGTCAGCATTATCAATAAAGTTTCTCGTAACTTTAACAGGTCGTAGTTCGTCATTTTTTCTAATGTCAGGTCTCATGTTCCCTCACAACAGTAATAATAATTTTTTTCATATGAGATACTATATGATAATACTTAAGATTGTTGTTATCTTGCAATTTAATTTCATAAAACTCTTTTTATCTTCAATTATTATTTGAATAAGCTAACTTAAAATAATTTTTTCTATGTTATTAATCTTTTCATTTAAAAGTCTCTTTGCCAGTAAACTAAATTTCAGTGTAGAATCAGTGACAAAGTATTTTTTTGTAGAGATATTTTTCTGATCATTTAGCAAATTAGAACCATTTAGGACCTCTTTAACTGCTCTGGAGGTTTCTATGGCAGAATCAACGATGTTAATAGGACCCATAACTTCACTGATAACCTTTTTTAGGAGTGGATAATGAGTACATCCCAGAACTATCGTATCGATTTCTTTATATTTCAAGTTACTTAAATATCTTTCTGCTGTGAGCTTGGCTATGATATCATCAGTCCACCCCTCCTCTACTAAGGGAACAAATAAAGGACAGGCGAGTTCATAAATCTCGACTTTATCTGAAATAGCCTTTATAGCTTTACTATATGCTTTTGCATTTATTGTAGCTTCTGTCCCTATAACACCGATCTTGCCACTTTTGCTCATACTTATCGCAGCCCTTGCACCTGGCTCAATAACGCCAATTACAGGTATATCTACCTTTTTGATAATCTCTTGAAGACTGACTGCAGATACTGTATTACAAGCAATTACTAATAGTTTGATTTTTTTTTGCAATAAAAAATTAATACACTCAAAAGAATATTTTGTTACCGTCTCTTCGGATCTAATTCCATATGGAACTCGAGCTGTATCCCCTAAATATAAAATATCTTCATTTGGAAGAGTTTTGTGTATTTCCTGAAGAACAGTGAGCCCACCAATGCCCGAGTCAAAGATGCCTATTGGATAGTTCTTTTTTGTCAAAAATTAGGACTCCCCTCAGATATTACATTCAACATTTAAAACATAAAATAAGTTGCCTCTATGATTCACTCTTTGTCCTTAAATAAACATTATAACATTTTTATTAATGTTGTATATTCAGCGATATCTTTAAGGTCTTAAAAGAATTAAAATGTCCACCTATTGTTTCTATCTCTTTTCCTTCTAATAATAATTTAACATCTTTTGAGTCTGGCACATTGGTTAGTGTTGTTTCCAAGAGGGATTTAAGCAAATTATATTCAAATTTTGCATCTCCAGAGAAGTGTCTTCGGATGTCATCAGATAAGTCTATGTAAATAATATTATCCAAATCTCTATAAACACCTAACAATCTTGTTTGCCTTAAGGCACCTGTTAGTTCTTTTAAGTATTCTTTAATAACCTCTTCAGCAATATTAATAGATAATGAAGTGGTATAAATCTTTTTCTCTACTGAAATTATTTCATTTTCAGCAGGATAAAAGATTTTCACCATTAAAGATCGTCTTCCATCAGGTTTAATTGTTAATAAGATTTCCTCCTTTGTTATTTGTTGAGTTGTTGTGACTTCAGTCTTTTCAGATAAAAAATAATATTTTGCAAAGAACCAACCACCAATTACTGAAAGGATGATTAGAAAGAATAAAACTATTAAATACCTTTTCTTCATTTATTAAGTTTTAGTAAGTAGTTCCCTATTATTTATTAAGAGAAAATATCTACCTCTGGAGTGTAGAAGGCAAAACAACCCCCTTTGTAATTATTTTACTAAGAGTTTCAATATTTTTTTTATCATATGTAAAGTGTTTAAAATTGGGCAACTCAATCATTAAAGCAGGAGCTTTAGTTTGTGTCAAAAGTGGCAAAGGTAGTGATTCATGTTTAATATTTAGATTTAAATCTTTTTCCATATGAGTTGCAATTTTATTGGCTACTTCATTTGCAATTATAGTCCTTTGATCCTTCAAATTTGTTTCTGTTGAAAATGTATAGATGATACAGATGGGGTGTAGAGATAAATGGATGCTAATCAAAATATCAGGGGATTTTTCATTTACAATTGAGATGCGGTCTTTAATTGGTATCCTCTGATCAGCCTTCCTTGTTAGGAATGTCTTTTTACCTTCCTTCGATAGTAGTCGTGAGATTTCCTTTGCTATATTTAGAACAATTTCTTTTTCAGTATTATTCTCATCGTGAATTCCTTTATCATATCCCCCATGGCCTGGATCAATTGCAATAAACCTAAGAGGTTCTTTTTTTTGATAAAACTCTGACACTGGAGATTCAGTTTTAGCTTTTTCAGTAAGTTTTTTTTCTTCAGAAGTGTGAAGATCTATAACCAAGCGTGGAGGAGATGAAATTTTAAGGATTTTATATGTTTTTAAATATTCAATTTTAATGAGACAGAAATTACTATCAGCCAAAAGTTTTACTTCTTTTGATATTTCAATGAATTCTCCTGAAATTGGAATCTTTGTAAAATCATCAGAGGGTGCTTTTCTATAATTTAAAATTAAAGGGTTTGGGAAGGCAACCTTCAAAAGTTTGCTTTCCGTGAGTGTTATAGTAGTCTCCTTTAATAATTCCTCTGAATCAACTGTGAAAACAATTCTTAAAAAATCAGGATGTCTCCCTACTTTGATAATTGCGGTATCTGTTTTAGGTAATGTGTTCTCTCCTGTAGCAATTTTTATAAAATCAAAACAAGAGAGAAAAAAAAAGAATAAGAAGGAGATAATTGATAAGCTTACATAAATCATAAAATCGTAAATAAAAGTTTTATAATCTTTGAATATTAAAATATAACATAAAAATTTGTATCATTTAGCACTCTAAGATTTAACCCAAATTCCATGGTAAGCTCAAAACCATTTTTTCGCGCTAAATTTTTCCTTTCGACAAAGGTATCCCTATTTATTGAGCTATTTAAACAAGAGTATTTCTCTGTTAATAATATAAACTTCTCTCTGCTGCTTTGGATCACCATTACTATTTGATGAATTCGGTCTACTATTTATGTCTATTTTCAGAACGAAATAAGTAGATAGTGTAAAAGATTTTGCGTTTTCCCCTTAATCCCTCAAACTATAGCCTTCTACACACAATGATATACAGTTTAAAAATATGTTTATTGCTTTATTTAATAAGAAACTCACCTGAAGTGAAAATCTAATAATTTCTTTTTATGGGAAACGACTAAGATAGATTATTTTTGGGGTAGAGTGCATTTGTAGAACTATATAATCAGATTGCTATAAAATATATAAAGCAATTAAACGAAGGAGGTCAAAGAATTGACAAATTTTCCCTTTGAAGAAAGTCAAGATTTTAATGTTTGCAGTTTTGAATGTGAAAGGATTTGCTCTGAAGTTTGCTGTAATGGGGCGACCATAATTACTATTGAAGAGTTAAAAAATCTCTACGATGTATTCCCAATTTATATAGGATTTCGCAAATACACTCCAGTAGATAGGGAACATAAAACTTTTCTTCAAGCTATTGGCGGAGAGTTGGATGACCACTTCATCGTGGGTGACTTTATTGCTGGCAATAGATTCAAAAGTAGATGCCTTGCTCTTGATGATGACAATCTTTGTATGCTCCAGAAAGAAGGGAGGAAACCTTTACAGTGTAAGATAGTGCCTTTCTGTGCTATCTATCCAGAAAGCGCTCAAGATTTAGTCTTTCAACAACAGAAAATTGCTAAGTTTGCGAAATGTAAAGGGTATAAGGAATCTTCAGAGATTGATAAGATTGTCTGGAGAGGCGGTTTTTTCACAGACTTTTATCTCAAAGACGCATTCCTTAGTTTTCAACAGGGACTTACTAAGCAATCACCATTTATGAAAGAGATACTACTCGCTATATATAAGGAGGATTTCTTTAAAGATTTTATGGAAGGAGAGGGTGTATTAGAAATGCCCATTCCCATACCCCTTCTCTTTAATATTTTAGAAAAAGCTGGTTTCAATGATGATGAGATGTTACAATTCATTATTTGTCAAGCTAGAATTTGTCGTAAAGAGCTTACAGACGGAAGCGCAGAAAATACTGTTATAGAAGATTGGTATCATGAATTAATTGAATTCGTTCAGGAATACAGCAATTTTATAGAAAAGAATAAAGGAGATATTTAAAATCTTCTGAATGCGTTAATTATACTCGACTTTGAAGACTGATTGCCTCATTCTCACAGACATTTCTACATATACCACAGCCAAAGCATTTATTGGCGTCTATTTGTGCTATATATCTACCCTCGTGGAGGAAACTATCAATTGCCTTAAATTGACAAATTTCAAAACAGGCACCACAACCAACACAAGAATTTTTATCAACCACAGCTTTATACTCAGCTTTTAGGATTGTTTCAACTTTTATGCTGGCATACGTTCTCATCGCCAGACAATCCTTGACAGTGCAATTACAGATAGCGCCTATGAATGGAGTAACGAATGTCCAGATTGTATGGATTGCGCCTTTTCTTTCCATCTCTAACATATGCTCTATGGCTGTATACTTATCTACGATCTCAAATATGCTTGAATTAGGTTTATCAAAGAAATTCGTATCGAGTTCTCTATACCAAGCCTTGGGATTATATGTTAAGCCATAACAGCATCTTGTCTCCTTTTTATCCATTGCCCATCTACAGGCACAGGGTAGTCTCACAATCTCAAGAGCTTTATCGACTATATCTTTTACCTCTTCTAATGGGACAACCTGCCCAAAATGCTCTATTTTGGCTTCTTCTATAATCTTTTTGACTAACTGTTCTGGGAGCTTCCCTTTTCTCTCAAACAAATTTTGAAGGCGTAAAAGATTTTTAAATCCCTTATCGATAGCTATATCGAAAAAATGTCTTATAAACTGTTTGCGGCTTAGGTCTGACAGAAGGTCTTCTGAATAATTATAGGCATTTTTATACCAAATATTACCATCTCCATGCTTTTTACAAAATTCACACATACTCTGCTCCTTAAATTTACTTCAAGGCATCATAATCCTTTGAAAACTAAAGCTTTGTTTATTAAAAAACTCAATTATATTGAATAGAAAACATTATTAAGAATAACACTTTTAGAAGTTAAACTTCTAAAATTCGGTTTTATAATGTATAATTAGAAAATTTAGCCAAGATAAACTTAAATAATTAGTTTAAGACAAATATTTTAGACTAACATAGTACAAAATAATAAGAAACATAATTATGATAAAAACAATTTTTAAGAAGAACTCTCTATTAATATTTTGCTCTCTCTTTCCATCTGTTTAGCTTTACTAATCCTGATTAAAGACTTTTTAATATATCTTCATAAGACTAATAACATGAAAAGTATCACTTTGCCTATCATAACTCAGCAGCCCCCTTAACAAAAAGTGATTATGAAAGGATATTAAAAAATCATTCCTTCGATATTCTGGGATCAAACTTTGATCTTCTAACTTTTTCAAAGAATAAACGTCTATTAGTGATATCAAATTAGTGGGCACTATTTTGGGGAATAAAAAACATACCTATGCAGTTTTGTAAGACAAAAATAACTCTCAGGAGATCTTCAAAATAGGGGAAAAGTATACGATTATGGAATTCTGAAAAAGGTAGAGAGTTATAAAGCAGTTATTGAGAGCAATTCGAGATTGGTGGAGATACTTTTGCAGGATATTCTTAAGATTGAGGATCTCCAAAATATTAAAAAAACACCTCAGACTGCTACTATAGCAAAAAGTCTTTCTGGCTGAACCTTCTTAGTATATAAAAGAAGGATTTTGCAAGCTATTGATAACCCTAGCGAGGTACTAATAGACGCCTGTCTACAACCAAACTTCATTGATGGTAGACAGGAGGGATTCATCCTAAAAAAGGTTAAAAACAACGGGATTTATTCTAATCTGGGGTTGCAAGATGGCGATGTTCTTCTGAAGATTAATGATTATAGCATTACAAATCCTGAAAGTGCTTTACAGCCCTTCCACGCTATTAGAGGACTTGAGACAATTAAAGTGGATATAATCAGAGACGGAACGAGGAAGACCCTGACATATATAAATAAATGGGGATTGCTTTATGAAAAAAAGGGTATCCATGTATCAATTCATAATAGCCTTTTTGGTAGCTAATTTTTTGATCATAATTTTTTCATCCCTGTCATTTCCTTCAACTAAAGAGGAGATAGCTAAGGAACAAAGGATAGCATTTAATTTTGTTAATGTTGAACTATCTGCTATTGCTAATTTTATTAGTGATATCGCGAGAAAAAATCTCATATGTGACGAACATTTAAAAGACAAGTTCACTATAATAACTCCTTCTAAGCTGAGCCTTGAAGACGCTTTTAATCTATTTACATCAGTATTATAGTTAAAGGGATTTACTTTGATACCAGCTGGAGTTGATGCTTATAAAATCATACCTACCACAGAAGTAAAGCAAAAAAACATTGATTTCAGTAGAGACAAACAGTCAATCAATGAAAGCTTCACAGCTCCTCTAATACCTCTTGAGAATATTTCATCAGAGGATGCTTTAAGATTTATTCAACCATTAGTATCAAGGGATGGGCACACCTCCTCCTTTGGCCCTAGCAATCTTTTGTTAGTTATCGACTCAGGGCTAAACGTTGGAAAGATTTAATCAATTATTAATAAGATTGATCAGCCAAGAGTAGCGGATGGTCCTGAACTTGTTTTTCTTAAATATGCCTCTGCTGACTCAGTTGCTAAGATACTAAATGAAGGGATGAGAAAAACTCGCCCAACTATTCAGCCTTTGGGTATTGACGAACCAAGAGCAGTTGCTGACCAAAGGCTCAATGCAGTAATTCTCTTTAGAGACAAGGGTTCAAGACAGACAATGAAATCTTTAATAAATCTTATTGATATAAAAGCACCAGATGCCTTAGTAGAATCAATATATATTTTCTTGAGAATGCTGATCCCACAGAGCTTGCAAAAGTCCTTGACAATGTCCTAAAGAGCGCTCAGGCACTAAGGCAGCAACCTGTGGCTGGTGCTGTTCATGCTACTTCTCCTTTTGAAGCTGCTGGTGGTATTTCTATAACATCCGATAAAGCTTCCAATGCACTCATAATTGTAGCTTCTCCTGCTGATTATAATAACCTTTGTGATGCACAAGATCTATCTCAATGTAACCAGACTCTCTGGATTTGTCAACCAAGACTCTACTTTTATGGATTTCTTAAGATTACTACTGAAAGGATTGCTTCTATATCTTTTCTTTAACTTTAAGCAATCCCTATAAGGTTTAAGGACTCTGTCCACTGTTAAATGGGATATACTAAAGAGTAGCCCTTTTATTTTCTCCCTAATGAGGTCTTTAATAGGGGGATGACTAAAGAGTAATTCCTGATTAAGCCTTATAAAGGCTACTGAATATT
>CAYPJO010000038.1:0-20194 GCA_964411065.1 uncultured Thermodesulfovibrio sp.
GCCTTGAAATAGTTTTACAAAATTTTCTTACCAGAGTTGGGCTCATTAGTGCTATTGAAAGAAAGATTAATTTTATGATAAATTTAAAGCTTATAAAAACACGCTTTTTTTAGAAGCTCCGATGGTCCTGATGTTCAAAGGGGTCTTCATAAAACATTTTGTATATCAGGTTAAGGAGATTTAAAAAAGCGGAAGAAAACCATGGAGGTAAAAAAGTGAGTGTCGTAACGATGAAAGAGCTATTAGAATCTGGTGTGCATTTTGGCCATCAAGTAAAAGTTTGGAATCCAAAGATGAAAAAGTATATCTTTGGAGAAAGAAATGGCATACATATAATTGATTTACAAAAGACTCTCAAAGGACTGGAAGAAGCCTATGCTTTTATCAGAGATATAGCCGCCCAAGGTAAATCTCTCCTTTTTGTGGGTACTAAAAAACAAGCTCAAGACTCGATTTATGAAGAAGCCACAAGAGCTAATGCCTTTTATGTTAATAATAGGTGGCTTGGCGGAATGCTAACAAACTTTGTTACTGTAAAAAAGAGTATTGAAAGATTAAAGAAAATAGAAGCAATGAGAGTTGATGGTACTTACAATGCTTTAACTAAAAAAGAGGTATCTAAATTAGAAAAAGAAAGAGCTAAATTGGAAAAAAATCTCATAGGAATAAAAGACATGGAGAGTTTACCAGGTGCTCTCTTTGTGATTGACCCTAAAAAAGAGAGAATTGCTGTAGCTGAGGCACGGAGACTCTCAATTCCTATTGTAGCTGTCGTGGATACAAATTGTGACCCAGATGAGGTTGATTATGTAATACCGGGTAATGATGATGCGATCAGAGCTATAAAGCTAATTACTTCAAAGATTGCTAATGCCTATCTTGAGGGTAAGGGTATTTTAAGTAAAACTCAAGAAGAAGCAAAGATGCCTGCAACAGAAAAAGAAGATAGATTAGATAAGATTCAAGAAACAATCGCTGAGAATGTATCAATGGAGGTCATAGAATGACAATTAGTGCTAATATGGTCAAAGAATTAAGGGAAAGAACAGGTTCTGGTTTAATGGATTGTAAAAGAGCTCTTGAGGAATCGAAGGGAGATTTAGAAAAGGCAATAGATTGGCTTAGACAGAAAGGGCTTGCAGCCGCTTCTAAAAAATCAGGGAGAAAGGCAACAGAAGGTTTAATAGGTTCATATGTTCATATGGATAAAATAGGAGTATTGGTAGAGATCAATTGTGAAACCGATTTTGTTGCAAGAACTGATGAGTTCAGAAATCTTGTAAAGGACATCGCAATGCACATTGCTGCAACAAATCCTTCATATCTATCGCCTGCTGATGTTCCAGCAAAGATAATAGAGAAAGAAAAAGAAATATATAGAGCACAAATCACTAATAAACCGGCTCATGTTATCGAGAAGATAGTTGAAGGCAAACTGGAGAAATTTTTTAGCGACAACTGCCTAACAGAGCAAATCTTTATAAAAGATACTGAACAAAAAAAGAGGGTTAAGGATTTGATTAATGAGAAGATTGCTAAGTTGGGTGAAAATATAGTATTGAGGAGATTCGTAAGATTCCAACTGGGAGAAGGGCTTGAAACAAAAGAGTCCTCTAATGAATAAAGAATCCAAGGAATACACCAGAAAAACAAAAAAACGAGAGATTGTGTATAAAAGAGTATTATTGAAACTTAGCGGTGAAGCCCTTATGGGAGATAGGGGCTACGGCATCGACCCTGTAGCTACTGAATTCATTGCCTCGGAAATTAAAAAGATTGTTAGCTTAGGTGTACAAGTTGCTATAGTAATTGGTGGTGGCAATATTTTTAGAGGAATAGAAGCTTCTACTAAAGGCATCGAAAGGGCTTCAGCTGACTATATGGGAATGCTTGCAACTGTTATAAATGCATTAGCACTGCAGAATGCTTTAGAGAAATTAGGATTGCAAACAAGGGTTCAATCTGCAATAGAGATGAAAGCTTTAGCTGAATCCTATATAAGAAGGAGAGCAATAAGACATTTAGAAAAAGGGAGAATTGTCATTTTTGCTGCAGGCACAGGGAATCCATATTTTACTACAGATACTGCAGCAGCACTTAGAGCTATTGAAATAGGTGCAGAAGTAATCCTAAAGGGAACAAAGGTCGACGGTATATATACATCAGATCCATTGATAGACTCTAGTGCTAAAAAATTCGATATTATTTCTCATTTTGATGTATTAAAATATAATCTGAAAGTAATGGATTCAACTGCGATAACACTTTGTCGTGAAAATAATATCCCTATAATAGTATTCAATTTAAAAAACAGGGATAGTTTAAAAGAGATAATCTATGGAAACAGGGTTGGAACTATTGTAAGTAGTGAAAAAAATTGAGTTTATTTTATCTGTTTAACTTTTCTACTATTTATTGCTCCTTTTGAGAGTCATTGATTTAACATTAAGAAATTGCTTTACTTTTCATAGAAGTAATTTGAGAGTTCTTAGAGTAAACAGAGGGGTCTACAATGCAAGAACTTAAAAAAAAGGCGAATGATCGTATGGAGGGAACTATTAGTGTTCTAAGAAAAGAGCTTGCATCAATCAGAACAGGCAGAGCTTCTTTATCATTATTGGATGGTATAACTGTTGAATATTATGGCTCTCATGTGCCTTTAAGCCAGGTTGCAACCTTGGGTATCCCCGATGGCAAACAAATTATTATTCAACCTTGGGAACAAAAACTTCTCACCGTAATTGAGAAAGCCATTTTGAAATCAGACTTAGGATTAACTCCTATGAATGATGGCAAAATCATAAGAATTGTCGTTCCCCCACTCACCGAAGAAAGGAGAAAACAACTCGTAAAGGTAATCAAAAAGAAGGCTGAGGAAGCTCGGGTAGCTATTAGAAACATCAGAAGGGAGCTTAACGAAGAGATTAAGAAGAGTGAAAAGGAGAAGAATATCAGCGAAGATGATGCTAAGAGACTTCAGTCTGAGATCCAAAAGATAACAGACTCATTCATCAATAAGATTGATGAATTGATCAAGAATAAAGAGAAAGAGATTATGGCTGTATAGTTCTCTCTTTTCCGCAAATTTTTGATTTTACTGTTCTTTTATTAATTTAAAATTGAGAGGTTATAATGTTAGAGAATGGTGAGCAAAAAGAACTTGGTCAAAAACAAGAAAAAGAATCTTATATCCGCGCTGAAAACTTGAAGAAACTTCTTATAAATTTAAGAGAAAAACTAATTAGAGAGGCAAAGGAAGAAATAAAAAAATTTAAAGGGGGTGAAAAAAAACAGATAGTCGAAAGTGTTATGGATGATGCTGATTTATCAGTCATAGACCTTTCTGAAGATATAAGTCTTAAACAACTCTCTGCACATAGAGAGACTCTTATTAAAATAGATGAAGCTCTAAGGAAATTAGAGGAGGGAACCTATGGCTTATGTGAAGAGTGTGGTGAAGAGATTAGTGTTGAAAGATTAAAGATAATTCCCTTTGCTACTCATTGTATAGAGTGTCAGGAGAAAAAAGAATTACTCGAAAAGATTCAACAATCTGAAGAGTTACTCTAATAACAAACCTTCTCTAAAAAAAGGCCTTTGGCAGGCGCTGCCTGCCCTGCTAATCTCCTGTCTTTTAGCAGTAAAATTTTTTCCATATCTTTAGTTTTCTTCTTTCCTCTACCAACCTCATAAATTGACCCTACAATGTTTCTAACCATATGTCTAAGGAATGAATCCGCCTCAACGGTGACCTTGATGAACTTGCCTTCTAAGGAAAAACCTAAAAAACTTATTCTATTTATGGTATCAATTTTAATCGAGATTATTGTTCTTATATTATTTTTGGAGTTACACTTACTAGCCGTGAATGAGGTGAAATCATGTTTACCGACTAACAGATTAGCAGCCTCTATCATTGCGATAGTGTCTAATTTATGAGGAATCTTCCATGTATATCGTACTAAAAAAGGCGAGATTACTTCAGTATTGGCTATATAATATGAATATATCTTGCTTTTTGCGTCATAACGGGGGTTAAAAGAGATATCTTCTTCAAAAGCGCTTAGAATTCTTATGTCATTGGGTAAAAGCGCATTCAAAGCACGCTTAATTGCTTTTGTTTCTAGTTGAGAAAAAGTTTTAAAGGAAGCTATTTGGGAGATAGCATGGACGCCCGCATCTGTTCTCCCAGCTGCAATTATCTTACAATTCTCTCCAGTTAATTTAAAGATTGCTTTTTGAAGTACACCCTGAATAGTGATAACATTACTTGTAGGTGCTTGAACTTGCCAGCCCTTATAGTTGGTCCCATCATATTGAAGTTCTAAAACGATATTTCTCATAGAAATAGAGGTCAGTTTTGTTCGATAATCGAATATAAAGTTTGAAAATATCTGCTTTCCTATATTTTAAATAGATTTATTCAATGAGATTTTTTTAAGATAATCAGAATGATTAATAAATACCTTAATGAAATTTGTCATTGAGAGTGTCTTAGATTTTGACATTTTAGATGAATAGACATTATAGAGATCTCTATTATACCAAAATTGGTATTATTCTATGGATTTTAGCAAACTTGTAGATGAGATTCGCTCAAGGGTAGATATTGTTGAAATTATAAAGGATTTCGTTGAATTAAAAAAATCTGGTCAAAACTGGAAAGGATTATGCCCCTTTCACCCTGAGAAAACACCTTCTTTTATGGTTAGCCCTTCTAAGCAAATTTTTCACTGTTTTGGTTGCAACAAAGGAGGTGATGTCTTTTCCTTCATAATGGGCTATGAGAATATAAGTTTTACAGAGGCAGTTCGATTAGTCGCTCAAAAGATAGGAATCGAACTGACAAATTCAGATGATACATCTGAATATAGAAAAAGTCAAAAAGAAAAGATTTTTTCAATCAATAAGGAAGCCTTAAATTATTTTAGAAAATGTTTAAGTGAATCTAAACAAGCCCTTTTTTATTTGAGAGAAAGGGGGGTTAAAGATGAATCTATCGAAAAGTTTTCATTGGGATTTACGAATAGTGACAAGGATGCTCTTTGCAATCACTTGACAAAGGTAGGATTTGAAATAGAGGATATAAAACTGTCGGGATTAGTAGTTTTTAGCGATGGCAAATATCAAGATTTCTTTAAAAAAAGGATAATTTTCCCTATTTTTGACCTTAGGAATAGGTGTGTAGGTTTTGGTGGAAGGACATTGTTACAGATGAAAGAAGTTCCTAAATATATAAATTCTCCTGATACATTAGTTTTTAGAAAGGGAGAAATATGTTTTGGCTTAAATTTTGCGAAGAATTCTATTAGTCAGAAGGGATATTCCATGATTGTAGAAGGCTACTTCGATACAATCATGTCTCATCAGTTTGGGTTTGACAACACAGTTTCACCATTGGGAACCGCTCTTACAATCGAACAATTAAAAAAAATAAAAAGACTTGCAAATAAGATCCTTCTTGTATTCGATGGTGATTCTGCTGGCATATCTGCTGCTAAAAGAACTCTTGAACTTATATTTTCTGAAGCTATGATAGCAAAAGTACTTATGTTACCTACTGGTGAAGATCCAGATAGTTTTTTTAGAAAATATGGCTCATCTGAGATGATTAAGTATATGAGGCAATCAAAAAAACCCATCGAGTTCATCCTTAGCTTATATCCAAAAGATATTATCGAGGGGGTGAAGTGTACACTCTCAATGATATCACTATGCCCTGACCTATTGATGAGAGATAAATCAATAAAGGAATTGTCTGAAGTTTCAAAATTAGATGAACTGACCTTAAGACAGGAGTTAGTAAATTTAGCTAAGAAGAATGCAAAACTAATGAAGAGACATGAAAAAAAGGAATCGTTACAAAATGTAACACAAATAAATAATTTTATTGATAGTAACAAAGAAGAAGAGACACTTTTAAAAGTAGTTCTCCTGTATCCAAATTACTACTCTAAAATTACTGCTCAAATTAGTGAAGAAAAATTAGATCACTCTTTAGTAAAAAATATCTTTTATAAAATCGGAGATATCTTAAGTAATACTCAAGAATTTACTTTGGAAAGACTTTTGCAAGTATGCACCCCTCTAGAACAACAACTAATCACAAAACTTATGTTTACATACTATATTGAACCAGAATCTATTGATAAAATTATAATTGATAAAATTATAAAAGACTGTATTAAAGGAATTGAAATTAGAGAAATTGAAAAACAAATCAAAAAAGAGACAGATGTAACAATACTAAAAAGATTACTCTTAGAAAAAAGAAGGTTGATCTCTCAAAAGAACTAACGATTATTTAATAATATTTAGAATTCATCTATTAATATAAATAGCTATGCATTTGATCGAGGCAAAGCTATGATTAACAATAATGAGTTAGAAGAGGATTTTAACGAAGAAAACTTCCAATACCATAAGCAGATCCTATTTGCTGACAATTTTTTACCTGAAGATACCATTAACGATGACATCCAAGAAGAGTGTTTACAGACTGAATCCGATCTGCTGAAATCTTACATGAAATCCATAGCAACTGCTAAGTTACTAAGCAGAGAAGAAGAAATAGAAATAGCGGCACAAATTGAAGCTCTAAAAATAAAAATCATAGAGATAATCTTCACAACTCCTTTTTGTCTCAAAAAATTAATTATGCTGGGACAACTTCTTAAAAATGGTAAGGCACCCCTCTCAAAGTTTATCTATGATATTGATGAAATAACTGATAATAATTTGACAAAAGAAAGAAGACGCATAGAAAAGGTAATAGAATCTATCAAAAAACTCTTCATCAGAAGAGAGAGATTATTCGAAAAACTTTCAAGGATACCAAAAAACAGTAAAGATAAAATTAGAGACCGTATTGCCAAAGAACTTGAGAAAAATAAGCTAAAAGTAGTTGCACAGATAAATAAAATTGGATTCAAAAATGAGTTTATTTACTCCTTTGCTGAGGAATTCAAAGATGTTATTAACCAGTTAAGTAGCCTTAAAACACTTCTCAGAAATATCCCTGTCGGATCGAAGGAATATAAAAAAACAAAGGAAAAGATAAAAGCCCTTGAGTCTTCAATTGGCTTAAAAGCTTACGATGTTAAGAAAGTATTAAAAACCTTACAAGATGCTGAAAAAGAGCTTATAGAGAAAAAAGAATTTTTGATTATCTGCAATCTCAGACTTGTTATAAGTATTGCCAAAAAATATACCGGCAGAGGCTTAAGTTTAGCCGATCTTATTCAAGAAGGCAATATTGGGCTTATGAAAGCTGTTGATAAATTTGAATATAGAAGAGGCTATAAATTTAGCACCTATGCAACTTGGTGGATAAGGCAAGCTATTAATAGGGCAATATCTGATAAATCAAGAACTATTAGAATTCCAGTTCATATGCTCGACAATATTAATAAAGTAAACAACGTGATTAAAAAATTTGTTCAAAAACACGGCGATGAGCCTACAGTAGAAGAAATTGCAAAAAAATTGAAGATGTCCGTTGAAAAAATAAGGCATATACTTGAGATATCTAAAGAGCCAGTCTCAATAGAGACGCCAATTAGTTATCATAACGACGCACTTCTAATTGATTTTATAGAAGACAAAAATATAGTATCGCCTATAGAGTATGCCATGTATATAGATATAAAAACTGCCTTAAATAAAGTTCTATCGAGTTTAAATCCTAAGGAAGAATTTGTAATCAGGAAAAGATACGGCATAGGAAATGATAGACCTTATACTCTTGAAGAAGTTGGAAAAGAATGTAATTTAACCAGAGAACGGATTAGACAGATCGAAAAAAAAGCTTTAAAGAAATTAAGACATCCTTCAAAAAGCTTTTGGTTGAAGATTTTTTTAGACAACCATGGAAAGCCGACGTGATGATGTTATATCCACTCATACTCTCTACCCTTTTATAATTAAAGGCTCCTTAGCAATTACCATATAAGACACCATCTGGTATATTACGACTCTATCACATTGACTTTGAAGTTTTATGCTTTACCTATTGTAGAGGACAATCAGAAGTGGATCCTTTTAAATGTGAAAGGATAGAATTTTGCTACTAAATATTTTTACTTTTATATAAATAAAGAAAAGCTGAGGCAAGAATTACAAGATTTATGTAAGCTTGCAATAATATAGATAATATCTGATATAGTGGCGAAAGTATTGGACCTAAAATTGGTATCAATATGATAGGAGTCCCGAATAATAAGATTATAAAGATCACTATTAAAGAGCTTGCTAATAAAAAACTGTAAAAAACAATTGCCATAGGGTGAGAGTAAAGATAAATTATAGTTTGTTTGAAAGCCCTTAAAGGACTCTTTTTTTCAAAAGCTATATTGGCAATTCCATAAACAGTAATTGACAATATTAGGACTATTAAAAAAAGCCCTGTAATAAATATAATTGCAGAAAAAAAGATACCCAGGAATAATGCTAAGACTGCCTCTTTGCTTTTCGTTATTTCTATAATTGAAGAAATACCTCCCCCCAACAACCCAAGCAGGAAAGCTAAAAATAGTAGAAATACTCCTATAATAGTAGAATAGCCGAAAATAGGGAGAAATAACCTTTTGCCCTCCGTTAAAAAAATCTTGAAGGTGTACTTTGAAGTCTCTTCTTTGATAATCTTCGCAATTGTACCAACACTACCTGCAATCGTAAAAAGCCATAAAGAAAAAACTGCTGAAAAATATATTATTATGCTAGTGATAACAAGCAGTGCCATGACGAAATATTTTTTTAATAGATTGAGGGAGTGTCTTATAACTTCTATAACGTCTTTAGACCTTAAAATTTCTGTGAGATCTAATCCAAAAATTATAAAAGCGATTGATATAGGGATACCTATAATCAAAAAAAAACAGAGAAAGCTTACTACTGCAGATATTAAGTGAAGAAAAACTAACTGCCAAGAGTGGTTTATAATTGAGATACCTTCTTTAATTATATCCAGATATCTCATCTATATGCTTATACCAATAACAGAAATACCGGCTTCAGAGGCACGATTCAGAAAAACTTTTTTATTAATTATTAGGCTTTTATGTGCCTCTAAGGCTAAAACTTTTGCTTTAACGGAAATCATTGAGTTAAGAGTTTCTATGCCGACTACTGGGACATCAAGCTTCATATCTTGCTGAGGCTTACTTACTTTTATAACAACTGCACCTTCGCCTGCCAATTTGCCACCTCTAATTATGGCTTCATCAGTTCCTTCGATAGCCTCAACTGCCATTACTGCCAGTGATTTAATTACCACGGTTTGACCTATATCTAGTCTACCTATTTCCTTTGCTATGTACCACCCAAATTCGATATCTTTTTGCTCCTCTTTTGTAGGAGCCTTTCTGGTTAAGACCCCTAAAGGTGTCAGAAGGTGTGGACTAAAGGCTGCGGTATCAATGATCTCAATACCTTCCTTTTTTGCTTCCTCTGCGATAGCCTTTAGTATTGTATCATCGTTTTTGTTCTCAAGGGAGAGTAACAATTTAAGCGCTCTTAAATCAGGAATAATCTTAGATTTAATTAAAAGGGTCTTTGGGACTTTCCCCGCTATAATAACCGACTTAATTTTATTATCTTTAAATGTTTTGATAATCTTATCAAGTTTGCCTATATTTATCCATGAAATCTTATCTGATAATTTATTCAACTCTTCTGAAGCAAGCCCCTCAAGAGCTACAGTCACTACTTTGAACCCTCGTTCTTTAGCATCTGTTGCAATAATCCCAGGCAAATTACCTGATCCAGCGACTATCCCTATCTGCATATCCCTCTCTGTGATTTCTCAATGAAATTAAGTATATTTTTTATCTCTTCGGTCTGAGGAAAATCTTTCTTGATCTTCTGAATTGCGTTATTTAGGGTATTTTTCTCTCTGAAAAGAACCTTATAAACTCTCTTTAATAGGTTAATAGATTCTTCTGAGAAACCTCTTCTTTTTAGTCCAATAACGTTAGGTCCATAAAGCCTTGCTCTTTCCCCTGATGCCATCATATAGGGAATTACATCTTGAGCGATACCACTGAAACCACCCACCATTGCATAAGCCCCTATTCTCGTGAATTGATGGATGGCTACAAGACCACCTATAACAGCATAATCTTCTATTACTACATGCCCACCCAATGTTGCCACATTAGCCATTACAATAAAGTTGCCAATCTTGCAATCGTGAGCTATATGAACATATGCCATAATAAAATTAGAATCACCAATCTCTGTCAATCCATCTCCTTTGACTGAGCCTCTATGGATTGTTACATTTTCTCTTATTATGTTATTTTTCCCAATTCTCACTCCAGTGTTCTGATCCCTATATGTTAGATCTTGAGGAGGCAGTCCAATTGTAGTAAAAGGATAGATTATACAATTTTCTCCTACCACTGTATCGCCATCTATGATGACATTTGAGATCAATCGTGTGCCATCCTTAATTGTCACTTTATCTCCTATAATACAGTAAGGACCTATGTATACATTGTCATGGATTTCTGCTTTAGAACTTACTATGGAGGAGGGATGTATATCCTTAGACATATGATTTATACTTCCTTTGACTCTTTATCCATAACCATGGCTGTAAACTCAGCTTCAGCAGCCTGTTTGTTATCTACAATGACGCTACCACTAAATTTCCAAACTTTTCCTCGGATGTGTAAGGCTTTTACCTCAAGTATCATTTGATCGCCAGGGATTATAGGTTTTCTAAATTTTGCGCTATCTATACTTAGAAAGTACACATTCTTCCCTTTAGCGCCAGATTTTGAAGCTAAAATTCCACCAACTTGTGCTAATGCCTCAATAATCAGGACACCTGGCATTATAGGGTTACCAGGAAAATGACCCTGGAAAAAAGGTTCATTAAGAGTTACATTTTTTACCCCTATTGCTTTAACATTAGGCTCTAATTCAATGATTTTGTCAACTAATAACATAGGATATCTATGCGGAAGAATATCCATAATTTCCACAATGTCTATCATGTTTCCTCCGAACTTAAACAGGTGAAAAGTATAAAATTTAGTTGTTAGTTTTGTTCAACTTCTAAAAGATTTTAGGCATATTAAAGTTTGATTAATCAAAAAGCTTTAAAAGACTTTTCTATTTGGCTAATTTTCTCTTCAAGTTCCTCAACCCTCTTCTTTAGTTCAGGGAGTTTTTTAAAGACAGCAATTGCTCTCCACCATTCTTTATGAGGTAAAATTGGATATCCCGAGTAAATACCTCGTCCAACTTTACCCATAACACCAGCTTTAGCTGCTATCATGGTACCGTCCTCTATAGTCACATGGTCTGCAATGCCAACTTGACCACCTAAAACTACGTTGTTACCAATTCTCGAGCTTCCTCCGATGCCTGTCTGAGATACAATTATGACATTTTTCCCCACTTTGACATTATGTCCAATTTGAACAAGATTATCAATTTTTGTACCCTCTCCAATGATTGTGGCACCAGTTGTGGCTCGATCAATAGTAGTGTTAGCTCCTATTTCTACATTATCTTCAATTATTACAGTGCCTATTTGAGGGACTTTGTGATATATTCCATCTTCCATAACATATCCAAAACCGTCAGCACCTAATATAGCACCTGAATGAATAGTAACATTGTTGCCAATTTTAACTCTTTGGTGTATGACAACATTGGGATAGATTATACAATTTTCGCCTATAAATGTATTTTCACCAATGTAAACGTTAGGATAAATGATAGTATTTGAGCCAATCTGGACATTATCAGAGATATATGCAAAAGAGAGAACTGTAACATTGTCTCCTAAGGTTGCACTTTTAGAGATATAAGCATTTTTACTTATACCCTTATCTTTGAAAGTAACGGGATAAAAAATCTTAAGTAGTTTAGCAAATGCAAATAAAGGATTTTTAACTATTATCTGAGATTTAGCAAGATCTTTTACCTCTTCTTTGACTATTACTGCTGATGCTTTAGAGGCTGATAAATATTTTTCCCATTTTTTTTCAGACACAAAGGTAATGTAATTTTCCTCTGCTTCAAGAACACCAGCTATACCTTTTATTTCTAAATCTGGGTCTCCAATTATTTTCCCATCGATTATTCTTGCTATCTCACTTAGCTTCATAATTTTAATAAAGGCTTTGCAGAAAATTGATAATTCGGTAATATCAATTTTTTGAAGGCTTAGACTTTGGCTCAGCTTTTTTTGTTTCAGTTTTTGTTTCGTTGATTTTTTTGATGACCTTTTCAGTTATATCGAGGGAATTAGCATAATAGAGTACTAATCCATCTGCTTTTTCAAGAACTAATGAATAACCACCTTCCTTAGCTAATTTATTTATAACTTCTCTTGCTTGTTTAAGTATTTCTGCAGTTAATTCGGTCTCTTTTTTTCTAACTTCGGCCTGGGAATCTGTAACCATCCTTTGATAATCCTTTAAAAGCTTTTCAAGTTCGTCTTCTTTTGCCTTCTTTGCTTCAGCGGTAAGGACTGCTGATTGTCTATCCATATCACCCTTTAATGCTTCTATGTTCTTGCCTTTTTCTTCGATAGCAGACTGCTTGGTTTTTATTAGACTCTCAAGTTCAGATCTGGCTTTTTTGCCGATCTCTGACTCATTCAAAACTTTATAGAGATCTACTATGGCAATCTTGATCCTTACCTCTTCAGCATGAAGATTTGATAACATAACCGGCAAAACTACTATTGAAATAATGACAGCATAGAAAAGATACTTTTTCATTCACTATTCCTCCATTCACTTTTTTGACTTATGTTAGTGAGTCTTTTATTGTACACCAAACCAATTTATTTTGTCGGCAATCTTTGATAAGATATCCTTTCATTATGGGGACCTATCAGCAAATTCTTTGAAGTATCACTATTAGCTAATAAAGCACGTTGAAACTCTAAAAGAATGTGCCGAAAGTGAATTCAACCTTGTTTGAAGGTTCACCAACTCTTCTATCGAGATTGAACCCCCATTCAATTCTGATTGGACCTATTGGCGAAATCCATCTTATTCCGGCTCCTGTAGTGTATCTTAAGTCGGTACCGAAGGTTTCATGTCTATCATAAGCTCTTCCAGCATCGAAGAATACCACGCCTTTTAGTTTAAATTCAGGCAAAATGGGAAATATATATTCTGCATTAAGAACTAATTCCTTCTCACCTCCTAAGGGCTCATTATTAACATCTTTTGGCCCTGCGTCGCCATAATCAAGTCCTCTCACCGTGTAAATGCCACCTACATAATATCTCTCATAGAGTGGTAGCTCTTTATTGAATAAACCAGATGCATAACCTATTCTTGCCCTTAAATGAATAGATGTAACATCAAAGACAGGGAAATACCATCCAGAATCAAGCAACATTTTTATAAAGGCATTAGTGCCGCCTATGCCTGCAAAAGTTAAGGAAAAAGAGTTCCTTGAACCTCTTGTTGGGTCTAAGATGCTGTCTCTTGTATCCCTTACGATAGCAGGGCTAATACTGCTTGTAGTTCTCTTCCCTTCCTGTGACTTGACTATTATAGATGCATCAGGTTTGACATTGAAAATTGTTGTTCTCTCGAAATTATAGGCAATTGATTTATACCAATACTCCCAAAAGCTTTTGCCTAAGGAGATTTCAAAACCACTCGATTTTTTATCAAAATTTCCATATTCCCTTTCTGTCCTATAGATACTTGCTCCAAAGGAGATTGGTTTATCCATAAACCATGGCTCTTTGAATGAGAATTCGTAAAAAGCACTTTTACCACCAATCTGCCCTCTCAGTTTTAAGTACTGCCCCCTTCCAAAAAGATTACCTTGAGTGAGATCTATCATACCAATAAAACCATCAAGAGAACTATAACCTCCACCAACACTTAAAAACCCAGTTGGTTTTTCTTTGACTTTTACCTCAAGGTCAACCAACTTTGTTTCGACCTTAGGAGAGGGGATAATCTCTACTGTTTCAAAAAACTGTAGATTATTTAATCTTTCATAACTCCTCCTTAGAAGGGAGGCATTGAAGACATCTCCTTCGTCTAGTCTTATCTCTCTTCTTATAACCTTATCGTGCGTTTTTGTATTGCCCGTAATATCTATTCTTCCTATAGTATACTTGTCCCCTTCGCTAACTCTATATACTACCTTGACTGTCCTTTTTTCCTCATCAGGTATAACCTCAGGTGAAACTACTGCAAGGGCATATCCATGATTAGCATAAATACTGGTAATGGCACTAATATCCGCTTGTAATAAGCTCTTGCTGAAGGGTTTGTTCACCTTGAGCTTTATCAGTTTTATAAGTGTGTCATGGGAGATTGTTTCATTGCCTGTAATCTCAAAGGATGATACCTTAAATTGTTCACCTTCAAAAATGGTTATAACGATATCCATCGCATTCATACCAACTAACTCAATAACTGGTTCTCCTACTGCAACCTTTAGATAACCATTGTCATAATAAAGATCTTTAATTCTTTCTATGTCAGCTCTCATTTCTTCCCTTTTATAATATCCTCCACCAGTTATAATTGAGTATATCTTCCTCTCTTCAATTTTCATAGCTTTCTTAATCTTTTTTGAGGAAAGAGCTTTATTGCCTCGTATGATGATGTTTCTAATCTTAACTTTTCTACCTTCCTCAATCTGGTATGTAAGGATTACTTCTTCCTCATTTATTCTTCTTAGAATAGGAAAAATGTGCACATGATAAAATCCCTCACCTTCATAAAAGGCTTTTAGCTTAAGGGCAACATCGTTTATCAAAGTAATATCTGCTAATGCTCCTGGATTTATAGGAGCTACTTCCTTCAATTTAGAATCGTCAAATTCCTTATTGCCCTGAAAATCTACTCTCACAATAGTAGGCTTCTCTTTTATTAAAAAAATAATCTTATAACCGCCTTCAAAAGGTTCAATGTCTACTTTAACATCATCAAAGTAACCCATTTTATAAATTGTCTTTATGTCTTCTGAGATCTTCTCTTGCATAAGTGGCTCTCCAGCCTTCTGAGACATCCTTGCTCTGAGAGCTCCTTCATCTATACGCTTTAATCCCTTGATTTCTATTACATTCACAAGAGGTTCCTGTGAGTCTCCAATCCCCATAAAGGCAAAAATCGTAAAAAAAATTATAATTGCCCGGAAAACCTTTGGCTTCATCAATTTTCACCTCAGGAAAAAATTTTCAGTAGTATAACACATCTTCCAAACGATTTTAGAAGTGGCATCTTGAAAGATAAGAAAAATTTCGTTCAAAGAAAATTCTAAATTTTATGCAGTTATCGAAAATCTATTAATAGAGTTAAAGATAAGTCATTGAAAGCTCGAGATTTATCATATTTTGGATTGCTAAAATAGGGTACGGGGGTTAAAAGTTACCCCCGCTTATTAAATAATTTAAGAGATAACGATATTTTAGCTAACAGCCTTCTGGTTTCTTTTTAACTGGTTTTTCCTGAGGCTTCTGCGCATCTGGTTTCACTTCTTCTTTCTTTTTAATTTCATCTGTGGTCTTCTTTTCCGTTTTAATATCTTCTTTCTTTTTAGTCTCTACCGGTTTTTTAGTATCAAAAAGCTCTTTTCCAACGGCTTTTAAATCTCTATCAGAGATCCTTTTGTGAACTTCTGCCTTGGGTCCCTGCCTTATTAGCTTTACCATTTCTTCAGTATTTTTTATTCCCTTAATTTCATTAATTTTCTTAACATCCTTCTCACCCTTGTGGCACTTCCCACATCTTGCATCGGCGATAGATGTTTTTTTTGCACTCTTCGTTGATGCATTTTTTGCATCACTCTTAGTTTCAGCTTTCTTTTCTACCACAGATTCCTTGGGTTTTTCGGTTGCATTTGTTTCTAAACCCCAATAAAAAATGAGTAAGGCAAAGGACGTGATAAATACAATTATTTCTTTCATCTTACACCTCCAAATAGTTTTAAAATAAAAATAGTACAATAAGCATACCAAATCTTAAGAGCATAAGAGAATTTTTCTTCCAATTAAACCACAATTTTTTTCGATTTTAGTCAACTGTTTAGGTGAAAAGAAAAAATCTCTATAAATCAATATCTATTTTTCTTTTTATAAAGATATAATGACAACTTTTAAAGGTATCGCTATAAGTGTAAACCTTAGCTTTAACTTTTCCATTAAAAGATGAATCGAAAGAATTACAAGTTGATAAAAGAATTGTAAGAGAGAAATATGATTTCCGAAAAAGTCAAAAGGTCACTAAGATAGTTGAATCGGAGCGGCAAAATTCCCTCTAATTTTATATTTAAAAAAATTCAATATTTAGGAAATCAAAATTTTTTATTGTCTTAAAAATATCTAAATTTTGAAACTATCAGAAAACCAAGCGATAAAGTCTTAAAAGAGCAGGGTATTGTTTCATTAAAAATGAAGCTATTACACCTCCTTTTAATGTTTTGAAGGAAAGGTGTAATAGCTTTAAAAATATATAAGACTGGAGTTATTACTATTTACTTTTTATCTGTCAAGGCTGAAATACCAGGGAGTTCCTTTCCTTCTAATAGTTGCAAAGCCGCACCGCCTCCAGTAGAGATAAAAGTTATGGAGTCACTAACTCCAGCTTTATGGACGGCGTAATCAGTATCTCCACCCCCAACGATTGTCATAGCGTAAGCATCAGCAACTGCATGGGCAATAGCTGATGTTCCTCTTGAGAAGGGATCATACTCAAAAACTCCCATAGGTCCATTCCATATAATGGTTTTCGCATTTTGTATTGCTTCTGAAAAGAGTTTTACGGAGGCAGGGCCTATGTCAAGTCCCTTCCACCCCTTTGGTATCTCTTGTGATGTTACGATTTTTGTCTCTGCACCTGCTGATATTTCTTGAGAGATGACGAAATCAACAGGCAAATAGAACTTTACACCTTTATTTTTAAGGTTTTGCATGATGTTTTGAGCAAAATCTATCATATCATCTTCAACTAACGAGTCGCCAATCTCATAGCCCAATGCTTTAATAAAAGTAAAAGCCATACCTCCACCTACTATTACTTTATCAACTTTATCTATAAGGTTTCCTAAGACTCCAATCTTGCCAGAAACTTTCGAACCACCTAAGATAGCCACAAAAGGCCTAATAGGATTATCCACTGCACCTTTAAGATATTCAATCTCCTTTTTCATCAAAAAACCAGCTGCTGCAGGTAAAAACTTAGGAAGAGAGACAATAGAGGCGTGGGCTCTATGAGATGCGCCAAAAGCGTCATTAACATAGTAATCCGCTAATTTAGCTAAAGCTTTAGCAAAATTAAGATCGTTCTTCTCTTCTTCTATATGAAAGCGAAGATTTTCGAGCAAAATTACGTCTCCTTCTTTCATTTTTGCTATCATTCCTTCAACTTGAGCTCCTATACAGTCAGGAGCAAATAGGACCTCTTTATTCAAGAGCCTTTGGAGTCTCCTCCCAACAGGAGCAAGACTCAAACGAGGATTAACCTTGCCTTTTGGTCTCCCAAGGTGAGAAGCAAGTATTACTTTTGCTCCTTCATCGACCGCATAATTTATAGTAGGAATTGCAGCACGTATCCTTCTGTCGTCAGTTATTATTAAGTTGTCATCAATAGGAACATTGAAATCCACCCTTATAAAAACTCTTTTACCTTTTAAGGATAAATCTTGAATAGTAAGTTTGTTAACTATATCATTCTTCCCTGACATATTAACTCCTTTTGCTTATTAATACTGCCAAATCTCTTAAGCGGCAGCTGTAGCCCCATTCATTGTCATACCAGGCTATGACTTTTATGAGGCGGTTGGTTATTACGTCAGTCAAGGAGGCATCAACTATTGCAGAGTGGGTATTGCCATTGAAATCTACTGAAACAAGTTCCTCTTCAGTGTACTGAATTATTCCTTTCATGTAGCTTTCTGAAGCCTCTCTTAAAACGCTATTGACAGATTCAATGGATGCGTCCTTGCTTATTTCTGCGACGAGGTCTATAACTGAAACATTAGGAGTTGGGACTCTAAAAGCAATCCCTTCAATCCTGCCTTCCAGTTCAGGGATAACAAGCCCTACAGCTCTTGCTGCTCCAGTAGTCGTTGGAATGATAGAGAGAGCTGCAGCTCTTGCTCTTCTCAAGTCTCTATGGGGAAGATCTAATATTCTTTGATCATTTGTATAGGAGTGAATTGTTGACATGAAAGCTCTTAGAATCTCGAAATTCTGATGAATCACTTTAGCTATAGGGGCGATGCAATTTGTAGTACATGAGGCATTAGAGATTATAAAATGTTTAGATAGATCAAGCTTTTCTTCATTTACTCCTATACAAATAGTTATGTCCGGGTCTTTTGCTGGAGCAGAAATTATAACTCTTTTAGCGCCAGCCTCAAGATGTTTTGATGCAGAAATTCTATCAGTAAATCTGCCTGTAGACTCGATAGCAAGGTCAATATTTAGAGCTTTCCAGGGCAATTTTTCTGGATTAGTATAAGAAAATACCTCTATCTTTTTCCCATCAACAATTATGTAATTATCTGTAAATGAAACATCTGAGTCAAATTTTCTGTGGACAGAATCATACTTTAGTAAGTGAGCAAGGGAGCGTGCATCGGTAAGGTCATTGATTGCTACTACCTCAAACTCTGAAACATCTTTACAAGCTCTCAAAAAGAGCCTTCCAATCCTTCCAAATCCATTAATTGCAACTCTTGTTGGCATTGAACTTCCTACCCCTTGATTTTATATTTTATTTGTTTATATTAAACATTAAAACTATTGATTATTAACCCAGTTAAGAGTTTAGGATAAAAATAAGTGGATTTAGGTGGCATTCTAACGTTTGCTAATGCTGAACTCTCTACATCTCGAACAGTAGTAGGCTTTAAGAAAAAGACAGCATCGTATAAAGATGACCTCACCATATTTAGAGCTTCTTTTGGATTCATCTCATAACTGAATTCAACAATCCCTAATAGTACCTTAAATATTAATTCGTGAAGTAAAACGACGTCGAGATCTTTATGAACTGGATGGATATGTTCGTAAGTTCTACCATTGTATCTTAAAATATACCATTTTTTTTCATTTTTTATGTAGAGCCCAATAGCATTTTTACCTTGTTGGTTTAAAAGCTCTATAATATCTTCTTCCATCACAAAGGAATACACATCAAAATAATCCCTCACTTTATCAATAACTTCCTTACTATCACTAATGCCTTTAACAACTCTATGGGTTGGCAATATAGAAATACCGTTGTCTTGTATATTTGCAAGAAACATCATTATATAATCATAGGGCTTTAAGGTGTTATCTTCTTGACCTTTTCTTTCAAGTTGACGCATTTCTTTTCTAAACTCAAGAGCCACTTCATATCGGTGATGACCGTCAGCAATATAAATCGGTTTATTATAGAACTCGTTGATGATCTCTCTATAAGTGGAAAAATCATTTATTCTATAAAGTTTATGGACAAAGGCTTCACTATCTACGGCAGTCACAAAAGGTGGATAATTTATATTCTGAATTATATTTGAAGTTATTTTTTCAGCACTGTTATATAGTGCATAGATAGGGCTAATATTGCCATAGCAGAATCTCATCAGGTTTAGCCTATCTGCCTTAGGTTTTGAGTATGTTGCCTCGTGGGGATAGGTTCCTTCACCCAATTCATCTAATTTAACGAGAGCAACAATGCCTTTCAATTTTTTACTCTCTTTATTGAGCAAATATTCTAATTCATAAACATAAAAATAGGGCTTTTCATCTCTGATCAAAATCTGATTATCGAACCATCTTTGTAAATAATCTCTTGCTCTGGTGTATTTGTTTTCAAATTCTGAATCACCGGGCAATTCCATACCAAAATCTACTCGAACAATGTTATAGGGGTTTCTGTATAAAAGCTCTCTTACTTCAGGGGTGATGACGTCATAGGGGGGGGCAACAATATCATTAGCATCGACCCTCTTAGTGTTATAAAAGATTCCTCTGAAAGGTTGAATTAATGCCATTTGAAGCCCCTATTAATTTTTAAACTTACTATAGTAGCATATTTGATTAGAAAATTAAAAAGTTATTTATTTTTTGTTTACAATAGTTGGAGAATTCATAATTTAAATAATATGATATGGTGGATCTTATCTCATGAAGAACCTGCCCTTAATAAGAGATCTTGTCAACTTTTTTCTGTAAATCCTCATAGGGGCTTTCTCCTCAATGGTT
>CAYPJO010000039.1:0-19086 GCA_964411065.1 uncultured Thermodesulfovibrio sp.
TTGCAAAAGGGACAATTTAACATTGGCTCGGTTATCAGTTGAAACATACTCATGTTTAATTATATAAATTCAATAATTACAAGGTTATTAAGACAATGTTACATTTTTATTACATCTTACAAGCCACAAAAGTAGGAATAAACTGGGTTTTTAATGATTCAATTTCGACAGTATTTTTATTATTAGCTGTAGATCTCAGATAATTGGAGTAGATATGGCACACTTCAAACCGCCTTTTAGTGTTAATGCAAAGCTTTATATTTACATCATCCATTTCTCTGATAAGATTTTTTTCATGGTTTGATAATAGAGCATCACACCTTGCGCCCTCATTATTTCCTCTTAAAAAAGGACATCTAAATATCATCGAATTAAACATGGTTGCTCCTTTGCGAGAAAATTTATGAAAGAATATTAGCAATATTTTCGTTACAGAAATATTACAGAAAGATTAAAAACTCATAAAGAACATCTCAAACCTCTTCTTATTTCAAAGTTAAATTATGCAAGACGAAGATATACAGCCTCAAGGGATGAATACATTGAGATGAATACATTAATTGGTATATCGCTCTTGCAAGACAGTGTTTGAGGGTATCAAAACCAAAAGACAACTTTTCATTAACTATCCAAGACAAAACGCTTATGATGGATTTTGGAGCAGTTGAGGGCGGACTAACGAATTTATAATAATATGTTTTTAAAGAAACTCTCTTTAAGAGGGCATTTTAAAATGCCTCAAAAAGGCTAAATAATAGATATGCCAAAGTCTATCTCCATTTTTCGTTTATAAACTTGAAATAAACATAGAAGAACAAGTTCATAGGAACTGTCCTGACTGCAAAACTCCAATGCAGGCAGGATGCCTTGGCCCTGTCTTCTCGATAGGATAATTTAAGAATTATTGTTATTCATTCACTTAGTTAGAAACATACTTTGGTGAAAAAGTCTGCAAATTAAATTGGCCTAAGAATCAACGAGCACACCGATGTTTGAATTGTTGTTTGATAATATTCCAAGGAAAATGAATTCAAGCAAAACCTTAGCAAACCGATCAAGGCTTCATGAGATAGCACCATAGCCCTTTAGCAAAGGTCATTACCCCGCCTATTATTTCAATCTTTAGCACCAAAATTCACAACAAAATTGACAACCCTTGACTAATATTGTAATGTCTAAGTCGCATTCTCTTTTCATAAGAAAAAAAATAAACTCCATATCATGTAATAATTTATTGGATTTTTTTACTTAATAATAATTTAGACATTAACAATTGACCATAGGCAAAACTACAGGTATACCTTTTATATCATGTATCAATGTATCTATCCCATAGACTTCCCTTATTGATTCAGGATTAAGGACATTTCTATCACCAAAAGCATAAATCTGCCCATCCTTAAGAAGTATAAACTTATCGGAAAACCTCAAGGCAGTATTAAGGTCATGCATTACCACTATTGTTATGATTTTGAGTTTTCTCGTTATGCCAGTTATAAGATTCATGACTTCAATCTGATTTTTAATATCGAGATGATTAATAGGCTCATCTAGCAAAAGGACCGTAGGTTCTTGAGCTAAAGCTCTTGCAATTATGACCTTTTGGAGTTCGCCACCGCTTAGTTCGTTGGTATTCCTTAAAGAAAATTCCTCTAATCCCATTAATTTTAAAATAGATCTAACCTTTTCTTCGTCCTTCTCTGTCACATTCCACCTGATATGTGGTTTTCTACCAAGTAATACAGCCTCATATACTGTGCAGAAGACTCCGTTAGATTTTTGAGGCATATAACCAAAAGTAGAAGCCAGCTGATTATCAGTCATTCGCCCTACATTTAAACCATCAATTAAAACAGTTCCCCTATGGGGCTTTAGAATTCTATTTATCGTTCTAAGGAGGGTAGTTTTGCCTGAGCCATTTACTCCAAGTAAGGAGACAATATTACCCTTTTCTATCTTAAACTTAATATCTCTGAGGACTTCCCTCTCCTTATACTTGAAGCTGATGCCGTCAACGATTATCACAACCTTCTGCCTCTTATAAGAAGATATAGAAACATAGGTGCTCCTGCAAAAGAAGTGATTATGCCTACAGGCAAGACTATGGGAGACATAATAGTTCTTGCGATTGTGTCTGAGAGTAAAAGCAGAAAGCCCCCAAATAAAGCTGTGCATGGAATTAGAAAACGATAATCACCGCCTATCATAAATCTCACAATGTGAGGTGATATAAGACCTATAAAACCGATAATGCCCAGAAAGGCTGTAACTACCGCTACTATTAAAGATGCTACAATCATTGATGCAACTCTCAATGTCTTTACATTCACACCGAGGCTTTTTGCTGATTCATCACCCCAAAGAAGGGCATTGTAGCTCCAGCTATTGTATAGAAAAAAGAAAAAGGCAAGGATCAATACCACAAACATTATGCAGTTTTGCATCCAGCCTGCCTTTCCCATATCCCCAAATGTCCAAAAAACTGTTGCAGATACATGAACATCGCTTGCAAAGTACTGAATGAGCATAGTGGCAGATGACCACAGAGCGCTCACTGCCACGCCTGCAAGGATTATCGACTCAGGTCCCATATTTCTGATAGTAGAAAGAAGAAGTATTAGCATCACTGTTATCAAGGCTCCGCAGAAAGCAGAGAGAACTACCAGATATTGAGATGTGATAGTTATTCCCACATTGCCTGCACTGTGGATCTTGCCAGCTCCCAGTATTATTATTGCAAAGGCTGCCCCAAAGGCTGCTCCCTGTGTTACCCCCAGTGTAAAGGGTGATGCAAGAGGGTTTTTAAGGACATTCTGCATTATTAACCCCGCAAGTCCAAGGGATGCACCAGCAACGACTGCACCTATGCTTCTGGGAAGTCTTATATTCCAAATTACGTGGTGAAGGGTCTCTCCTTCATATCTTCCCACTAATGTGGAGATTATCTCTGAAGGCGAAATAGAGTAAGAACCCACCTTGATAGAGAACACTATTGCCCCAGAAATAGCGATGAGTAGTGTCAGACTTATTAGTACTCTTTTCCTACTTAAAATTGAGTAAGAAAGGTTATTGTCCCTGTTATTGTTTAATATCAATGCCTTCTTTCCCAAAGGTTATCATTCCAAAGCCTTTAGTTTGTGTCTTTATCTCATCATAAATAGCAACCCCTACAAAGAATCTACTTATCTCGTCAGCCTTTTTAGCAGGGTCGATATCATGAAATCTATCAGGATAAAGAACCTTACCTATAAAGTAGCTATTGGCAAGGGCTAACTCAAGGTTAGTAAAATAATTGTTATACTGAAGGGTGCTATAAACTCTGTTGTTTTTTACCGCTTTTAGTTTATTATAGAAAGAACTATCTTTCTTGTAATCTTCATTTACAAGACTTAATCCTCCTGTATCAATAAAAATAATATCAGGGTTCCATATAAGCAACTGTTCCTTATCAATAAAGATAGGGCCCTGTTTGCGTAAGGCGTTAACAACATTTAAGGCTTTTATCCAATCAAGAGGGGGATAGAATCCCTGAGTACTTGTAATGCCGTGAGCGCCCCTATAACTTACAGCACCTATATATACAGATGGTTTCATGTTTTGGGGGATATTTTCTGTTCTTTTTTTCAGATCCTGTAAGGTTTTGTCAATGAACTCCTTTAGTTCTTGAGCCCTTTTGTCAGCCTTAAGTATCTTGCCCAGTAAGAGCAAGGAGCTATATATAGTATCAATCTCTAAAATACCTATCCCGCCATAATTGAGGACAACCACAGGAATGTTAGTCCTTTGCTGGATAATGTCAGCCTGAGCAGGGTCAAGGTTTGTTGTAAAGACGACATCAGGAGCCACAGAGATAAGCTTCTCAAAGTCAGGCAATCTGCCCGATCCTCCTTCTCCGACTGCTGGTATTCTATCAACCTTACCTCTTAAGGCAGCAAGGTAGGGGCGAGCAGGATTATTAATCTCCTTCTTCTCAGATGCCTCGATGCCGACAACCTTGTCAATTTCTTTGAGATATACGATAAATCTCAAAGTGCTACTCAAAGCCACTATCCTTTGAACCCTCTTGGGTATTAACACCTGCCTGCCTGCCATATCTTTGATGGTTAATGCATTTTTTGCCTCCGCAAGATTAGCAATTGTCAAGCAAGATGATAGAAACAGCAAGACTATCAAGCCTTTCAAGGAACCTGCCATATTATCACTCCCTGCTCTGCTTCTGTGATGTGTAATATCCTGCCATCATGGGAATTTTTAGTTGCCACGTCCCTTATTATTTTTGGATCGGGAACACCACCCTGAACATCTATATGCATAGCAATATCAGAAATAGCCTCCTCTATTGTTCCCTCCCATTGCCACGATGTGTGCACATAGTCTATGGATAGTTGTCTTTGCTTACTTGATAAAATCTCATAAATAGCCTGTGCTCCTGGTGGAGGCTTAAAGGCCATCTCATGCTTTGCAAAAATCTCTTCCATAAAAGGATTCTTTCTTAATCTCCCCCAACCTATATATATGCAATACTGGCGTGAGCAGATCTCCATCTTAAGGAGATCTGCTTCTTCCTTTATAGCCATGCTCATAGAAGAAAGAACAATGTCAAAGGACCTTATGAGATTGCTCTGATAGGGATCAAAATCCTGCCAGCTTGTATGAATTATGCCTATGTTTTTAATATTGAACCTTTCGCTTTCTCTTTTGAGCCTTTCGAGCATTTCATGAGAGAAGTCAAGTCCTACAACGAATTGAGCTATCTTTGCCAGAGGTAATGTAAAAATACCAGTACCACAGCCTATATCGAGAACTTTGCTGCCAGAAAAATCTATACCCCTTTGCCCCAGTATGGTAAGAACCTTTTGAGTATTACTGAAGGCTCTATCATCAAAAGGCAGTGGATATTTCTTTGCCTTCCTATCCCAGAAATCCCTATACTTTCTTTCTTGATTAACCCTTTCGCTTGCTTCCCTCATCAGATTCTCCTTAGACAATCGCACCAGCCTCTTGAATAATCCTGAAAACAATCAGGACAAACCTTTTTACCTTCCAAAAGACGAATCTTATTCTCTGACGCACCCTCTCCACAGGATTCACATATAACTGTTCTAAATATCCTTGCACTATCAGGAATCTTAAAAGATGGGGTCTTGAACTCGAAGAGTTCTTCAATAGGGGCTTCGAGAATAAATTTTTGTATAGCCTCACGGTCAATGTTTCTGTTAAATATTGGTTTAGCTACTATCCTAATGCTTTCGCCAGTTTTCCTATTGAAGAAACTAAAAGCCTTTTTGCCTGTATCTCTATATAACAGATTCCCTTTGCCTAAGGTGCAGCCTGTCATGAGTTGTATCGCATCTACCCCGCAGGCGTCATTTTCTGTGACACAGACAATCTCTTCATCCTTTGAAAAACCAATATTAAGCTTCTCAAATACAGCCAAACTGACTCTATATCCTATAGCTAAACCTGGACATGAGTGTCCGTGAAATTCTACACACCTTTCCCAATCAGTCTTTGCCATACACATTTTTAAGCCCTCCTTTTTAAAAGGTCAATTTTACAGCTGCTCCTAAGACCCTTCCTGCCATAGGATAGCCAAACCTCTCTTCATATTTTTTATCAAAGATGTTTTCAGCATATATGCCGAGCTCTGCATATTTGGCAACAGGAATCTTAACTTCTGCATCAGCAGTTACAAATGAATCAAGCTCGATTAGTTTATATCGAGTCTGCCCCTGTGCACGGTAGGAATACACGGTAAGCCTTTCTCCAACATATCTGCCCCTTAAGCTTAGCAGTGAATTATAGGGAAGCTTGATATCTGCTCCTATATTGAACTTCCATTTAGGGGTGTAGTCAAGCTCATCGGTCAATTTTGATGGATCAAAGACATCACCTTCCTTCTTGCTCCTTTGATAAGTAATGTTTCCAAGTAATGTGAGCCCCTTTGTAACTTCAAAAGCACCATCCAGAGATGCACCAGTTAATGTCACCCTATCTATGTTATAACAGCCTCTACCTGTAGGAATTGAGAATCTCCGTATAAAATCATCTATGGAATAGCGATAAAGAGCAAGCCTTATATAATCTCTATCAGAAAAATTATGCCTATATGTAAGCTCCAAAGCATTATTATTCTCAAGTTTCAGGTATGTTGTATAAAGACCTCCGATAAAGCCTTCATACCACCACCATGCATCAGGGGCAGAAGGGGTGATATATTTTCTGTAGATTGCTACTGTGATAGTATCATTTTTTGTCACCCTATAAGTGCCTGTAAGGGACATGCTTAAGCCCTCTTCTTTTATCTCTAATTCTTTAGCCAGTCCTGTCTGGGGGGCTTTATAAGTATCGTAGCGGATGCCAGGTGTGAGCAGTAATTTATCGGTAAAATTCCAGTTATCCATAAGATAAATCCCCCACATATAGCTTGCCGTTCCACTACTTGGCGCAACAGGACCACCAGTTACTCCATAGCTATTATCAACATAATGGACATCCTGACCTCCGGTCTTAATAATCTTTCTCTCAACCCCTCCGATAATCTCATGATCTTTCATAGGCATTGTAAACTCAAGACTTCCTCCATAGGATCTATCTGATTTTACAGTCCTGTCAAGGACAAGCTTACCATTTGGATAAGATGGATTAATCCAGCTTGCTGAGTAGTTTTTTTCATCCCTGTCTTCAAAATTCTTATAAGCCTTGAGTTCGACCATAGCACTACCAATCGGCTGTTTGTAAGCAAAATCTAAAAGATATTTTGTCTTTTCCCACATTGCACCTGGTCCTGGTTCTGTAACATTACCACGATAGGGAGAGAAAGTTTCCCCAAAAGATATAGGATAATCAGGATTTCTCGGCTGATAAAACTTAGGGTCATCAGGATTAGTTGATAACCTGTTATTTATAGCAAAGCCTCTCTCAACAAATGTGTATTGCACCCCCAATGACATCTCACCCTTTAAAGGCATATCAACATATAATTTAGCAGAAAGGTTTTTTGCCTCATAATCATTATTCCATAAGAACTCGCCAGCCCTTTGATAACTACCCCCTATTGAATATCCAAAAGGACCAATCTTGTAAGTATGGGTCAATCTATAGTTCTGCACATTATCATAATCTTTACCAAAACCATAAGTACCGTAGAATGAAAATGTTGGCTTTTCTGTGGGACTCTTAGTTCTAACATTTATGACGCCACCTCCTGCATTATTTCCATATTTTACAGAACTTCCCCCTTTCATAATCTCTATTCTTTCGATATTATCAAGGGGAATTGTGCTCCAATCTATGAAATACCCACCCTGTACACCAGCTGCATTTATAGATCTGCCGTCAATATTCAGCATAATCCTGTTGCCTGAAAGCCCCCTTATAGATAAAATATCACCTGTGTCTCCAACCAATGCCTTCCTGCTTATATCAATCTCTGCTTCATATTTCAAAACATCAGGGATGCTTAAGTTCTTACCCTTTTCAATAGTCTTAGCACCTATAATAGTTGAAGCAGTACCAGTTAAAACCTCCTCAGTAACAACTATTTCCTCCATAGTAAGATGTTTTGTCTGCTCAGCGGAGGAAACAAAGGGGGTTAATAAAAATATAACTATGATTGTAATGGCTACTATCATTACGAAAAAACCTCCCAGATTTCTTTTTTCACCCCCCTATCTGATAAAATTTATTTAAGGGAGCGTTTTCTCTATGCCAATGGCATAGGAAGGTAATAGAGCGTCTTCCTTAAAGGCAGGGCGTCCTCGGCAAAAGGTTTGTGCCCTGTCTTTTTTTTGTGCTATAGAACTGTTATAGGAAAGATTTACAACGTTTTTTGAAATTTGAATATTATCTTTCCTTAGTAAATTAGCCTTTTAAAATCACCTCCTCAAAAAAACAAAAAAGCCACAAAAGATATGCTCTCATAGCATAAGCCTTCGTGGCTTAGATTTCTTTTCTTCTAAAAGTCTTTTTAAAGAGTATAAGAAAACCCTATTTTAAATGTCAAGGATTAGCAACCTCATTGTTGAAAAACTGATATTATTTGTTATTTGCTCATAGGAACTTATGGCATTTTAAAAATTGAAGTTTTTCTGATACTAAAGTTGTATAATATCTAAAAAGGAATTTTCTTCATTGATCTATGAGAATAAATGGTAAGACAAAAATTGTAGGCATCTTAGGTTACCCCGTTGAACATAGTCTTTCACCTCGAATGCATAACGCAGCTTTTAAGCATCTTAATCTTAATTATTGCTATGTGCCCTTTTTGGTAAAACCTGAGCAATTGGAATCGGCAATCAGGGGTTTAAAGGCTTTAAATATTGTGGGAGTTAATGTTACAGTCCCTCACAAAGAGAGTGTTATTGCTTTTTTAGACAATCTTTCCGATGAGGCAAGACTAATAGGAGCTGTTAATACAATCAAAAATGAGGGAGGGGTACTGACAGGCTACAACACAGACGGTTTAGGATTTATAAGGTCCTTAGATGAAAAAAATATTCAAATCTTCAATAAAAGAGTACTTGTTATCGGCGCAGGTGGGGCAGCAAGGGCCGTAGGCTATTACCTCTGTAAAGAGGCTTCGACAGTTTACATTTATAATAGAAATATAGAGCGAGCACAGGCATTGAGTAACCATCTCTTTCATCTAAAACAAAATATATTCGCTGTTAATGACGATTTTATTAAGAATGATATTTTATCTGTTGACATTATTATAAATGCCACGCCCTTGGGATTAAGGCCTGATGACCCTCCACCAATGAATGTTTCATTCCTTAATAAAAGCCATATAGTGTGCGACTTAGTATATGACGATACCCCTTTTTTAAAAGGTGCCTCAACTTTAGGGTGTAAGACACTTAATGGTCTGGGCATGCTTTTATGGCAAGGAGTCTTTGCCTTTGAGTTATGGACAGGTATCCAACCACCAGTCTCTGTTATGAAAAGAGCTATTACAAACAGGAAAAGTTAGACTTCTCTATTTCTGTCTCTCCATCCATGGAGGCGTAAGTGAAGGAGGTCTCTTTTCTCTCTCAAATCCAGCAAGTTGAGTAATAAACATTATCTTAAGATCGTTAGGATTCTGGCTTTGTGAAAGGGCTTCTTCCTTTGTAATTAGTCCCTTTTTAACAAATTCAAAGAGATGTTGATTAAGGGTCTGCATTTTATAAAGTTTCTTTGACTCTCCAATAATATGATCTATTTGATCTAATTTGTTCTCAACTATTAACTTCTTTATTGTAGGTGTATTGATCATAATCTCCATCGCTGCAATTCTTCCAGAACCATCAGCCCTGACAACTAATTTTTGAGCAATAACAGCCTTTAAGGTCATAGCAGTTCTTACCCTTATATATTGCTGATCCTCTAATGGGAAAGCATCTATTATTCTATTTATGGATTGTTTGGCATATGTAGTATGTAATGTGCTAAAGACGAGATGCCCTGTTTCAGATGCTCTTAAAGCCATATCTATAGTTTCATTATCTCTCATCTCACCAATCAAAATTACGTCGGGATCTTGTCTCATTGCTTTCTTTACAGCTTCTGTAAAGGTGAGAGCATCTGTGCCGATCTCTCGTTGATTTATTGTACATTTAATATCTGAATACACAAATTCTATCGGGTCTTCAATAGTAATTATATGTTTATTAACTCTTTCATTAATGTAATGGATAATAGCAGCAAGAGTCGTTGACTTACCACAACCTGTGGGGCCAGTCACTAAAACAAGACCTTGATTCTCTAACGCTATTTCTTTAAGCACTTCTGGTAATCCAAGGTCGTCGATTGTCCTAATATAGAAAGGGATAAAACGGAAGACCCCACCTAAGTTATTCATCTGAAAAAATATATTTCCTCTGAATCTCCCCACACCCTCTATTAAATAGGAGAAGTCAATATCTCTTTCTTTCTCTAATCTAACCAATTGCATTTCCGTTAAAAGAGGAAGTAATAGCTCTTCTATTTCCTTTTTGGATATAGGAGGATATGTGGAGGGTAATAATTGACCATTGATTCTAAAAAGTGGGGGTCTTCCTACCTTAAGATGTAGGTCGGACCCCTTTCTTTCGACTAACTCTTTTAAATAGGAATCTATCTTCATTTTTAATTCTCCCTTTAACGTTTCTCTATAATTTTTATACCCATAGCTTTCAGCTTAAGTTTGAGCAATTCAGGATTATTTGCCTTAGTAAGGGCACTCTCAACAGTTATTAATTTCTCTCTTACTAATTCTGCAAGAGATGTTTCAATTGTATGCATACCAAACTTCATCCCGGTCTCAATTGCACTATAAACCTGATGGGTCTTACCTTCTCTAATGAGATTTGAAATCGCAGGTGTGACTATCATCACTTCTCGTGCAGCAACCCTACCTTTCCCATCAGCTCTTGGCAATAACTGCTGTGAAATGACCCCCTTTAAAGTTGCAGCGAGTTGAGCTCGCACCTGCTGTTGTTGATGGGGTGGGAATACGTCAATGATTCTATCTATTGTCTGGGGTGCATCTTGAGTGTGTAATGTAGAAAAAACAAGGTGGCCTGTTTCCGCTGCAGTCAGTGCTAATGCAATTGTTTCTAAGTCCCTCATTTCTCCTACGAGTATTACATCTGGATCTTGCCGAAGAGCGTGTTTTAAAGCACTTGCAAAGGAGTGAGTATGAAGACCTACTTCTCTCTGTCTAACTATGCATTTTTTGTGTTCATAGACATATTCTATTGGTTCCTCAATGGTTAAAATATGCTCATATCTCTCAGAATTAATCACATTAATCATTGAAGCAAGAGTAGTTGTTTTTCCAGTTCCAGTGGGACCTGTAACTAATATCAAACCCCTCGGCAGACGTGTGAGGGATAAGACTGCATCAGATAATCCAATCTCTGAAGGAGAGGGTATTCGACTTGGGATTAACCTTAATGCTGCTTCAACTCCTTTTATTTGATACAAAACATTTACCCTAAACCTGCTTAAGCCAGGTATATGGTATGACATGTCTAATTCGAGAGTTTCCTCAAATCTTGCAATTTGATCTTCTAACATCATACTATAGATTAAAGCCTTAGAGTCCTCAGGGGTCAGAACTGGATAATCGTTCATAGGTATAATCTTTCCATTTACTCTAAACATCGGAGGTTTATCTACCACGATATGTATATCAGAGGCTTTAAGAGAAACAGCCTGTTTTAAAATCTCTATTAAATCCACCTATTCCCTCCTCCATTTAAAAAGAATATGTATCATAAAATAATTAAGTTACTTTCGGAAAATTTTTTTAAGCTCCTCAATAGAAATATCAATCCTCGTAGGCCTGCCATGGGGACATCTATCAGGAAACTCAGTGGTAGATAGTTCCCTTAACAAGTGGGTAATCATTTTACCATCAAGTAATTTTTTACCTCTTAAAGAGGTCTTACAAGCTATCTTTACAGCAATAGCATTTTTTTTCGAATTTATCTCACTGCTATCAGTCTTATTAGTCAGATCTGTGCTATTTTTAAGAGATAAGGCAATATCCTTTATAAGGATTTCTAAATCTGTTCCCTCAAAATAGGTGGGTATGCTCTTTACACTAACAGTTTGGTAGCCAAAATCTTGAATTTCGAAACCAAGATCTTCTAAGATATGCAAATTCTCAGTAATAATCTTATACTCATTTGCATCAAGCCTAACATTCTGTGGATAGAGAAGCCTTGAAGAAGTTAAATCTTTTTTATTTAGAAGTTTCTCATAAACGATCCTTTCAGAAGCAGCGTGGTAATCTATTATTGATAAACCATCGGTTTTAGGAATCACAACAAAAGACTCTCCTATATAAAAACAATAAGGGATAGTTTCGGTATCAGATAAGTTATAGAGTTGTGGTTCTTCAGCAATTCCTTCGGAAGGCTGTATCTGTTTTTGACTTATGAGATAAGTGTTATCAACTGTTTTAAAGGAATCACTTGTTTTTCTTAAAAAGCTTGCCTGAGAAGTCAGTTTTGCTATGTTAGTCTCAAGATTTTCCTTTATAAAATTAAATATTTCGCTTTTGTCCCTAAACCTTACTTCTCTTTTTGTGGGATGAACATTAAAATCTACCAGTTGTGGATTTATAGTTAGAAAAATGAAGAAAATAGGGTGCTTATCATTAGGAATTAGCTCGCCATAACTCTTATAGATCGCCTGTGTGATAGTTTTATCTCTTATGAATCGATTATTTATAAAGATATATTGATTTGATTTATTATTTCTAAAGTTATAGCAACGAGAGAGAAATACTGACATCTTAAGATCTTCCTTCTGAACACTAACTTCAAAAAGACCTTCGAGGAAGTCAGCCCCATAAATTTGTAGGAGCCTTTCCTTTAGGGATGAGGCTTTGGGCAAATGCATTACTTTACGATTATCTATTACCAATGTGAAAGCTATCCAATAGTGAGGGATTGCTTCTTTTGTAACAATATCAATGTTATGATAATTCTCGGTAGCATCCGATTTTAAAAACTTTCTTCGAGCAGGTGTATTAAAAAACAAGTCTCTAATTTCTATTGTTGTTCCGACCATAGAACAAATCTTTTCTTCTTTTAGTTGACCGCCAACAATCTCTAAATAAGTCCCTGGATAATTGGGTTCTGTAAAATTTTCCGACGCAACTCTGGGTGCAGTATAGAGTCTCACCTTAGATACTGCTGAAATGGAAGCTAAAGCCTCTCCTCTAAATCCGAGTGTCTTGATTTTAAAAAGGTCCTCTTCAGTATAAATTTTGCTTGTTGCATACCTTTCAAAAGCGAGCAAAGCATCTTCTTTATCCATCCCCAAACCGTCATCAGAGACCCTAATTAACCTTTTCCCTGCTCTAATTATATCTATTTCTATATTTGAACTTAATGCATCTATGGAATTTTCCAATAATTCTTTAACAACAGAGGCAGGCCTCTCTATTATCTCACCAGCTGCTATTTTATTTCTCAAAGAAGGGTTTAAAACAATTATTTTAGACATTAAAAGGGCTTAAAAGAATTTAGAATTTTTTACGATACAATGAAATTATACTCGCTAACCATCTTTTTAAGTTTTTCTTTGAGATAAGTAAGCTCACTTTTTACTCTAAAACCTGCGGCGTTTTTATGGCCTCCCCCACCAAAGGCTGTAGCAATCTTAGATACATCAATATCTCCCTTAGATCTAAGACTAACCCTGTAAAAATCCTCTTGAAGCTCTGTAACTATAGCAGTCACATAGACATTATCGAGAATCCTTAAAAAAGAGACAAAGCTCTCTATATCGTCTTCAGTCGTAGAGGTGTCATTAAACATCCTCTTTGTTATAGTTCCAATAGCTAATATTCCCTCTACTTCCAGAGAAGCTAACATAGCTGTCAGTAATCTTAGTCGATTGGGTGACCATCTTTCGTATAAATATGAATAGATGAGGCTTGGGACCGCACCTGCTTCCATTAACTCTGCTGCTACACGAAATACCTCAGGGTTTAGATTTTCAAATCTGAAATTACCCGTATCAAAGGCAATAGCTGAATAGAGATTTGTTGCGATTTGAGGTGTCATCTTATAGCTCAAGCCCTTTATAAGTGAAAAGATCATCATTCCTGTTGCAGGGGATTCAGGTTCTATCCACAAAATATCACCCTCGGGATTATTTTTTTCGTGATGATCTATAACAACAATTTTTGAGAAAATAGCTTTAAAGGACTCTATAGAATTATCAAAGCCTATTCTCTTTATTTGTTGACAGTCTACAAGAATCAGATTTTTGGGCTTATGGGATGATTTAAAATAATCTTCTAAAGTGATAAATTCCTCGATCCCAGGTAGAAATGAATATTGGTAGGGGTAAGAATCTTTAATGAGAAGCACTCTGCTCTTCCCCATCAGCTTGAGTAGTTCCGAAAGGGCTAAAGATGAACCTAACCCATCACCATCAGGACTAATATGAGTGGCTATAAGAAAATCGTCATTCTCTTTGAAAAACCTTGTTAATTCACTCGGAGGTTGCATCAGCCCTTTCTCTTAATTGCCTTAATATTTCATCAATCCTCCAGCCCTGTTCGATAGATTGATCTATTAAAAACTCAATAGATGGGATATATTTCATCTTTAATCTTTTAGAAATCTCACTTCTTATTAAACCTTTAGCTGAGTTCAATATTTCCATGCTTATGTGGTAATCATTCTTATTCATGATACTGATAAAGACTTTCGCTGTTCTTAGATCTTTTGATAGTTCAACATCTGTAACTGTAATAAACCCAAGGCGGGGGTCTTTTATCTTCCTCATTATTAGATAAGCAATTTCTTCTCTAAGTAGTATATTTAGTCTCTGAGTTCTTTTATAGGGGTGCATAAGTATGCCTAATTTTAAAGAAAATTGAAGCAACAATAGCAGTCTACAGTTTTGCCGTGATTTTTTCTATAAGATAATCCTCTATGATATCTCCAATCTTAAAATCGTTGTAGTTCTCTATTGTAAGACCACATTCATAGCCTGCTGATACTTCTCTGACATCATCTTTAAACCTTTTTAAAGATGATATTTTGCCTTCATAAACAACAACATTATCCCTTATCACCCTGACGCCATCGCTCCCTCTACTGATTAAACCTTCTAAAACATAACATCCTGCGATAGCACCGAAACGGGAAGTTTGGAAGATCTGCCTAACTTCTGCTTTTCCGAGTATTTTTTCTCTAAGAGTTGGTCTCAACATCCCTTCAAGGGCTTTTTTAACATCTTCAATTGCATCGTAGATAACATTGTAAAGTCTTATATCGACTCCTTCTTTTTCAGCAGCTTGAGAAGCTTTTAGTTCGGGTCTTACATTAAAGCCTATAACAATAGCATTTGATGCTGAAGCGAGCATAACATCAGATTCTTTAATTCCACCTATGGAAGAATGTATGATCCGCACTTTTACATCAGGATGTACAATCCCTTCTAAAGCCTTTTTCATTGCCTCTACCGAACCTTGAACATCCCCTTTTATAATAAGGTTTAATTCCTTTATCTCTCCTTCTTTAATTTTTGCATGAAGATCATCTAATGTTAACTTGGAACGTCTCAGTATTTGAGAGCTTTTTTGCTTCTGTAATCTCGCTAAAGCAATCTGGCGAGCTTTCCTCTCGTCCTCGACACAAACACAAATATCTCCAGCCGTTGGAACTTCTGAAAAGCCAATCACTTCAACAGGCGTTGAAGGTCCTGCTGATTCAATACGCCTACCTGTATCATCAATTAATGCTCTCACTTTGCCAGAGGTAGTGCCTGCAACTATAGCATCTCCCAGCCTAAGAGTGCCTGACTGAATAAGAACAGTTGCCACTGGACCTCTACCCTTATCGAGCTTAGACTCTATAATCAATCCTCTTGCACGTTTGGAAGGATTAGCTTTTAACTCCATGATTTCTGCTTGAAGCAAAATCATTTCAAGGAGATGTTCAATACCTATTTTTTTCTTTGCAGAGACCTCAACAAAGATATTTTGTCCTCCCCATTCTTCGGGAATTATACCGAGTTCTGCAAGTTCATTCTTGACCTTAGAGATATTAGCCTCTGGTTTGTCAATTTTATTGATTGCGACTACTATTGGAACATTCGCTGCTTTTGCATGGTTTATTGCTTCGATAGTCTGAGGCATAACACCATCATCAGCAGCTACTACTAATACTACGATATCAGTGGCTTTTGCTCCCCTTGCTCTCATAGAGGTGAAAGCCTCATGTCCAGGGGTATCGAGAAAGGTAATATCCTTACCGTGCAATGAAACTTTATAAGCACCAATATGCTGTGTAATCCCGCCGGCTTCGGTCTCGGTTACTTTTGTCTTCCTTATAGCATCTAAAAGAGAAGTTTTGCCGTGATCAACATGCCCCATTATGGTTACAACAGGGGGTCTTATGGTTAGATTATCGGTATCTATTTCGCTATCTTCTATTATATCGAGCTGTTCTACAGTAACTGCTTCTACTTTCACTCCAAAGCTCTCGGCGACTATACTTGCAGCATCAATATCAACAGGCTGATTTATTGTAGGCATAAAACCTAATTCCATGAACTTTTTGATCACTTCAGGCACCTTTTGACCAATTAATTCAGCAAACTCCTTAAGTGTGAGACCTTCTGAAATCTTTATCGATTTTTTTCTTGGTGCTGTTATTGGTTGTGGGGTGCTTTTATCAGAAAATTTGATTTTATCTTTACTAATCTTTTTTAAGCTTTTGTATTCAACAAATTTTTTAGGTTCAATTTTCTTTATCGTCTGGAAAGCCTTTTGCATTGTGAGCTTGGCTTTGAATTTGTCATGCTTTTCAAATTCTATCTCCTTCTTAAATCTATCTAAGATTGGGGGTTCTTCTTCAAGGAGGATTGTTGGTGTCTGAATAACTTTATCTTGCTTCTCTTCTTCGTCGACTTTCTCTATCTTCTTTATCAGTTCTTCAGAAGACTCTTCCTTAGGTAATTCAGGTTGAATTTGAATAGAGGATTCATCGACTTTTTTCTCCTTTTCTTCTCTTACTAAAAGCGACTCCTTTTGAGTCAAAAAAAGTTCTCTAATTCTTTGAGCGTCCTCAATCTTAATTTTTAGATTTGTAGTCCCTTTTTTATATTGAACCCCTAATAATCTCTCTAAAGCTTTCACAATCTCAGTAGCTTTAACCCCGAGTTCTTTGGCCAGTTCCGTTGTCTTTATTTCTTCCTTTGCCATTTAACCTCCGCAGGCTTTCTGCTCAATTATTTGGGACTTAAATCTATTGCGCAAATACTTTTAAAATGTTATCATAAAAAATATTTTTATTGCAATGAAAGGGGCGTAAAGATGGCTGTCTGTTATGTATGCAAAAAGAAAAAAACTATTGGTAACAATGTTAGTCACGCAAATAACAAAACAAAAAGAATTATTATGCCTAACTTACAAAGAATAAAAATCTTAACTGATAAGGGAGTCAAGAGGACTTTTGTATGTACAAGGTGCATCCGATCTAATAAAGTCATCAAGGCAGCTTAAAAGGATATAAATGGAAAAAATTAACATCATTCTTGCACCATTTTATGATGAATTAGGGTTACAAAAACATCTAATCTTAGAAGATATTAAAAAAAGATGGGATGTTCTTTTAGGTAGTCCTCTAAACATACATACCTATCCTCACGACTTAAGAGATGGTGAATTGATTATAAACGTAGACTCAACACTGTGGCTTCAACAATTAAAATATATGCAATCGATAATATTGAGGAATCTCAGCAATTATCCTGTTAAGTCTATTAAACTGCGAATTGGAAAAATAAAGAGAAGAAGACAAGAAACTAATGTTGCAGGAAACTTTTCTAAACAGAATATCATAAGCAAAATGAATTATGACGCTGAGTGGCTCAATAACGCCTTACAAATCATAAAAGATTCTGATACGAAGGATCAAATAAAAAGGGCTGTCACAACTTCACTATATTGTAAACTATGAAATTGTTACTCAGACTTTAGAGATTCTTTCTCTATTACTACTGAATCTATTTTTTTCTATTTATTATTTTCGGTTAATCACGCCCCAAATTTGTCATAGAAGTATACCTCCAAATCTTCTAAATTTATAGTATTATTAACGCTATTTGTGCATTAGACGATTTAACATCAGCTTGATTGTATATAATTTGTTTGTTAATGAACTTACGCAATTTTAGGGAGCAAATCTTTTATTGTGGTAATTTTAAAAACAACTTTTTATCAGAAAGTTAAATTATGCCTGAAACTGATCCAGATTACATTTGCTGCAAAATGGAATATCACACAGGTCAAGATATTTTCCCTTTTCCAATATATGTATCCTATAAAATGAAAAATGAGCGTTTCTATAGAGGGAAGAATAAATACCCTTCCATTAAATATTTCAAATAATGCATAAGGCAAAAGAATTATTAAAGAGATACTGAATCCTATGAGGAATTCTATAATTGAAAATGAATCTTGATTTTTTAATGATAATAATCGGCAGCACCATGAGTAAAATAGGTAAAAAGTAGCTAATAAATTCAGTCTCCCTATAGAAAGAAATAAAGTTCAGTACTATAACGAGAAAATAGGCAAAAATAATTTTTCTTCTGATACGGTTAGACAGGATTTTTAAGGTCATGATATTAAGATTAGGTTATTAATAAAAAGGCAACTTTCCTAACAAATGTATGCCTTTATGGGACAGAAACCTCTTTTGGCTTCTTGTAGTAAAGGAATCTCCCGCACTGGGGACATGTATGGATTTCTTTATTACTTTTTATCTCAACATATTGTTGGGGTGGTATATGAAGATTACAACCATGACATATCTCATCCTTTACTTCAACTACAGCCTGTCCCCTGGTGCTTTTTAAAAGACTGATGTATTTCTGATAAATTTCGTCTTTTAATTGGGAGACTAACTTTTGTCTCTTATTTTGTAACAATTTTATCTCTTCTAATTTATCTCTTTTTTCTATTTCCAGTTTATTCTTATGATCTTCAAATCTCTTCTCTTCTTCCTGAACCTTGTTTTTTTTTGTTTCGATAGTCTTCTTAGATTGATCAATAGATTCCATGATTAAAAGTAATTCATCTTCAACTTTACTAAGCTCTTGTTGCATCAACTCAACTTCCTTGATATAGGCTTGATATTCTTTATTAGTTTTTATTTCTGAGGATCTGCTCTTCAATTTTTCAATTTTGCTTTCTATTTCTTTTATATTGCGTTCTTTATCTCTCTTTTTCTTTTCTAAAACTGCTAACTCTTCTTTTGCATTTTCAAACGCCATTTGAGCAGATTTCAAATCCTTTTCAAGATTTGACATGTTAAGAGGGAGGGCATCTATATATTTTCTGTTTGCAATGATTAGGGTATCGAGATTTTGTAATTCAACCAATAACTGTAACTGCTCGTTCACTGATTATTTTGTTTTTTCTATTGAGTTTATATATTTATACTTTCCCATGGGCCCACCAGGACTCGAACCTGGGACCAACCGGTTATGAGCCGGTAGCTCTACCAACTGAGCTATGGGCCCTTTAAATTATAGTACCTTAAACTTCTATTCTAAAGCTTTAAATATTTTTTCGTCAAGGGT
>CAYPJO010000040.1:0-18913 GCA_964411065.1 uncultured Thermodesulfovibrio sp.
CTGCAGTGGCACCAGTATTTCTCAATAAAGCAGAAACACTCCATTTTCTTCCCTGTTGTTTCTCTTTCTCTAAGACATCAGCGAAATCTTTTGGTACAAGAAGATTGTAGAAGGCAGGCATTTCATCGGTCATATAAAAGATATAGGGTCTCTTCCCAGTTTCTTTATCCACTTCTGCATCAAGCCTTGCTGCTCTCACTTTCTCGTCTGTCCAAACCTCAATATATACTGGTTTTCCCTCTGGCACTGTACCTGTTACAATAACTGTTCCACCATTTTTTAACTGCTTTTTATCTATATGAATAGTAACCTCTGTTTTTGGAGTGATCTCCTCCTTGACATGTTGAGGTTGAGCAGATTGGCTTTCTTTTTGGCTCTGGGCAGTGGCAACGGAGAGGTTTCCTATTACCAATAGAGATAGGATACCTATCCATAGAATCAATAAAAATTTTCTACTCATTTACATACCTCCTTTTATTTCATAATGGCAAGCTTTCTTCATGCTTGCCATTTCTTCATGATTTAATATGCACCTGCTGCTTTTGCAGCTTCTATCATGATATCGAAATCTTTATCTGCTGCAGCGACAAAACCATCTGTTCTGGCTGAAGCAAGTACCTTAATTGATTGAAGATCTCCAGGTTTAAGTTTAAGAATTGCATTCTTAATTTTTGTTACCATAGCGGGATCCATTTTTTTAGCTGTAAATATTACCCAGTTTGGAATCGGATCACTCTTTCCAAGCCTCCTAAATTTATCTCCCCCAACTTTCAGCTTTTCTACATCATCATCTCTTAAAAATCCTGCATCGGCCTTTCCAGCAAGAACAGCTTCTGCTACTTGATCACGTTTCTTTTCAAAAATTATTTTTACATCATCTTTTTTAAGCTTTGCTTTCTGTAGCATAAGCATCTGCACAAGATAGGCACCAGCTGAACCAGGATCAGTGGCTGCTATTGTTTTTCCTTTAAGATCTGCAATTGACTTTATGGGGCTGTCTTTTTTAACAATTATTGTTCCGTAGAGTTTTGTTCCAATTTCTGGTTCCGACGCAATACCAATAGGCTGCGCATCCTTTAATGCTTTTTTTACTACAACATAAAGATAAGGATTGGTATAAGCAATATCATAGGCTCCTGCTTTTGCTTCATTTGTCCATGTGTCAAAATCCTTAGGGACCACAAGCTTTACTTTTATACCCACTTCTTTCTCAAGATATTGAGCTAATGGAGTAAATCCCTCAATCATTTCCTTCTCTGAGAGTCTTGGAAGTAGACCCAATTTTAATTCAGTTGCAATCGATGTTAAAGGGATTAGTGTTATGCTTAAAACTAAAATCAATAGCAAAAGTCTCTTCATTCTTTTTCCTCCTTGTTAGTTTTTAAAATCCTAAATTGTTAGCCTTAAAAGGCATAGAGTTTTAATAACCCTTTTGTGAAATGCCCAATTCTTTTTAGATACAGTTTGTTCAAGTCTTTAAACATTATTAATGATTAAAGCCTATGACTTTTTTGCTATCACCCCCCTTATTTGATGCCTCTGTTTAAATTCTCTTTTAGTAATTTTTTAGAATTGGTTGCTGGGTTAAGAGACAAATACCCATGAAAGTTGCATAAAAACTACGAGAAAGATTATTCAGTGTATACTTAGAAAAAGCGATAGCAATAATTTTGCCAACTGATAACTTATTGGAGTATATAAGGAAAAGCATATATTGGGTGAGCCATTAAGGACACCTTAGCAAAAATATTGTTCCATTTAGGACAATTTTATCAGGCTTTGATAATTTTTATAGTTTTTTTAATTTCACTTTACATTTTTATAGTCAAAATGATTTCATAGACCCTGAAAAGTTGAGATAACAATACAGATAGTCGACAGTATTAGAGAGGAACGTAGCAATCATAGGGATACGGTAAAAGGCCAGTTTTTGAAAGATGAGAGAATGGAGGGTATTTTCAGTCTTAATTTTTTTATCCGCAAATTAATGCTAAGGGCATATTTAAAAAAATTAATTCATGTAAGTAACAGGGTTAGCAATTGTAGCTTCACACATTTATATAATTAGGAATTAGGAATCAAATCCATAAAAATTCACAAAATGCCTTTTAAGAGTCAAAAGAAGCCGTTGCCTAGAATTATTCCTTGGTCTTTCAGAGACCGAAAGATTTTATCCAAGATCTTTTTTGGTTCAAAAAGCCCACTTAGATCTATCCATTTAATGTTATCCTCCTTCTTGAACCAAGTTAACTGTCTTTTAGCATAATTTCTGCTCCTTTTCTTAATAAGTACTATAGCTTCTTCTAATGTTATTTCACCTTTTAAGTAAGAGATTAATTCTTTATAACCAATTGCTTGAAGGGCAGGCAGGTTATAAGGAAGATAATTGGGGGTCTGCTGTTGTATCATTGATAATACATTTTTTACCTCCTCTAACAAACCTTGGGCCATCATTCTGTCTACTCTTTCATCTATAATCTTATATAGCTCCTTTCTATCTCTTATTAGTCCTATTTTTAGGAAATCGAATTGTAAAGGTTTTGTAAAGGTTTTTTGTAATTCCGATATAGGTTTATGTTCCTTCAAGAAAACCTCTATCGCTCTTATTATCCTTCTGCTGTCATTAGGGGCAATCCTTTTTGCCGAGTCAGGATCTATCTTTGTTAAGTAGCTATAGAGCAGTCCTTCCTCTTTTGCTTCCATTGCTTTCAATTCTTCCCTTAATTTCCAATCTGCAGAAGGTCCTTCAAAAATACCTCTCGTCATAGCCTTAAAATAAAGACCAGTTCCCCCAACAACGATGGGCACTCTGTCTTTTTTATGGATATTCTCAATTATTGGTTTAATTTTCTTTATATATTCACCTGTGCTGAAAAAATCCCATGGATTAACAATATCAATCATATGGTGTTTAACAAACTGCCTTTCTTCATAAGAAGGCTTCGCAGTGCCTATATCCATGTATTTATAAATCTGCATTGAGTCTGAACTAATTATTTCAGTATTTAAAGTCTTAGCAAGCAATAGGGATGACATAGTCTTTCCTGTACCTGTTGGTCCTATAATAGCAATAACTTTTTTCATGGAAATTATATACCTATTCTTAATATAATAATTAGCTTATAATTTCTTGAAAGCTTTTGGCTATTTTAAAATAAAAAGAAGGGAAGAGTCATATGTTGATAAGAGGAAGAGTGTGGAAGTTTGGTGATAATATTGATACCGATGCGATAATTCCAGCAAGATATTTAAATACTTCAGATCCCAAAGAATTAGCTATGCATGTAATGGAAGATGCTGATAGGGAGTTTCCTAAAAAGGTGAAACCAGGTGATCTTATTGTTGGAGGAAAAAACTTTGGCTGTGGATCTTCAAGAGAACATGCACCCATAGCAATCAAATCTGCTGGAATTCAGGCAGTTATAGCGGAAAGCTTTGCAAGAATTTTTTATAGGAATTCTTTCAATATCGGGCTGCCAATCTTTGAGTCTTCTGATGCTTCTAAAAGGATCGATGAAGGAGATATCTTGGAGATTTACGCAGATAAGGGCATCATTAAGAATATAACTAAAAATGAGGAATATATTGTAAAACCAATTCCTTCTTTTATGCAAGAGCTAATATCGGTGGGTGGTCTAATAGAGTGGACTAAGAAAAGGTTAAGGGAGAGGAGAGTATGAAGAAAGAGTTCAATATAGCTGTAATACCTGGCGATGGCACAGGACCAGAAGTAATTAAAGAAGGAGTTAAAGTTTTAACAGCGGCTTCATCTCTCTTTAATTTTAGGTTAAACTTTGAATACTTTGATTATGGTGGAGAGAGATATCTAAAAACTGGTGAAACACTGCCTGATGGTGCCATAGAAAAGCTTAAAAACTTCGATGCTATATACCTTGGAGCCATTGGACATCCTCAGGTAAAGGCTGGTATTTTGGAGAAAGGGATATTACTGAGATTAAGATTTGAACTGGATCAATACATAAACTTAAGACCCGTTAAGCTTTATCCAGGCGTGGAGTGCCCATTAAAGGATAAAACTCCTGCGGACATTGATTTTGTGGTGATAAGAGAGAATACCGAAGGGTTATATGTTGGCGCTGGTGGGTTTTTAAAAAAAGGCACTCCAGATGAAGTAGCAATCCAGGAATCTATTAATACAAGAAAAGGTGTGGAGCGTTGTATTAGATATGCCTTTGAATACTGTAAAAAAAGAAATAAACAGAATAAACTAACCCTGGTGGGTAAAACAAATGTTCTAACCTATGCTTTCGATTTATGGGAGAGAGTTTTTTATGAAATTGCTAAGGAGTATCCAACTATAAAGGTCGATTATGCTCATGTTGATGCCGTTACAATGTGGTTTGTAAAAAATCCTGAATGGTTTGATGTTATAGTGACAGATAACATGTTTGGAGATATAATCACTGATCTTGGTGCGATGATACAAGGAGGGATGGGAATTGCCGCTGGAGGCAATATTAATCCTGAAGGCGTCTCGATGTTTGAACCCATTGGAGGTTCAGCTCCTAAATATGCTGGGAAAAATTTAATAAACCCTCTCGCGGCTATCTGCGCAGGCTCAATGATGCTTGAATTTCTTGGTGAAGACGCAGCAAGTAAAGCGGTAGAACAAGCAGTTAAGGAGGTCACAGGTAAACATCTCAAGAGTCTTGCTGCTGGTGAGATGGGCTATACTACCACTGAGGTTGGAGATTTAGTTGTAGAATATTTAACAAAAAATAAAGAAATTTAAAAGAGGGATGGTTCTATGTTGAGGAGAAAAGAAAAATATGTAGTTGCTGTTGTTGGAGCAACTGGAGCTGTCGGCAACGAAATGATTGAAGTTTTAGAGCAAAGAGACTTCCCTGTAGAGAAGATCAGGTTATTTGCTTCAGAAAAATCCGAGGGCAAGACTTTGAAGTTTCAGGAGTCGGATATATCGGTAGAGACCTTGAAGGAGGATTCTTTTCAAGGAATAGACATAGCCCTGTTTTCAGCTGGAGCTGAGAGATCAAAGATTTGGGCTCCTATTGCTGCAAGATCAGGTTGTGTTGTAATCGATAATTCCAGTCAATGGAGAATGGATCCTGAAGTGCCCCTTGTGGTACCAGAAGTCAATGCTCATGATTTGAAATGGCATAAGGGTATTATTGCAAATCCCAACTGCTCAACAATACAGATGGTAGTTGTATTAAAACCTATTCATGATGTCTTTAAAATTAAAAGAGTCGTCGTGACGACTTTCCAGTCTGTTTCAGGGACTGGGAAGAAAGCTATGGATGAACTTTTACAACAAACGGCTGATTTATTGAACTTTAAAGATATAAAGTGTAATGTTTATCCCCATCAGATAGCCTTCAATGTTTTACCCCATATTGATAAATTCCTTGAGAATGGTTACACAAAAGAGGAGATGAAGATGGTAAATGAGACAAGGAAGATCATGGGAGACTACTCTATAAAGATTACTGCTACAACAGTTAGAGTCCCGGTTTTCAGAGGGCATTCTGAATCAATAAACATTGAAACGGAAAAAAAGATTACCCCTCAAGAAGTGAGGGAAATCCTTTCGAAGGCACCTGGAGTGATAGTTCTCGATGCAGTAGAAAAAAATATTTATCCCTTGCCTGTTGAAGTTGCAGGGAAAGATGAAGTTTATGTGGGAAGAATAAGAACAGATGAATCAACTGAGAATGGTATAAACATGTGGGTGGTATCTGACAATCTAAGGAAAGGTGCTGCTCTCAATGCTGTTCAGATAGCAGAAGAATTAATAAAAATAGCAAATTAAAGGAGAAATTAAGATGTCAGATAGGGATTTCTTTTTTACTTCAGAATCTGTCACAGAAGGTCATCCAGATAAAATAGCAGATCAGATATCTGATGCTATTCTTGATGCAATACTTATGAAAGATAGTTATGCAAGGGTGGCTTGTGAGACCCTTGTAACAACAGGGCTTGCCTTTGTAGCTGGTGAAATAACTACTACTTGTTATGTTGATATCCCTACCATCATCAGAGATACAATTAGGGACATAGGCTATACAAGGGCAAAATATGGTTTTGATTATGAAACCTGTGCTGTAATCACATCGATTCATGAGCAATCTACTGATATTGCTTTAGGAGTGGACGTTGGTGGTGCAGGGGATCAAGGGTTGATGTTTGGTTTTGCCTGCGACGAAACTCCTGAGTTAATGCCAATGCCCATAATGCTTGCCCATAAGCTTGCCATGAGGCTTACAGAGGTTCGTAAAAAGGACATACTCGGCTATATAAGACCTGATGGCAAGACACAGGTTACAGTTCATTATAAAGATTTAAAACCTTATAAAGTTTCTACCATTGTAGTATCCTCTCAACACAGCCCTGATATTACCTTAAGAGAAATGAGAGAAGATATTATAGAAAAGGTAATAAAACCAGTGATACCACCAGAATTACTCGATGAAGAGCATGTCATTTATCATATTAATCCTACGGGGAGATTTGTTATAGGAGGTCCCATGGGGGATACCGGGTTAACAGGGAGGAAGATAATTGTAGATACCTACGGAGGAATTGGCAGGCATGGTGGAGGGTGCTTTTCTGGAAAAGATCCAACAAAGGTTGATAGATCTGGCTCCTATATGGCCCGTTATATAGCTAAGAATATTGTTGCATCTGGCATTGCAAGTAGGGTAGAGGTTCAGATAGCCTATGCTATTGGCATAGCAGAGCCGGTCTCTCTATTTATTGATACTTACGGAACGGGTAAAATTCCTGATAACAAAATAATAGAAATTATTAGAAAAAACTTCAATCTCACTCCTAAGGGGATTATTGACTATCTTCAATTAAGAAGACCCATTTATAAGAAAACTGCTGCTTATGGCCATTTTGGTAGAAATGATGAAGATTTTACCTGGGAAAAGACGGATGTAGCAGAGTTTTTAAGAAGTGAAGCTGGATTGTAAAAGTTAAGGAGGCAAGGTGGCAAAATATCATATAAAAGATTTAAATCTCGCCAGTAAAGGTAGACTTAAAATAGACTGGGCGGGTATGCAAATGCCTGTTTTAAGGATGATAACCGAAGAATTTGAAAAGGAAAAACCCCTAAAAGGTGTCAGAATATCTGCCTGTTTACACGTCACCACCGAGACTGCAAACCTTATGAAAGCTTTAAAAGCTGGAGGAGCTGAGATTCATCTCTGTGCATCTAACCCTTTAAGTACTCAGGATGATGTTGCTGCCTCTATCGTCTCCGACATCGGCGTTCCTACTTTTGCAATAAAAGGAGAGGATAAAGAGACTTATTATAGTCACATTGCCAATGCTTTAGAAATTAAACCCCACATAACCCTCGACGATGGGGCAGACCTTGTCTCGACACTTCACAAAGAGAGAAAAGAGTTATTGATGAACATTATCGGTGGCACAGAAGAGACTACTACAGGAGTAATTAGATTAAAAGCTATGGCAGAAAAGGGAGATTTGAAATATCCCATAATAGCTGTTAATGACGCATATACTAAATATCTTTTTGATAATCGATACGGGACAGGTCAGAGCACTATTGATGGTATTATGAGAGCTACCAATAGACTGATAGCTGGCTCAGTCTTTGTAGTATGTGGTTTTGGTTGGTGCGGTAGGGGAGTTGCTGCTAGAGCAAGAGGGTTAGGAGCTCGAGTAATCGTAACAGAAATATCCCCTTTAAAAGCTTTAGAAGCAACAATGGATGGATATGAAGTCATGCCTATACTGGAAGCATCAAAGATAGGCGATATTTTCGTGACTGTAACAGGGAATGTCAATGTTCTCTCTGAAAAATGCTTTGTCTCCATGAAGGACGGTGCTATAGTCTGCAACACAGGTCATTTCAATGTTGAAATAGACCTTGAAAGCCTTGAAAAGCTATCTACTTCGAAAAGAACTATAAGGGATTATGTCGAAGAGTACCATCTCTTCAATGGGAAAAGAATTTATCTTCTTGCTGAGGGAAGACTTGTAAATCTTGCTGCAGCAGAAGGACATCCTTCTGCTGTTATGGACATGAGTTTTGCCAATCAAGCTTTATCGGTCAAATACCTGGTAGAGAATGGTAGAAAACTTGAAAATAGAGTCTATAAGGTTCCAGATGATATTGATAACAAGATCGCAAAGCTTAAGCTTTCTGCAATGAATGTGAGAATCGACTCCCTCACTCCAGAGCAAGAGAAATATCTCAGCAGCTGGGAAATGGGCACTTAATAATGGCAACAAAAAATAAAAATATTGCTAAGGGATCTATATGTGACTGGCAGGCTCCTACTAAGAGGCAGAAAGCCAGTAATAAAAGTAGAATACTTAGATTCAAAGAAGGATTTAGATGGACCTCAGTTAAACTTGAAAGATATAAAGAGGAAAAAGGAAGCTGGTCTTCAGTAGCACGAATGGTATTAACAGGTAATCACGGAGAATCTACAAAATTTAGCCTAAGATACTTTGAAATATCACCTCAAGGTTTTACAAGCCTTGAAAAGCATACACATGAGCATGTGATTATCTGTATAAGAGGGAGGGGCAAAATAGTTTTAGATAATAAAAAATACCAAATAAATTATTTAGATACTATTTATGTCTCCCCTAATACTATTCATCAACTGATAAACCCCTATGATGAGCCTTTTGGCTTTTTCTGTATAGTTGATTCAAAAAGAGACAAACCGATAGTTCTCTCTTGATGTTTAAGTATTTATAGACAAATCAAGATTTTAAGTAAATTTATTATAACCTCATCCTTTAATGAAATTTTTTATATGGGACGTAACTTTTAGAAAGGGGAATATATATGTAAATTGTTATTACAGCAAAAGTAAAAATCCGGTTTTATGTAATCTTTTCATCCTATATTCTTTCTTAATAATCGCCTACTTAAAAATGACTCTTTAGATAGCTCTTTTGTTAGAGGGTAAACTGATTCGAGTTTTTGACAAATCTGCTCAAAAATTATTAATTTCCGTTAGTATAGGGCGTTAGTAACTTATAACATATAGAGTAATATTCAGAAATTGGATATATGTCTTTGAAAGTTGGAAACATTTTATCACTCCTTTTTATATTTATAATATTGTTGACAGCTTGTGGTAAAAAGGGAGAGCTAACTCTGAAGGGATACCAAAAACCTGCGGGTATGGCAAATTTGATGGTCATGCATAGAGGTAGTGAGATATTAATCCAGTGGGAGAATTCTCATGCTGATATAACTAACTTAAAAGAGTGCTATATATTGAAATCAGAAGGAACAGGCAGAGATTTTAAAGAGATAGCTAAAGTTTCACCAAAGGAAACTCTTTATATCGATAGAGATTTTTTATTGAATACAAAGTATTATTATAAGATAAGATGTCTTAATTTAAAAGGTATTTTTAGTGATGACTCAGCTACTGTCGAGGTGTTAACCTTACCTCCTCCCCCAATTCCAAAAAACCTATCTTATTCAATTACCAAAGATTCAGTAGAGATTAAATGGGAAGGTATAGAAGGGGCTTCTTATAATCTCTATAAGAGTTTTCAAAAGGGTCATTATTCAGTAAAACCTATCAATAAAGAACCTTTAAAGGAGAGTTTATACACTGATAATATTCCTAAGGATAGAATCGTATATTATGTAATAAGATCCCTTTGGGGGACAGAAGTGCGCAATGAGAGTGAACCCTCTGAAGAGATAGCTATTGATCCTTCTGAATTTATTCCTTCAAAGCCTCATGGTTTATCCTTTATACCCTTAGCAGATGGGAAAATATATTTGCTTTGGCAGGAAAATCCAGAGACATGGGTTGAAGTTTACAGAATTTATAGAAAATACTCAGGAGAAAAAGAATTCTCTTTTGTAGGCGAGACTGCTGTTCCTGTATTCATTGATAAAATACCCCTTAACACAAAAATCGTTTATTATGTCACCTCTAAAGGGAAAAAAAGGGAGAGTGAACCTTCTGAGACTTTACAAGTAGAGTTAAAAATAAAATAAAAGAGTAAGAAAAAATAGAGATAACGGATTCAGGTTTTATTTAAGAAATCATCTGCTTTCTAAGTGTTTTAGGTTGGGGGATGGATATATTTATTATTCAAAAATTTTTTTAGTAAAACTGTTTTTAATGATATCCGAAAGGAGGTTTCGTTAATGCTTATTAATATTACTCTAACAAATTTATTATTACTTTTCTGTTTCTATTCCTATGCCTTTGCTACAAATGCCGTAATGCTCGATAAGATTGTTGCTATAGTGAATAAAGAAGCCATTACTTGGAGTGAACTATACAAAACAATGGAATTCGAATTAGCAGAGTCTCATAAGGATTTATCTCAGCAAGACAAGATCAAACTCATGAAAGAAAATGAGAAAGCCTTCTTAGAGATTCTGATTGATATGAAATTAAAATTACAAGAAGCTCAAAGATTAGGTCTTTTAGTTAGTAATGACGAAGTAGAAAAGGCAGTAAGTGGTGTCAAAGCAAAATACGCTATGACCGATGAACAATTCATTGAGGCATTAAAGAGAGAAGGGTTTACCATTGAAGAATATAAACAGAAACTGAAAGAAAGAATTATAATAACTCGTCTTATAGATCAAGAAGTAAGAGGCAAAATAGTTATTGAAGAAGAAATGATCAATCAATACCTCGAAAAGAAGAAAGACCTTATCAAACGATCTGAAAGCTTCAATATTAGTCATATTTTTATCAAAAAAACTAATAATAGAAAAGCAGATGAAGAAAAAGCAAAAGATATTTACAATAAAATAAAAGGAGGAGCCGATTTTTCACAGGTTGCCAGACATTATTCTGAGGATCTAACAGCAACTTATGGAGGGGAGTTGGGGGTGATTAAAAGGGAAGACCTATCACAAGACTTTGCAAGGGTGCTATCTAAAATGAAGGCTGGAGAAGTGAGTGAACCCTTTTGGTCAGAAAGAGGAATACATATACTCAAATTGAATTCTGTAGTTGTTACTGATAATATCCCTCAGCTCAAAGAACAAGCTAAAAGAGAGCTATTTGAAGAAAGGTTTAATCGACTATATAAGAACTGGCTAAAAGGATTAAGAGAAAGTGCATATATCCAGCTCCTTTAATGATACGCTAAATATAGTTTTATGCTATTGAGATTGCAAAAAATTATATCGATGATGGGAATAGCCTCTCGCCGAAAGGCTGAGGAGTTTATTTTGGAAGGAAGGGTAACCGTCAATGGTAAAATAGCAACAATCGGAATGAAGGCTGATCCAGAAAGGGACCATATAAAGCTCGATGGTAAACTCCTGACGAATCTTCCACAAAAGGTATACCTGATGATGAATAAACCAAAAGGTGTAGTCACCAGTCTTTCTGATCCTGAGGGAAGACCTACAATCAAAGACTTTCTAAAAGGTATAAAATATAGAGTTTATCCTGTTGGTAGGCTCGATTATAATTCAGAGGGCTTGGTACTGCTTACTAATGATGGTGAGCTTGCTCATGCTCTGATGCACCCAAAGAACAAGATAGCAAAGACATATCAGGTTAAAGTTAAAGGTTATATTGATGAGATCCAGATCCTTAAACTTTCTAAAGGTATCAAGCTTGAGGACGGAATAACTCAACCAGCGGAAATAAAAAAAATAAAAGATACAGAAAATAATTCTTGGCTTGAAGTAACTTTATATGAAGGTAAAAAAAGGCAGATACGGAGAATGTTTGAAGCGGTGGGACATCCTGTATTAAAACTTAAAAGGTTCAAAATAGACGGTATCCATTTAGGCGATTTAAAAACAGGGCAGATAAGATATCTAACTCATCAGGAAATTCAACAACTTAAGAGAAGCGCTAACCTTGTAAAGTAAACTAAGATTCTATAACCAAAATTATATTTCAGATGTTTAAAAAAAATCCTCCTCCCCTATTACCGGTGGCAAAACTATGATAGTGAAAAAATAATCTCAAAGCTTTGTTTATGTTGAGTATTTTTATTTTATTATATAGAAGAGATATGCAAGAACACTAATTCAAATTATTTTAAAGTTAAAACTTCCCAAAAAGGGTAATAAGGTATCCTAGTAAATCTTGAGTTAAGAACAGCTTATTAGGTGTGATAGATTTTTATTTACAAGAAAAAGTTTGAGTAGTATAATGAGTAATTGCAAGAGATGATATAGAGTCTACATTAAACTATTCAAATGGCAAAATGAAACTTTCCATCGAAGTTTTAAATTCGCTCCTCAGTCATCCTTGACTCATTTAAAACAATAGTTGCTACAATTATTAAACTGATTTCATAAAAGAAAAAAATGTAGAAATTATAAAGAATTTCTAAAACAACAGAGATTCAATCAATATCTGTGTTTAAAATTTTTCTAAGGCAGCCTCAGCAATAGAGCTAAGTAATTACAGAAATACGTATTTTTATGATTAGATTAATTGACTTTTATCTATACATTTAATAAAATTGCATAGTATTTTTAATCTTCATTCAGTTCAGAACTTTAATTTATAGAGGACTGAAATATGAGAGGAAATATCACAAAATTAAAAGCTTTGGCTGAAGAAGTGTTATCTCAGGCTGGTATCACGATTAACGGTAACAATCCATGGGATATTCATATTCACAATGAGAATTTTTATGAAAGGGTATTCAGACATGGCAGTGTTGGTCTTGGAGAATCCTATATGGATGGGTGGTGGGATTGTGAGAGATTAGAAGAATTTTTCTATAGACTGATACCCTTAGAACCAGAAAAGATTGTTAAAAAGAACCTCAAACTGATTAGTTATTATCTTACCTCCGCATTGTTCAATAGAAGTAGCAAGTCTCGAGCTTTTGTTATAGGAGAAAGACATTATGATATTGGTAATGTAGTATTTAGATACATGCTCGATAAAAGGATGATTTATAGTTGTGCCTATTGGCAGGACGCTAAAAACCTTGACGAAGCACAGGAAGCAAAACTTGATTTAATCTGTCGTAAACTTTACTTTAAACCTGGGAAGAGAGTTCTTGATATTGGCTGTGGTTGGGGTGGTTTTTTAAAGTATGCTGTTGAGAAATACGATATTATAGGTGTTGGAATAACAGTATCTAAGGAGCAAGCAGAATATGCAAGTGAAATATGTAAAGGATTGCCTATTGAGATAAGACTCCAGGATTATAGAGACTTAAATGAAAAGTTTGATTATATAGTGTCTGTTGGTATGTTTGAACATGTGGGGCATAAGAATCACAGAACATACATGAAAGTAGTCAATAGATGCCTTAAAGATGATGGATTGTCCATGCTCCATACTATAGGGAGCCCTATAACAAAAATAGCAAGTGATCCCTGGATAGATAAATATATTTTCCCCAACTCTCTAATACCCTCGCTAAAGCAAATCACTTCAAGTGTTGAAGGTTTATTTGTCATAGAAGATATACATAATTTTGGCTATAATTATTATCTAACTTTGATGGCATGGTTTAGAAATTTCGATGAAAACTGGGATAAAATAAAGGAAGAGTCCCAAGGTAAATATGACCAAAGATTTTATAGAATGTGGAAATATTACCTTTTAAGCAGTGCTGCTTCTTTTAAGTGCAGACATCACCAACTCTGGCAGATTGTCCTCTCAAAAAAAGGTGTTCCTGAAGGTTATCAATCAATCCGCTAATAACAGTGACAGCTTTAGAGATTTATAAATTACTGCCCCGCAACAATTGCGGAGAGTGTGATCAAAGGTTATGTCTCCCTTTTGCCTTTGCGGTTGCTAAGGGGGAGACAGATGTTTCAAAGTGTGTCCTTTTAAAAAAAGAGGATGTAGATATAATAAAAAATTCTCTAAAGGTCTCTAATTGGCACAAGGATTTAATCTCCAGATTAATGACGGAAGTTAGTAATATTAATTTTTCAAAAATAGCACAAGGCATAGGTGCAGAATTCAACGATGGATGCCTTAAATTACAATATTTGAATAAAGTCTACACCATTGACCGCAATGGCGAAGTAATGAATGATGAAGAAGTCAAACCTTTGGTGAAAATTTTAATATTAACCTACTTAAGAGGAGTTAATGCTCTGCCATTATCTAATAAATGGGTCTCCTTCAGTGAACTGAAAAATGGCATGCTTAAATATCAATCTTTCCTTAAAGAGTGTGAAGAAAGACTTAATAAAATTCTAGCTCAATCACTTAAGGAAGCTGAAAGTTTGTTGGAAAACCTTGGTGCTAAAAGGGAAGAAAGTATATCTGCTGATTATGCATGGAAACTGAATCTTTTACCTAAGATCCCGATAATAATTTCATTCAGAATGGAAGAGGATGAAATCCCCTCAGAGACTAAAATACTTTTTGATTCAACGGCTGACAGGTTCTTAGATATAGAGTCTTTATTCTTCCTCGTTAGAGAATTTTTAAATGAATTCGAAACTATAAAAGCAACTCTTTAAAAAGAAAAGTCACGAGTCTTTATATATTTAAATTTCATTTCGATTGCTTAGAGACACTTTTTCTGCGATATTAAGTGCGATTTTAGCATCAATGAGTCTTTTATAATAACTTATAATTCTATCGGTATCTTCTGAAGCAATAGCTTTTAAAAAGTCTCCTTCCAATTCTGCTATTTCAAGACGTTTATAGTAGTCAAGGGTTTCCATGAAATGAGCCTTCACTATCATACCTATAAGGATAGGGTGATTATTTGTCACATTGTAAGACTCAAACATTATGCCATGCTCAAGCCCTACTTCTAATCCCCCTTTTAAAATCTTCAATAGGAATAGGCAGATTATCTTTATTGACAAATGGAAAGATTATTTTAGCCTCTTTTATGGTGACAGAAGGCTTTTTGATCTTTGTCCAATCCCTTATTTTAAGTGCCTTGCAGACTTTTTTAACTTCTTCCTTAGAAAGATATTCTATTTTTTTCATCCTTATCTCTTTCTCCCTTAAGTTTTTTCAAAAGTGGATCTTCAATGCCAGCCTCTTGAAACCCCTTTACCCTAAACAAGCAACTATCACAGCCATTGCAAGGAACAAATTCATATTCTTCTTTGCCTTCCTTAATGATTTTTTGAGTATGAGGGTCATAACAACTCCATGTGAGGGAATAATCCAGACCCAATGACGCCCCCTTTTTTATAATTTCACCTTTTGTAAGATACAGAAGAGGAGCTTCTATCTTAAAGGTTATTAAATTCTCAACAGATAATTTTGTTGCTAAATTTGCCATTCTCTCAAAGGCTTCTAAATACTCAGGTCTGCAATCAGGATAGCCACTGTAGTCGACTGCATTAGCTCCAATAAAAATGTAAGGAGCCTTTAAGACTTCAGCCCATGCAAGAGCAAAAGATAAAAAAATTGTATTTCTTGCAGGAACATAGGTTATAGGAATTTGCGAAGAACTTTTCTCAAGCAGATGTTTTATGCTTTCCTCTTTAATATCCATAGTGCCCGTTGATTTGGGCACTTTTATGTCAGAAATAAGGGCTGAGCCACCTATTTCAGACATATCGAAAGAAATAATCATATGTTTTGTAACACCTACTGCTTCGGCTACCATCTTTGCAGATTTAAGTTCTCTTCTATGCCTCTGTTTGTAATCGAAAGTAAGAGCATAAACTTCAAAACCTAGTGATTTTGCAAATGCAAGGGTTGTGCTTGAATCTATTCCACCACTTAATAGGACAACTGCCTTTTTAAGGAATGATCTCTCCATGATCAAATAATTATAATCTCACTTCCTAAAAATTTTATTCTCAGTACCTGCTAAAAGCCTTCTTATATTTGCAATATGTCTAAGAAAAATTAAAATTGCTAAGAATGCTGTGATGAGTATTTTTTCACTGCTCCTATCTACCATAAAAATGACAATAGGTAATGTCCCAAATGCTACTAAAGAACTCAATGAAGAATAGCCACTCCTTGCTAAAGTAAATAACCAAATAGTAATAGCTATTAAAACTGAATGGGGTGATAAAGGAAGTAGCATCCCTAAACTTGTGGCTACCCCTTTACCACCTTTAAATTTCAAAAAAATAGAATAATTATGACCTAAGACAGCAAACAAACCCACTAAACCTTCAGCTAAGACTTGTGGATCTCTTATAAAAGAGTATTTAGCAATCAAAGAAGTTATCTCTATATCTGAATCTGAAAGAACATGTCTGGCTATTAAGACAGGAATAACTCCTTTAGCTATATCGCAGATGAGTGTTATGATAGCTGCTTCTTTACCTATTGCTCTTAAAACATTTGTAGCTCCGATATTACCACTGCCTATGGTTCGTAGATCAACACCCTTTAAATGGGCAATTATTGGACCTGTGGGAATAGACCCTATCAAGAAAGAGATCAAAGACAATAAAATTAGAGTCTCTTTCAAAATTTTTCACCAATCAACTTAGCTTTTGATGAGCCTGTCTATAGAATGATAGCACGTATTTAAGCCCTGAAAAAATAGTTAATACTAAGGCAATATATATTAGAACGAGTCCAACATCATAAAAATCAACCATCGCTATACCTCCAGGCAAGAGTAACAAAATGATTGATACCATTTGAATCACTGCTTTAATTTTCCCACCTGTCTCAGCTGGAATTACTACATCTCTTGATAAAGCAAAGACTCTTAATCCTGTTACAAGGAATTCTCTGATGATAATCAGTATTGCTATCCATGCAGATATCTTTACCATATCAACAAGGACTATCATCGCAGAGATTACGAGAAACTTATCGGCAATGGGATCTAAAATTATTCCAAATTTAGTGATTTGTCCCGACCTTCTGGCTAAATAGCCATCTAAGAAATCTGTAAGAGAAGCCAAGATAAAAATAACAACACCAATTGAAGGATTTTGGGGTGTTATTATAACAAAAAAAGGAATAGAGCCTATTCTTGCAAGAGTTAAAAGAGTTGGAAGGTTAAGATTCAAGGTATTCATTTATCAGCTCTTCCCATTTATCTTTAGCCTTTATAATTAGTTCACAAACTTCTCTAACCGCACCTTTGCCACCACCACTTTTAGTGACAAAAAGGGCAACTGACTTCGCTTCATCAGCACCATCTGCTACTGCAATAGGTAGAGCAACTCTTTTCATTAAAGGGATATCAACAACATCATCACCTATATATGCTACCTCTTTATCGGTTATCTCCAGTTTTTTAATTAAATGCTCATAAGCAGAGGTCTTAACGTAGCATCTCTGATAAACTTCCGTTATACCTAATTCTTTTGCTCTTTTTTCGACAGCTTTAGAATATCTACCAGTAATGATAGCTATTTTCACCCCTATTCGGGAAAGCATTTTAAGACCATGCCCATCTTTCACATTAAAGACTTTTAACTCATTACCTTCATTATCGAGTATTATGGTACCATCAGTAAGCACACCGTCAACATCCAAAATTAATAGTTTCAAAGCTTTGGCGACTTTTTTTAATTCTTCATTCATAAAACAATAAAAATCATAAAAGTATAACAGTCACTTCTATAAAATTACAATTATTTAGATTACAGAGATTCTTTATATTTGGAGTTTTAGGATCTTTAATATTTTTACAAAAAGATAGGTTTAGCAGTTGACTAAATCCTAATTGTTTCTCCTTCGATCCAAGTTTATAGGGTAAACTGTGAGAGGGTAATGCTTGAAAAAAGATAGAAAAGTTGTTCACCTACCCTTCTTTCAGAACTCTATAAACTCACAAGTTATTAGGCTTTATGGGCTTGAATTTTTAATTAAGAATATCTTAATTACATAAAATTATAATGCTTTTTTATTGGCTCTAAAACTTCCCAAGTACAGGACAAACCCTTCGGAAAGATAACATAATCACCTGCTTTTAACTCTATTTTTTCTCCCTCAGGTGTTGATACAAGTACTCTACCCTCAAGTATGTAGCAGACCTCTGTCTCATCATAATGCCAATCAAATCTGGAACATTCTTTTGTCCAGATGGGCCATGAATGGATGTTTAGCTGTCTCCTTTTTTCTTCTGTTAACTTTGTAACTTCAATTTTCCCCACCTTGGTTACCTCCTAAAATTATATTTTTAATATAACACAGTAATCTAATCCCGGTCTCGGAGGTCGAAATAAAATTGTGCCTCTTTTACACTTATAGATCAGGTATTTGGAAATGAGTAAAGCTATGAAAAATAATATCACAGACGATAGAAAATCCAAAGATATCTAAGGATGCTCGATGTGGAAAATATCAAAGCTTTAGGTTTAGAAGACCATTTGAGACAATTAATCCGGATAGAACCACTTGAGACTATTACCCAAATTACACAAGACCTACTCAATCTAATAATGCTTTAAGAAAGAGATTCCTTTCTTAAATCTTATGATTTAGAGTAAAATAAGGCAAAGGGATTTTATTGAAGAAATCTTGCTTGTATGTTCAGTAACTAAAACCTAAACATACCTAAGGATAGGCTTAGACAGTATAGTGGGGACTTCTAATACTTTCAGAGGTGTCGCAAAGGTTTGGTAAAGACCTTCAAGTCCTATTACTTAAAATCTAATACTAGAGAGTTACTATCCATTAAGAATAATCTCAAATCTCTAAATCATTCTTTTCATCCAAGATAGAGCAACTCAAAGAAGAGCTTTATACGGAAGAATCCCTAATTTCGTGATGGGAAAAAATTAAGTCTCACCTTATACTGCACTAAGCAAACAAAGAGTATAGGAGGTGAGCCTTGAAGGAGATAAAAATATCCTTTACGATAAGTATATCATTAAAACAGACAGACATCAACTGGATAGAAGAGGAGTTATTAAGACGTAGAGGTGCTCAATAGGGTTCTGAAAGAGATCGAGAAGACTGCGATTAAATACAATGGGGTGTACAGAGAGTGTGGGACTTTTTTAGTAAAAAAGGGCAGCGATGCAAAGAAGATAAAGACACTACTTGGGGTAGTAGAGATAAAAAAA
>CAYPJO010000041.1:0-9830 GCA_964411065.1 uncultured Thermodesulfovibrio sp.
CACCTCCTATACTCTTTGTTTGCTTAGTGCAGTATAAGGTGAGACTTAATTTTTTTCCATCACGAAATTAGGGATGCTTCCAAGCGTCGGGATAGGTGAGAAAAAGAGATTATCCCTCTTTTCCGTTATCAAGATTTTTGACCTAGCTTAGAAATAAGAGTTTGCGTTTATACGCTAAAGCCTTAAATATTTAATTGATCGTCCTTGTAAAGGCTCTCCTGATAAAAAATGGGATCTTAATAAAAAGGCAATATTCCTTGATTAGGTTCTTTTAAAACACATCTATTACCAGATAGTGAAAAGTCTCTTTAAGTTGAATATCTCGTCCTTTAACTCTTTAACCTCTCTAAAACGAAATTCCCTGCATGTTTTTATACTTAAATCACCCTTTGGAGTCTCCTCTATCCCTATAGCACCGTTTAAATCTGTTCTTAGAATGAGGGAGTCTTGTATCTGCGAGAGAGTTTCTTCGTGAGGATGACCATGAAAATTTTGCGATCCTACACTGACAATACTTATTGAAGGAGATACGAGCTTAAAGAAGCTTTCATGGGCAGATGTTTTACTGCCATGATGGGGCACCTTTAAAACCGTGCTTTTTAAATGGTGCCCAAGATTTGAGAGGTCTTCTTGAGCTTCCATTTCTATATCTCCAGTAAAGAGAAATCTATTTTTAAACCCATCTATTCTTAAAACCAGAGAGTAATTGTTAGATTCATTTTTGCTCTCATTAGTATAAAATTTTTGATGGGGATGAATAACATTTATGATAATATTATCTATGCTGATTAGATCGCCTCTTGAGAGCCTTCTAAGTCTGACATTTTCTTTAGTAAGAGGGGGTTGTTCTTCAAAAGCGCTAATCCATATCTCATCTATTTTGAAATTTTCTAAAAGGTATTCAACTCCTCCTGCATGGTCGGTCTGATTATGGGTTATTATAAGAGCATCTATTTTATTAATGCCCTTATATTTTAAATAAGCCTCAACCTGTAAACCAGTCCTACCGGTATCTATTACTATTGCTCTTTTATCAGGGAGCTCTACTACAGAGGCATCACCATGCCCAACATCAAGAAAGGTTATTTTAAGAGTTTTAGGTTCGATGAGTTTTGTTGAAGCATATAGAAAAATAGGAAATATTGCGATTACTAAAGGAATAAAAAACGAAAAGATATTTTTCCTAAACTTCAGATTTTTATCATAATTTACAATGATGAAGACCAAAAGGCCTGTATAAAAAGCTATCAGTAATATTAAAGGAAAGGTTGCTATTTTTACATCTATGTAATCAAAAGTTGCTATAAACTCTATTAGATCGAGAGTTAGTATTGTAGCTTTATCAATAAGACCAGTCAGAGGAAAGAAGCCAGTAAGAAGATAAAACATTGATGACAATAAGGTAACTGGCAATAGAAGAAAACCAACCAACGGAGTGATTGTAAGATTTGTAACGGGTGAGATTAATGAGAAATAGTTAAAATGGTAAGCTACAAGAGGAGCTGTTCCTAGAGTTGCTGCAAGAGATATTAGTAGAGCTCTCTTACAATTTTCGTAAACAAGTGAAAAAGGTTTTCTAAGATTTTCTTGTTTAAGTGTTCCTAAAGTTTCAGGGTGCTGATCGTCTTTTCTCATCTGATCGACTATTAATCCAATACATATAACTGAGATAAATGAAAGTTGAGCAGAAAGGTCTAAAACTGAAGTAGGTTCTATTAAGACGACTATTAAACCAGCAATTGCTATTGTATTTAACCAAAAACCCTTTCTACCAACTAACAAGCCTATAAGAAATAGAATTATCATTATAAAAGCCCTTACAGTTGGGATACTCAAAGAAGATATGCCTAAATAAAAAATAAGAAAAGGAGCTGTCATTATCCCTGCTATTTCTGAAGGCCTTATATACAAGGTCATTCTCGTCAAGAGCCTTTCAGGTAAATATAAGAAGATTGTCTTAAATAACATAAAAAGTATTAAAAATAAGAGTCCAAAATGGGTACCGGAGATGCTCAGGATATGAGCAAGCCCTGTTATATTAAAGGCATGATTGATCTCTTTTGTTAGATGAACTCTCTCCCCTGTAGTTATTGAGAGTAAAAAAGCTGATGCTCTGTCAGAAAATGAACTCTGTATAAAGTCATTAAGTTTCTTTCTTCTCTCTTCAAAAAAACTAAGAGTATACTCATTAAGCTCCTCTGCTGAGATAATATAAAAAATGGGCAACTTACTTCTTGAATATGGATTAAGATATTTACCATCCTTCAAAAAAAGGCCCATAAACTGATACTCTTTTTCAGTATTAAGTGGGAAATTATGGATAGCTTTCAGCTTTGTAAACTTTATCTTCTCGCCGTCGACTGTAGAGGCATCCAAGACTTCTATATTCAGCAAATAGGTTACTCTGGAATCCTTAGGAAGGAGTTCTTTTTGTGAGTTAATCCTTCCTTTTATATATACTATTTTGTCATGAAGGCTCGCCATTGAAGGAGTTTGCTCATTAAAGATATGTCCATAAGCAAACCCCGATATAGAAAATATAATTACTATTATAATAGATGACTTAAAGAGGTGTCTTTTAAACTTATAAAAATAGACAAACACTAAAAGGCTTAGAGATAGAGATAGAATTAGACTTGTAAGAGGGAAAAATATTGTAAGGTGAAAAAGTATGACACCGTAAATAAAAGATAGGAAAATAGCCATTATGACTTAAAATTTAAGTTCCATCACTACCAAAGCATTCATATACTACATTGGCTATTTTTTCTGCTACAGTCTTTGCTAATTGATACTCTTTTGCTTCCACCATAATTCTTATTTTAGGCTCAGTGCCTGAGGGTCTTACTAAAATCCTACCTTTTCTATGTAAGTTTTTAAGGCCTTCATTAATTGCTTCAGCAATCTCCGGGATTTTTTCAATTTTATCCTTTCTCTGGACAGGAACATTAATGAGAACTTGAGGATAGGGCTGAATGTCTGCGGTTAATTCTGCAAGAGTTTTCTTTTTCTTTTTAAGAAGATTGAGTACTTGAAGGGCTGTAATTAGCCCATCCCCTGTAGTGTTATAGTCAAAAAATATTATATGTCCTGATTGCTCTCCACCAAGGTTATAGCCTCCTCTGATCATCTCTTCAACCACAAAACGGTCTCCGACTTGAGACCTAACCAACTTAATACCATTTGCATTTAGATATTCTTCTATACCAGTGTTAGTCATAACAGTCGCTACAACCGTATCCTTTTGTAATCTCCTTTCAGACTTTAGCTGACTAGAGCAGACTGCCAGTACCATGTCACCATCAACAATATTGCCCAATTCATCTACAAAAAGAGTTCTATCAGCATCGCCATCATGGGCAATGCCAATGTCCGCTTTGTGTTTTAAGACTGCTTTCTTAATACAGTCCATATAGGTAGAACCGCATTTGTCATTAATATTTAAGCCATCAGGATTATCATTTATAGAAATGACTTCAGCGCCCAATTCTCTTATAAGAGTGGGGGTTATTTTATAGGCGGCGCCATTTGCAGTGTCTACAACAACTTTAAATCCCTCCAAATTCAATTCTCGAGGTATGGTAGATTTTAAGTATTCTATATATCTACCGACAGCATCTTCCAGTCTGAAAGCCTTTCCGATTTTGTCTGGCGCAGCCCTTTTTTTTGGAAAGTTTTCATCAGCAACAAGCCTTTCTATCTCTCTCTCGAGTTGATCAGGCAATTTTAGTCCATTAGAAGAAAAGATCTTAATACCATTATCATAAAAGGGGTTGTGAGAAGCAGAGATAACAATTCCTGCATCTAATCTAAGGGAACGTGTCAAAAAAGCTATTGCTGGAGATGGCAACGGACCTACAAGCATGACATTAATACCCATTGAACAGAGACCTGATGTAAGGGCGCTCTCTATTATATAACCCGAAAGCCTTGTATCTTTTCCTATTAAGACCATTCTTTTGGTATTCAGAACTTTTTTATCCAATATCTCTGCTATTGCCATGCCAATTTTAGCTACTATCTCTGGAGTCATAGGAAAGGAATTGGCTAACCCTCTTATTCCATCGGTTCCAAAAAGGTTCATCTTTTACTCCTTGTTAGATTAATTGTAACAAGCACCTCAGGAGGTTCAATCCTTACTATTTTACCATTGGGATTAACTTTAGCATGTATAGACATTCCAGAGTCAATCCCTGAAATCTCAATAGGTTCAGTTTTAAGTAGTCTTATTTTCAAGATCTCACTTTTAGGACCCTCGATTGTGACTGTTTCAGGAGCTACTTTGATTGATTGAATAACGTATCCCCTTTCAGGAGAGCCCACTATAAGAGCTTTGACAGGTAGAGCCTTAGATATAGATTCATCTATGAAAACTTTTACATGATTTGGTTCGATTTTCAAAATTTTTAATACCTTTGGTAATCCTACATTTTGCTTATCAAAGTAGAAGACTGTTTCACCATGTTTGGCATTAGATAAGTCCACAAAAACTTTCAATTCGGCAGGGCTTAGATTTTTGATCTGCCTTTCAGGTCCTCTAATATGTAAATTAACTTTTCTTATATTCTGTCTAAGAATTTCGACCCCTTTAGGAATATTCCTAAATTCTATGGCCGCCTCAACAGTAGTTTGAGACTGTCCTTTGTATGCTATAAAGAACCACAAGGAAAGAGAGCTAAGTAAGGCAAAAACAAATAACCAGACATTCTCAAGCAATCTCTGTCCTGTTTTTTTTCTTCTTATCAAAGACTATTCTCCTTTTTTGATTTGGTAAAGAGTTCTGTGAGCTTATCTCTTAAGGTGTGCATGTCGAAATTAGATTCCATTTTTCCATTCACTCCTACTGAGATCGCGCCAGTCTCTTCAGAGACGACAATTGATACTGCATCTGTCTCTTCAGTAATGCCAATTCCAGCTCTATGACGGGTACCATAGTCTTTACTCAGTGCAGCCTCAAGGGATATTGGTAAAAAACAGCCTGCTGCAATAACTCTGTTGCCTTTTATGACTACTGCTCCATCATGAATAGGTGAGGTGGGGTGGAATATGCTTAAGAGTAATTCTCTAGAAACCTTGGCGTCTAATGGCACACCTATTTCTACATAATCTTTAATGCTAACATCTCTTTCAATGACGATAAGAGCTCCAATTTTTTTGTTTGAGAGGGATATAATTGCTCTAATAATTTCCTCTAAGGACTTTAATTCTTCTGCTGGTGTAAGACTCTGTAAGATAGAAGTCTCTCCCATCCTTGCCAATGCTCTCCTGATTTCCGGTTGGAAGATTACTATTACCACAATAACTACTTGTCCCCAGAAGCTTGAAACTATCCAATCTAATGTATAAAGCTCAAGATATTTAGAGAAAAAGGATATAATCACTAGCACCCCCAACCCTAGAAGCATCTTTTCAGCTTTCGTACCTTTAATAATCAGAAGGATTCTGTAAAAGATGATTGTTACTAAAACAATATCAAATATATCTTGCCATCTCAATTCACTGATTATGTCTACCACTTGAATCCCCTGAAAAGTTCGCTATTTTAATCTTTTAATTGTTTTTTAAAATCTCTAATTCTTTTCCATTCTGTATAGGGTTTCTCTCTCCCTAAGAGATTAAATCTTTATTTATCTTTACATTCAGTTTTGATTTCATGCTTTCTATATAAGATTTAATAGCCCTCTCTTTTTTCTGAAAGAGGAGTATCTGTCTGAGTTCATTCAATCTTTGGTTGCCCTGAAAGGACTTTCCAATATCATGAGTTCCCACATCCACGGTAGAACTTATAAGCATTCTCATCTTTTGAATTGTCAGTTGCTGACGAAGTGAATTCTCGAAAACCTCTGGAGTTAGTCTGTTTAGTTGGAGCGTTTTAAGGTAGACATCCTTTCTAAAGACTCCGTCTCTAATAAATCTTTGGTCTGTAGTTATTACATCTTGTAGCTCACGATCTGTAATCTTTATGCCTATCTCTTGAGCAGAAATTAGCAAAATCCTCTCCTCAATCAATCCATTAAGAACTGTCTCTTTCAGATTGAGCTTCTCCTCCATGGCTTGATCAAATTGTCCCTTATAAATTTGTCTATAAAAGTCTTTCACCCTCTCATAGGAGCGCCAATATTCTTCAATAGTTATCTTTTCATTGCCTATCTCTGCAACGGCAACGACTGACGGTTTGTCAAGGGGACCAACGCCCCAGAATATAAAAGTTAAAATAACTATAAAAAAGAGAATATAAAAATATTTAGCATGTTTTCTCATTGTTTTTATCATCTTTAGTACCTCTTTGTAAAATAATCAACTAAAATTTCTTTATGATCAAAGGCTATATTGTCAGGTAAATTGTCACGATAGAATAAGCCTACTTCTTTAGCATCGTCTCCTGCTTTTAATTCTCCTTCTCCTTTAGCTATATATACAGTAGTAATAGTATGAAACCTTGGATCTCTCTTTGGATCTGAATAGGTATGGAATTGTCTTAATAGTTTTATATCTAAACCTGTCTCTTCCTTTGCCTCTCTTATAGCGCATGCTTCAAGGCTTTCACCATAGTCGACAAAACCCCCTGGCAATGCCCAACCTAAGGGTGGATTTTTCCGCTTAATAAGGATTATGCCACCTTTATATTCTATAATTATGTCAACAGTAGGAAAGGGATTTCTATATTTCATCTGAATCCATACTCCTTTCTTCTTTTAGTTCTATCTTAAACCATTTAAAGCATAAAAACTCACGGCATAGTTAAGATAGATCTTTTATTCAAAAAGCTTTAATAAGTATTTTATGTAACTATATTGACCAGCCTATTTTTTACTACGAGAATCTTTTTTATTTTAAAACCTCTTAAAAGCTCTGAAATCTTCGGTTCACTAAGAGCTTTTTCTTTTACCTCTTCTTCAGATAAGTATGTTGGAATGAGTACTTTAGCCCTAAGCTTTCCGTTAACTTGTACAACCAATTCTATCATTTCTTCCTTAGCAAATTCTTCATCCCATTCAGGCCAGGGGTGTTCGAAGATACTATTTTTCTCTCCAGTCAGTTCCCACAACTCTTCAGCAATGTGGGGTGCAAAGGGAGCAATCATTAATAAAATATTTTTCACTGCGAAGGAGAAAACCTCTTTATCTTCCTCGGTCTTTATGTCAAATACTGACATTTCATTGGCAAGCTCCATTAATGCAGAAATAGCAGTATTAAAGTGATATTCCCTCTCTATATCATTAGTAACTTTCTTAATGGTTTGATGGGTCTTTCTTAAGAGTTTTATATTATTGGGATTGAGCTTTCTGGATAAGTTTTTCTTAAAGTCCAAGTCTTCAACCTTAATACCCGATATATGGGGATTGCCATTAAGGACAATTCTCCATAGTTTGTTCAAAAATCTGTATGCTCCTTCAACACCTTTATCAGACCACTCCAGGTCTTTTTCAGGGGGGGCTGCAAAAAGAATGAAGAGTCTCATGGTATCAGCGCCATATTTTTCAATAAGCATATCAGGGTCTACTACATTCTTTTTCGATTTAGACATTTTTTCTGTTCGACCTTTTTCTACTAAACTGCCACAATGAACGCAAGATGAACCCTTGACCTCTTCAGGGAAAAGCCAGTCATGATTTGGACATCTAAAGGTTTCTTTACAGACCATCCCCTGTGTGAGAAGTCTCTGAAAAGGCTCTTTTACTGTCGTGATGCCAACTTTTTTTAAAAACATCGTAAAGAACCTCGAATATAAAAGGTGTAAAACAGCATGTTCGATGCCACCTATGTATTGATCCACAGGCATCCAGTAGTCTATAAAAGATCGACTCTCAATTATAGAAGTGTTGAAATCAAAGGATCTATTTGCAATCCCTTTTTGAGTTAGAGAAGCTTTGCTCACCTGCTGGGCAGACTCCATGCAATAGGCAATAAAATACCATGAAGAATCAACAAAAGTATCCATTGTGTCAGTTTCACGGCTAGCATCTCCTCCGCATTTATAGCATTTAACTTTAAGAAAAATCTCTGACTCAAGTAGAGGAGACCCACCTATGCCTGTAATATTTATATCTTCTGGTAAAATAACAGGCAATTCCTTTTCGGGAACTGGCACAATACCACATTTGTCGCAATAAATAATAGGTATAGGAGTCCCCCAATATCTTTGTCTCGAGATACCCCAGTCTCTAAGTCTATAATTGATCTTTGCCTTTCCAATCCTTGCTTTTTCTAAATGTTCAATTATTTTATCCCTTGCCTTATCGCTCTCGAGCTCTGTAAATTCTCCAGAGTTGATTAAAACACCTTCTTCTTCATAGGCTTTTGTTAAATTTTCCATTTGCCTAATATCTGTTAGATCCTTCGGAACTATGACTACCTTTATTGGCAAATTGTATTTTTTTGCAAACTCAAAGTCTCTTTGATCATGAGCGGGCACTGACATAATAGCTCCAGTTCCATATTCCATCAAGACAAAATTCGCGACAAATATCGGTACTCGTTCATTGTTAAGTGGATTTATGGCATAATAGCCAGTAAAAAAACCTTCTTTTGTCTCCATATCGCCATATTTTGCTTTCACCTTAGCTAAATCATCAGGATTAAGCTTTAACTTCTCTATTAAAGGATGCATAGGAGCTAAACACATAAAAGTAACACCAAAAAGGGTGTCAGGGCGAGTTGTAAAAATTTTCACCTTCTCTTGGAGCCCCTCGATTGGGAAATCTACCTCTACACCTCTACTTTTGCCAATCCAGTTCTTCTGCATAGCTATAACTTTTTCAGGCCATCCTGTTAATTCATTACAACCATTCAATAAGTCTTCTGCATAATCTGTGATTCTAAAAAACCATTGTTCAAGCTCCTTCTGTGTAACAGTACTATCGCACCTCCAACATTTATCATCAATAACCTGCTCATTAGCAAGGACAGTAGCACAGGAAGGGCACCAATTCACATATGAAGCTTTCTTGTAGGCAAGTCCATTTTCAAACATTTTAAGGAAAAACCATTGATTCCACCTATAATATTCCGGACTACAGGTTGTGATCTCTTTAGACCAATCATAACTTAAACCCATTCGTCTGAGCTGTTTTTTCATATAGTCTATATTTTCATAGGTCCACCTGGCAGGATGAACTTTGTTTTTTATGGCTGCATTTTCAGCAGGTAAGCCAAAGGCATCCCAACCCATAGGATGAAGAACATTATATCCTCTCATTAATTTATATCTTGCTATCACATCTCCGATGGTATAATTTCTAACATGCCCCATGTGAATTTTCCCCGATGGATAGGGAAACATCTCTAAGCAGTAAAATTTCTTCTTTGATTGATTCACCTTTGTCTTATATAACCCTTTCTCTTCCCAATATGCTTGCCATTTTAGCTCGATTGTCTGTGGATCATACTTTCTTCTCAAAACTACCTCCTAAAAATATTTTTGTAAAAAACTGACTATTAAAATAGCTCCTCTACTAAGATGATAAAATCAATAAAATCAATAACTTTTAATCTTTAAGTTTATCAATTTTAGACTAAGAATGTCCATAAAACCAATCTACGAATTTGTTAATAGAAACTATTAAAAACATTGAGACTATCTCTTCTTTAGATGTCAGCATGATATAAAATATTACCCCTTATGGCAAAACAAACAGAAAAAAAGACTTCTTTGTGAGAAAACATTAACTTTTACAATTTAAGATAAAACTTTCAAGGAGACTACTTACAAAAAAAGCTGGCTATAACTCTATCAGAAGGCGAGGCTTTGGTATAAAGAGTTAGTCGGATAAGATGATTAGATAGCAATTAAAATGGTTGAGGTAAAAGAGGTAGTTTTTAAAAGATGA
>CAYPJO010000041.1:9930-18718 GCA_964411065.1 uncultured Thermodesulfovibrio sp.
TTTTTAAAAGATGAAAAAATAGAGATATTTAAAAAAAGATGATTAGAGAATAAGAAGAGAGGGATTAACAAAAATCTTCTTACAGCTAAAAAGTAAAGTAAAAGCTCTTCTTGCTCTTTAATTTTCTACGGTCTAATCGGGAGCTTTTCTAACTTTGAGTTTTAATCCCTTTACCTCTTCCACCATTATCTTATCATCCTTAGTTATAAAATCGTCAGAATAGGCGGTCCAATACTCTCCTCTTACGAACACCATTCCGCCCTCGCGAGAGATATCGCTCTTAGCTATCCCTATAACTCCAATAAGCCCTTCTTGACCGGTGACAGGTTTACGTTTGTATGCTTTATAGGCTAATCTGAAAGTGATTACAAAGAAGATTGCGGTGATGATAGCTACTGGAATTACGATTGAGTATGATAACCTCATAAAAGGAAAGGAAGAATCATAGAGCATTAATGAACCTAAAACCATAGAAATTATTCCACCAATGGTTAACATTCCATAAGATACAACTTTTACTTCTAAGATAAAAAGTATTATACCTATCAGGATTAAAAGTAGACCCGCATAGTTAACAGGTAGAGTCTGGAATGAATAAAAAGCTAAAACTAAGCAGATACCCCCTAAAACGCCAGGGAATATAGAGCCAGGATTTGTTAACTCAAAAAAGATGCCATAAAAGCCAATAAGCAAAAGTAAATAAGCTACATTGGGGTCACTTATAAAGTTGAGAATCCTGTGACGAATTCCCATCTCTTCTTTAACAATATCAACATTGACAGTATTTATTACTCTCTCTTCATTTGCTATTCTGACTTTACGACCGTTTATTTTTGCTAAAAGATCTTGTATGTTATCTGCAACTAAGTCGATAACTTTATTTTTCAGGGCTTCCGATTCCGTTATAGAGGCACTTTTTCTTACTGCATCTTCTGCCCACTTTACATTTCTACCTCTTTGTTCAGCAATTGATTTAATATAAGCTACTGCATCGTTAACTGCCTTTTCGGCAACCTTTTTATCCATCTTTTCACCAATTGCAACAGGGTGAGCTGCACCTATATTAGTCCCCGGCGCCATAGCCGCGATGTGAGCAGACAATGTAATAAAGACACCTGCTGAAGCAGCTCTTGCACCACTGGGAGAGACATAAACAACTATTGGAATATCACTATTATTTATCTCTTTGACAATACTTCTCATTGAAGTATCAAGACCACCAGGTGTATCAAGCTGGATTATTAGAAGTTCTGCCTTTTTCTCGGATGCTTTTTTAATTGACTTTTGAATATACTCAGATGCTACAGGATTAATAACTCCGTTAAGCACAATTAACATGACTTCTCTTTTCACTGGTTCAGAAGTTGTCTTTATAGGTCTATTCTCATCTGCTTGTAGAGCATAGGTGAGTAAAAAAAACAGCAAAAGTATAAGCCTTACCTTTATCCAATCCATAAAAAATTATAACATAAAGAGAAAAGTTAAAAGATATTTAGAATTTTTTATGAGAAACAGCTTTAAAATAATTAACAATTTTTAACTAACCAAGTTATAATTAATACTGAAACGACATTGTTATTTGGAATACCTCAATGGAACGGCCAATAAAGATCGGAATTAGTTCATGTCTGTTAGGATTTAAGGTGAGATATGATGGTGGTCACAAGCTCGACCATTATATTAGAGATACTCTTGGTAAGTTTGTGACCTTTGTCAGCGTTTGTCCTGAAGTGGAGATGGGATTACCTGTTCCTCGTGAAGCAATGAGATTAATAGGTGACCCTGACTCGCCCAGACTTGTAACTATAAAATCGAATAAGGACTATACCGATCAAATGCTTAAATGGGCTACAGAGAAAGTTGAAGAATTGAAAGCAGAAAAACTTTCTGGCTTTATATTCAAGAGTAACTCTCCAAGTTCTGGTATGAGAGGGGTAAAGGTTTATACTCATTCCGGGTCACCATCCAAAACAGGGATAGGCATATTTGCAAAATATTTTATGGAGCAGTTTCCTCTTCTCCCAGTAGAGGATGAAGGCAGGTTACAGAATCCTGAATTAAGAGAGAACTTTATTGAAAGAGTCTTTGTTTATAAGAGATGGCAGGATATGGAAGAAGATAACTGGTCTCCTAAAAAACTTGTCTCTTTTCATACCGATCATAAGCTTTTAATTCTCGCCCATAGTTCAAAACATTATACGCAATTAGGGAGGATAGTCGCAAATGCTGGAAAGAAAGATAAAGAAGAGCTGAAAAAAGAATATCTTACAACTTTAATGTCTGCTTTAAGGTTGCTTGCGACTGTCAAAAAAAATACGAATGTTTTACAACATATTGTAGGTTTTTTGAAAAAATTTCTTACACCTGATGAAAGAAAAGAACTAAGCGAGATAATTTCTAATTATTATAAAAAACTTATTCCTTTGATTGTCCCTATTACAATTATAAACCACTATGTAAAAAAGTATAATGAACCTTATTTAAAAAGGCAGTATTATCTTAATCCTCACCCACTTGAATTAATGTTGAGAAACCATGTTTAAGAATACATAATACTGCCTGATACTTAAAGATCAACTCTTAGATGATACCAGCTTTTGTCAAAATATCTTTTAATTTCTCTTTATTTGCTGGAGACATCTCACAAAGAGGTAAACGGAATTCCTCCTTGATCTTTCCCATCATCGCAAGGGCTGTCTTTACAGGGATCGGGTTGGTCTCTATAAACATAGCATGATTTAATGGTTCAAGCTTATAATGCAACTCTCTTGCTGTTGCAGTATCACCTTTTTCCCATGCATTGAACATCTCAGCACAATCTCTTGGAGCTATGTTAGCAGTGACGGAGATTGAACCTCTTCCTCCAAGAGCAAGTTGGGGAAGAGTTGTAAAGTCATCACCTGATAAAACTATAAACCTATCACCGCAAAGTCTTATTAGTTCGCTAGATTGTTTCATGTCTCCTGTAGCCTCTTTTATTCCTATGATATTTTTACACTCAGCCAATCTTGCAACTGTTGATGGCAAAAGATTAACAGCGGTTCTGCCAGGAACATTATAAAGAATCATCGGCATATCAACAGATTCAGCTATCAGTTTATAATGTCTATAAAGTCCTTCTTGTGTGGGCTTATTGTAGTAAGGAGTTACTAATAATGCAGCATCAGCTCCTAACTCTTTAGCTTTTTTTGTAAGGATTAATGCTTCTTCAGTCGAATTAGCACCAGTTCCAGCAATAACAGGTATACGTCCATTAGAGGCTTTTACAGCAACTTCCATGACTCTAAAATGTTCTTCAAAACTTAATGTAGAAGCTTCGCCTGTAGTACCGCAAGAGAGAATTCCATGAGTACCCTGCGAGATATGCCATTCAATTAGGGCTTCATAAGCCTCTTCATCAAAAAGCCCATTTTTAAAGGGCGTAACAATTGCCACTATTGAACCTTTAAACATTCTATCCTCCTAAATAATTTTGTATTTTTAAGTTATATTTTGATCTTTCCTTTCTACCCAATTAAAGGTTGAAGAATACCCCTCCTTTACTTCAATAGTCCCTTCAAAAACTTTAATCGCTGGCCCTATCATATATACATGGTTGTCATCTGCCCATTCTATTAGAAGATCTCCTCCTAATAGGTGAATTGTTACCTTCCGTTCTGTCAATTCCTTAATGATAGCTGCCACGGCGGAAGCAGATGCCCCTGTGCCGCAAGCCATCGTCTCGCCAGCACCTCTTTCCCAAACTCTCATAATTAACTCGCATTTATTTTTATAGTTAATAAACTCAACATTCGTTCTTTTTGGGAAAAGCTCATGATTTTCAATAGCAGGTCCATAAATATTAATAGGGAATGTGCTGATATCCTCTTCTAAAAAAATTACTGCATGAGGATTACCCATAGATAGACAGGTTATCTTAAATTCCTTATCAAAAATATTGAGGGGATAATCGATAATCTTTGCAGGATTATCCAACAGAGGTAATTTAACAGGGATGAGTGAAGGTTCAAAAATCGGTTCTCCCATGTCGACTTTTATCATCTCGCCAACTTTTTCAGGAATGATAATCCCTGCAAGGGTCTCAATCTTTAAAGAATTATTTTTTGATAAACCCAAATCCCAAATATATTTAGCAAGGCATCTTATGCCGTTTCCACACATCTCCACTTCGCTACCGTCAGCATTAAAGATTCTCATCCTAAAATCAGCAACCTCTGAGGGAGACAGAATTAAGAGTTGATCAGCCCCTATACCAAACCTTCTATGGCAGAACTTCTGACTTAAAAGAGAATAGTTAAGTTCTTTTATTTGTTGGGATAGTAAGTCAATTAGTATAAAATCATTTCCCAACCCGTGCATTTTGGTGAAAGATATCTTCAAGCTAATCTCCCCGAACAAAAAATTTAAATGAAGTCTGGAATAATTTCCCCTTTCACTAAATCTTCATAGGTCTCTCTACTCCGAATAATTGCATATTCACTACCTTTAACTAAAACTTCAACTGGTCTTGGTCTACTATTATAATTAGAAGACATAGCATATCCATAAGCTCCTGCACTCATGACTGCAAGATATTCTCCCTGTTTGACCTTTGGTATCTCCCTTTCTTTTGCAAGAAAATCGCCCGACTCGCATATAGGACCTACAATATCGGCAACTATCTTCTCTCTAACTTTCTGTGTAACTGGTTGAATTTTGTGGTAAGCTCCGTATATTGATGGTCTAATCAAGTCATTCATGCCTGCATCTACTATTACGAACTCTTTATTTTCAGATTTCTTCAAGTAAAGGACTTTAGTTACAAGTATACCTGCATTACCTACGATCGATCTACCTGGTTCTAAAATAAGGGTAAGTTCTCTTGTAACTAAAAGAGGGAGTATATTCTTTGCAAGATCAACAGGTAAAGGTGGGCTCTCACTATTATAAGTAATGCCCAATCCGCCACCTATATCCAGATATTTAATATATATTCCGTTTTTGGCGAGGGAATCTATTAAGACTGTTATTCTTTTCAGAGCGTCAACGAAAGGTGCAACATCCGTTATCTGCGACCCTATGTGTTTATGTACTCCAACAATAGTTATATTTCTCAAACTTTTTGCGAGCCTATAAGAGTCAAGAGCTTTATCTATGGGGATACCGAATTTGTGTTTTTTTAAGCCTGTTGCAACATAAGGATGAGTTTTGGGATCAATATCAGGATTAACTCTAAGAGCAATAGGAGCTTTTAAATTCAACTGGCTTGCAATTCTATCTATCTCGATTAATTCATTGTCAGATTCAACATTAAACATCAATATACCACTTTCTAAGGAATATTTTATCTCTTCTTCAGTCTTACCTACACCTGCATATACAGTTTTCTTTGGGGGTATCCCACATCTTAATGCTTTATAAAGCTCACCTCCAGAAACTACATCTGCACCGCTTCCTAAATTAGCGAGCAATCTAATAATAGCTGAATTAGAATTAGCTTTAAGGGCAAAACAGATGATATGGGGTATATCTCTAAAAGCATCCTTATATGCGTTAAAATGCCTCTGCAGGGTGTTATAACTATAAATATATGCTGGGGTGCCGACCTTAGAAACTATCTCTTTTATCGGAACCTCCTCTGCATAGAGTTCACCCTTTTTATATTTAAAAAAATGCATAATGACTCCTGCTTTTTTCTCAAAGAGATTTAAAATATTAACTAAAGATTGGATAAAAAATCAAAGTCCTGCAAGACTATATAGTTACTGTAGTAAAATCTTGCACTTAATTACTAAGTACAAATGCACATATTGACAGTTAAAATAAAATTATGCCTCTCTTACTCGCAGATTAGATAACTTAAAAGGGGAGCTAATCGCAAAGTAAAATTAGTTCAATAATATTTCCTTCACAATATACATAAGGAGGTGGTTCAGCAAACCGATACTTCATTTATAGAGATAAGTTACATAATTAAAGCAGATATTTCCATTGAAATTTGGCTTAATTAAAGTTGTCGAATTACAGAATAAATCTAGAGTTAAAGATGCTTTAAAGAAGACTTTATAGCTCTTTTTAAGCAAAAATTACAAGATTCTTATAAGGTGTTGGGCAATCAAACAATTTAGGTGGTAGTCTCCTACTCTAATCCTTCTTGCTTTATGATGATAATATCTATTCCACTCATTACCGTCTCTCTTTCAAAAAAAGACAATTTAGCAATTTATTGTTTATCGGCACACTATCACACTGCTATTATAAAAAATTTTTTATTAAGAAATAACGGTAAATTGTTTTTGTTAGAAAAATTAAGAGCGGGCTTTGAAAATTTAATAAAAAAAGATTCGAAAAGTTGATTTTACGTGAAGTGGGCTTGATTTGTGTTATCATAAAAAAATGCTTACTCTTCCTGAGTTATTGTTCATTTTATTGTTTTTCACTTTTCTGCTTTTATTGATTTTAATCTCTCTCCTTTTGATATTCAGGCGTCTCAGAAAAAAAAAGACATCTACAGCGGAGATAGAAACTTTAATAGATGCTTTTAAGACTTTAGGTTGTGAAATAAATACCTTGAGAGAACAACTTCAGTTAAAGGATCGTTTTGCAGTGATAGGTGAGATATCTGCTGGAATTGCTCATCAAATAAGAAATCCTTTGGCAGTTATTGCTGGTTATAGTAAATTACTCTTAAAAAGCTTGGATGAGAATGATAGACGATGCGATATGATTAAAGCTATTTTACAAGAAGTGGAAGGAATCAATCGTATTATCGAAGAACTATTTAAGCTTTCAAAATTTGAAAAGATTGAGAAAGAGGAAATAAACCTTGTTGCTCTAATCAAAAAATGCGTTGAGAATAAATTGAGCAATGGTAAAAAGGTAATCTTCCAGGAGGTAAAAGACATCTATATTAAAGCTGATCGTGTTCTTCTCTCTCAAGCAATTAGTAATCTTATTCATAATGCGGTTGATGTAAGTGATGAAGTGAAAGTTGAATTAAAGGAGACTTCTTTAAAAAATAAAGAAGGTGTTCTCATAGATATTACTGATAAAGGTAAAGGTATATCGAAGAGTGAAATCAATAAGATTTTTTCACCTTTTTATACAACTAAAGAAAACGGGATAGGTTTAGGGCTAACGATCGCCTATAAGATTATAACAGCTCATGGAGGTAACATAACTGTTACATCTAAAGAGAGTGAAGGCAGCACTTTTACTATTTATCTTCCAAAAGATTAAACTAAATATATAAACAGATTTAGTAGTAAATAGAATTAACTCAACAGTGTTTAACCTTTAAAATATTTATACCCATAACACTTAATCACCCTAACTTCAAGAAGAATATAGCTATGAAAAATATACTCATTATCGAAGATAAAAAAAGTCTTGCAGAGATGCTTAAAAAAGCTTTGCAACTTGAAGGTTACGAAGTTAAGTGCGCCTTTTCATTAAAAGAGGGTTTGGAGAGATTTTCAACAAATGCTTTTGACGCAATCGTGGCAGATCTAAAATTGCCTGATGGAGACAGCATAGACATCATTAAACTAATAAGAGAGCAATCTCCTCAGATACCAATAATCATAATGACAGCTTATGGAAGTATTGAGGTTGCTGTAAAAGCAGTTAAAGAAGGTGCCTATGATTTCATAACTAAACCTTTTGATCCTGATCATCTTCTAATGCTCCTGAAAAAAGCAATTATGGAAAGTTATTCTTGTGATTACTCAGGTCAAGAAAAAGTCCATGCAAAAGAAGAAAAGATTCCTATCCCTGCTTATAATAGAAATGTTATAGGAGTTAGTCCCCAATGGTTAAATATAATTGAAAAAGTCAAAAAAGTGGCTCCTTTAAAAACCACAGTCCTCCTTTTAGGTGAAAGTGGAACAGGTAAAGAGCTTTTAGCAAAGCTAATTCACCAATTGAGTAGTAGGAGTAATAATCCTTTTATAGCAGTAAATTGTGCTGCTATACCAAAAGATTTAGTAGAAAATGAGCTATTCGGGCATGAAAAAGGAGCTTTTACAGGTGCCTTAGAGGTTAAGCAAGGCAAGTTTGAACTTGCAGATGGAGGCACAATCTTCTTAGATGAAATTGGCGATATGCCTTTAAACCTTCAATCTAAGCTTTTGAGAGTTTTACAAGAGAGCGAAATTGAGAGAGTTGGTGGAGCAAGGCCAATAAAGATTGATGTTAGGGTAATAGCTGCCAGCAATAAAGACCTTTTTAAACAGACACGGGAAGGAACTTTCAGAGAAGACCTCTATTATAGGCTGAATGTTTTTCCAATAACGATTCCACCTCTAAGAGAAAGGAAGGAGGATATAATCCCCCTTGCAAGAAATTTTTTGTCAATTTTTTGTAAAGAGATTGGCAAAGACATTAAGGGTTTTTCAGCAGAAACAGAAAAAAAACTTCTTACCCATTCTTGGAAGGGTAATGTGAGAGAGTTAAAAAACGTTATTGAGAGAGCCATTATATTGTGTGATGGTCCATACATACTTCCTAGGAATATTTATTTAGAATATTTAGAAAATGAAATTACAGAGGGACACCATAAGGAAGATATTATCCCGCTTCATAAGGTTGTAGAATCGACTATAAAAGCTGTTGAAAAGGTGAAGATACAACAAGCTTTAATTCAGACTAAAGGTAACAAGACAAGAGCTTCAGAGTTGCTCGGTATTAGTTATAAAACACTTTTAACGAAGATAAAGGAATATAACCTTGAATGACTTATATTTACATTTTTATTCTTTGACTTTTGTTGGGCTAATGTGATACAAAAAAAGCCATTAATAATTACAAC